>NZ_CP129971.1:2170000-2502105 GCF_030503855.1 Marivirga salinae | reverse complement strand
TGATATTTTGCAAGGTGCAGGTGCTAATCAAGAAATAATTGATTATAGAGCTGAGACAGGTGAAGAAGCCTTATGGACCAATAGTATGTTTAGTGGAATGCCTGCCTATTTAATAAATGTTCAATGGTCAGGTGAATTAACTTATTATATTTATAAAGCTGTCAGCTTATGGTTACCAAGTCCGGCTAGCCATACATTCGTGGCCATGTTAAGTTTTTATATCCTCCTAATGGTCTTCAGAGTCAATCCTTATTTGGCAATTGGAGGAGGAATAGCCTATGGTTTAAATACATTTTTCTTGATTTCAGTTGAAGCAGGACATATTTGGAAGGTGGCTGCCATTAGTTTGATGCCTGCTGTTTTAGGTGGAATAATTTTAGCCTTTAAAAAACAATATTTATGGGCTTTTATACTCACTTCCCTAGCAATGGCGATGGAAATTCGTTCCAATCATTTACAAATCACTTACTACTTATTATTAATCGTATTGGTTTTCGGGCTTTTTCAATTAATCAGTGCTTTTAGAAATAAAACACTCCCTGATTTCTTTAAAGCTATTGGCGTATTGATTTTAGCTGTATTACTAGGTGTTAGTACCAATATCGGAAAGGTTTGGACGGCTTATGAATATGGTCAATATTCTATAAGAGGGCCAGCTGAATTAACTTCAAATACAGAATCATCTGGTGGTTTGGACAGGGATTATGCCTTTGCTTGGAGTAATGGTATTTGGGAACCTTTCACTTTTCTAATCCCTAATTTTTATGGAGGGGCTAGCCAAGAAGAACTTTCCATGAGCTCTGATTTAGCAGAAGGATTAAAACAAAGAGGTGTAGGAAGCGGACAAGTTAGATCAATAGTCAAAAATGTTCCTACTTATTGGGGAGATCAGCCATTTACTAGTGGCCCTTATTATATGGGTGCTATCGTTATTTTTCTATTTATTTTGGGAATAATTCTTGTTAAAGGGCCTGAAAAATGGTGGTTAATTACTGCCTCCATTTTAGGTATTGTTTTATCCTGGGGTAAAAACTTTGAATTATTTAATTACTTTATGTTCGATTATTTCCCGGGCTACAATAAATTCAGATCTGTTTCCATGACAGTTGCCATTCCTTTCCTAACAATGCCATTATTAGGGTTCTTAGGTGTTAAAAAATTGATTGAATCGGATTGGAAGGATAGCAAAAAGAAACTAATAACTGCAATAAGCATAACTGCTGGTCTTTGTTTAGTATTAGTAATAACATCTTATATAATGCAATTTAGAGGAGCTGTGGATGCTCAATTGGCAGATCAGGGATGGCCAGTAGATCTGATCCGTGAACAGCGTGCTTCTATGTTCAGGACAGATGCTTTTCGTTCCTTCTTCTTTATTATTTTAGGTGGAGGTATTCTTTACTTCTGGAAAGCTGGAAAGCTAAAACAAAATTTAGCAATCGGATTATTTATTGCTGCCTTATTAATTGATTTTATTCCATTAGGCAAACGTTATTTGAATGATGAAAATTTCCAGAAAAATGTTAAAAGAAATTTCTTTCAAAAAACTGAAGCTCATCAAAGAATTTTACAGGATGATGGACATTACAGAGTTTTAAACCTGAATAACCCATTCAATGAGGCTAAAACATCTTACTATCATTCCAGTATTGGAGGCTACCATGGTGCAAAAATGAGACGCTACCAGGATTTAATCAACCTTCACATTCAACAAGAAATGAATGCTTTAATTGAAAAATTAAGAAGTGGAAGCACAGATTTAAGTGAGTTTGGAGTATTGAACATGCTTAATACCAAGTATATAAAGTTTGGAAATCAAGCTGGACAAGTCATTCAAAACAATAATAGCTTTGGAAATGCTTGGTTTGTAGAAAATATACAACCAGTGAAAAATCCTGATGAAGAAATTGAAACTTTAGGACAAATCAATCCGAATGAAACAGCTGTTATCAATCAAACTCGATTTGATATTCCTCAAGGTGATTTATCAGAAGGAAATATCAACCTGAAAAGCTATGCTCCTAATGAATTGGTATATCAATCTGATAATACCCAATCAGGTTTGGCCTTATTTTCAGAAATCTACTATCCAAAAGGCTGGAAAGCTTATATAGATGGAAAAGAAGCTGAAATTTTACAGGCAAACTATGTACTGAGAGCATTAGAAATTCCTGCAGGCCAGCACGAAATCCGTTTTGAATTTAAACCAGCAGCTTATTATACTGGAAATACCATAATGATGATAAGTTCAATTATTTTGATTATAGTAGTCATCGGAGGAATTGTTTATTCATTTATTTCTAAACCTGACGGTCAATGACCGACTTATTATTTGAGGACACAAAGAGCAAGGATTAAATTTTCTACCAAAGAAAATAATTCGAGGCAAAATTTAATCAGATGAAAACAAACTTGACATCCGTAATAGTTTGCACCTATAATCGACAAGAATATTTACCAGAATGTTTGAACCATTTAGCTGAGCAGTCGGCTGAAAAAGCAGATTATGAGGTCTTAATTATAGATAATAACAGTACTGATAATACGGCAACAATTGCTCATGAATTTATAAATAGTAATCCTGATTTGAATGCTCATTACTTTTGCGAAATGAATCAAGGGTTAACTTTTGGCCGAAACAGGGGCATTAAAGAGGCAAAAGGAGAAGTATTAAGTTTTATTGATGATGATGCCTTTGTAGAATATAATTTCATCAAGGAAATAAAATCCTATTTTGATGAAAATCAGGACGTGAGCGCTATCGGAGGTAAAATTTCACCGGTTTATGAAGCAGAGGAACCAAAATGGATGTCAAAATATCTTTTAACTTTAGTTGCTGCTTTAGATATGGGAAACTCACCTAAAAAATTTAAAGGTACCAAATTTCCTATCGGAGCCAATATGGCCTTCCGATCAACCGTTTTTAAAAAGTATGGCCTTTTCAATACCGATTTGGGTAGACGAGGAGATGTACTAGAAGGAGGAGAAGAAAAGGAACTGTTCTTAAGGCTCAAAAAACATAAAGAAATAATTCATTATGTACCAAATGTAAAAGTTGATCATATCATACCGGAAAAAAGATTGACAATGGAATACATAAAAGGTTTGGGAATAGGTGTTGGTAGTAGTGAAATAAAAAGACTAAAAAGAGCTGGGACAACCAAATGGATTAATAAAATACTTAGTGAGTTAATTAAAATTTCTGCTACAATACTCTTGTTCTTTATATATTTGTTCAAAGGTAGGTTTTCTGCCGCTTCGGTGTTGATTAAATTTAGATTTTGGGTTCTAAAAGGAATGCTAAAAAAAAGAATAGTTTAACCATATGAATATTTTTAAAACGTCAATCCAAATTGCCATTGAAAATATATTTCTCACTGCTTTCTCTATTCTTAAAATTATAATTTTAGTAAGAAAAAAAGGTGCAAAAATTAATGATTTCACTACTAAAAAACATTTCATTGTATTGGGTAATGGCCCGTCATTAGTTCATGAGCTCAAAGAAATAGACAAAATACCAAATCAAACAGAAGTGATTTGTGTTAACCACTTCCCTTCTACTGATCAATTTGAAATTATAAAACCTAATTTTTATGTTACAGGTGCTCCTAATTTATGGCTAGATGATATTGATCAAGAATTTGTTGATAACAGCAATAAATTATTTAAGAATATTGCTGAAAAAACGGAATGGGATTTTTTTTTATTTATACCATTTGAAGCAAGGAAATACAAGAGGTGGCAAAATCACCTTAAGGGAAATCCACATATAAAAATTAAATATTACAACAATAATGCAGTGGAAGGTATAAAAAGCTTTAATTATCTTTGCTATAGAAATCAAATAGGAATGCCAAGGCCCCATAATGTTATGATTCCTTGTTTAAGTTTGTGCCTTCAGCCAAATGTAAAGGATATTTTATTGTTAGGGGTTGGACATACTTGGCTAAGAGATTTAACAGTAACTCAAAATAATGAAGTGCTACTAAATCAAAAACATTTTTATGATAAAGATACATCAAAAGCAAAGCCTTTAGATAAGAGAGGAAAAGGAAGCAGAAATCTTTATGAGGTATTAAGTAAATTTACTTTAGCCTTTTATGGCTATTTTATTATCAAGGAATATGCAAATAGCATGAATGTGAAGATTTATAATGGAACGGAAGACTCATTTATTGATGCTTTTGAGAGAAGAAACATTGAAAATTATTTGAAAAAAATATAAGAAATGAACAAAGGATTTAATTTTAAATATAAAGCGCCTAAAACTGTTGCGGAAATAGGCTGCAATCATAAAGGCAACTTTGAAATTGCAAAAGAATTGATTGATTTGGCTAAAGAATGCAAAGCTGATTACGCCAAATTTCAAAAAAGAAACAATAAAGAATTATTATCTAAAGATCAATATGAAGCACCACACCCTAATCCAGCCAATTCTTATGGCGAAACTTATGGTGCCCATAGAGAATATTTAGAGTTTTCCGTTGAGCAGCATGCTGAACTGAAAAAATACTGTGAGAAAATTGGTGTCGGGTATGCTACTTCAGTTTGGGATGTTACATCAGCAAAAGAAATTATTTCCTTAAAGCCAGATTACATTAAGGTACCTTCAGCATGTAATAATTATTTTGATTTATTAAAAGTATTAAGGGATGAATACAAAGGTCAAGTGCACATATCCTTTGGGATGACAAATCATAAAGAGGAAGAAGAAATAGTGTCTTTCTTTGAAGAAACTGATCAGGCAAAAAACCGATTAGTCATTTATGATTGCACCTCAGGTTATCCTGTTCCTTTTGAGGATATATGCATGCTGGAAATCAATAGAATTTATGAAACATTTGGGGATAGAGTTGCTGAAATAGGATTTTCAGGACATCATTTAGGTATTGCAGTTGATATTGCAGCCTATACTTTAGGGGGTATGTGGATTGAAAGACATTTTACAAAAGATAGAACCTGGAAAGGGACAGATCATGCGGCTTCACTTGAACCTACAGGAATGAAAAAATTAGTGAGAGATTTACATGCTGCATATAAATCATTGACCTATAAACCAACTGAGATTCTACCAATAGAAGAAGTTCAACGCAATAAATTAAAATTTAGGAATTGAAAAAAATAGCTTTTATACCGGTAAGAGGAGGAAGCAAATCAATTCCTTTAAAAAACATTAAATTACTTAATGGTAAACCCCTTGTTTATTACGTAACGAAGGCATTGCAGGAAAGCTTATTAGTAGATGAAGTGGTAATTGCTACAGATAGTGAAGAAATTGAATCCGTAGTGAACTCTTTCGAATTTTCTAAAGTAAATGTTTATAGTAGAAAAAAAGAAAATGCAGCTGATCAATCTTCTACTGAAAGTGTAATGTTGGAGTATATTAAGGAAGCCACGCTTAAAAATAATGACATATTTATTCTGGTACAGGCCACTTCTCCTTTTACTAGTTCAACAAATTTTGATGAGGCCCTGAAATTATATGAAAAAGGTGATTTCGACTCCTTACTGACTTGCGCGAGAATAAAAAGATTTTTTTGGGATGAAAATGGACAGCCTATTAATTATGATTACACAAATCGTCCGAGAAGGCAGGATTTTGAAGGAAATTTAATTGAAAATGGTGCTTTTTATATCAATTCTGTTGGGAACATAATTAAAAATAAAAATCGACTTTCAGGTAAAATAGGTATTTATGAAATGCCTGAATATACCCAATTGGAATTGGATGAACCCTGGGATTGGCAAATTGCTGAAGAGCTTATCTTGAAATATGGCAATATATCTCAAAAGGATAAAAGCCCTATTAAGCTGGTTTTGTCAGATGTAGATGGGGTGCTTACCGATGCAGGAATGTATTATTCTGAAAATGGAGATGAACTAAAGAAATTTTCTACTTATGATGGAAAGGGTTTTGAACTTCTTAGAAACAATGGAATAAAAACAGGTATCATGACAGCCGAAGATGTTTCCTTGAATAGAAAAAGAGCTCAGAAACTTAAAGTAGACTTTCAATTCCATGGTATAAAAGATAAAATTTCTCAATTACAATCAATTATTCAAGAAACAGATATTAAAGCAGAGGAAATAGCCTACATTGGTGATGACATCAATGATGAGGAAGTATTAAAAGCAGTAGGATTAGCAGCATGTCCTGCAAATTCCGTCTCAAAGATAAAGGCTATTCCTAATATAATTAAACTCCAAAAATCTGGCGGAAACGGTGCATTCCGTGAATTCGTGGATGAACATATTTTAAAGCAATTCATATGAGTACTTGTAGCATTTGCGGAAGCAAAAACATCAAGGTTTTCAAGCATATTACCAGAGATGATTTTTCACTTTCCTTTAAGAAATGTAAAGTATGTAATCACATCGAGCAGATTCCTGAAAAAGAAACTGATATATATACGAGTGGTGAATTTTCTGAAAAATTTAGAGATAGCGCCATACCTTCTGCAATGAAAATCAAGGAGCTTGATAAAAGAGCCCTCAAAAGATTTGATTTCTACAAAGAGTACTTTCCTGAAACAATGAATTCAGCTCTTGAGATTGGCAGCTCAATTGGTTCATTTTTACATATTTTGAAATTAAATGGAGCCGAGGTTGAAGGGGTGGAACCAGATAAAACTTTTGCAGATTTTTCCCAACATCAATATGGATTCTCTCAACATGGAGTCATGCTGGAAGACTATCAAACTTCTCAAAAGTTTGATTTCATTTGTTCATTCCATGTAATTGAACATGTGCCCGATCCGCATGATTTTTTGAAACGACTGAAAAATGTAGCGAATGAAGGAGCCACCATTTTACATGAATTTCCATCAATGGAAATTTTTTCCTGGGGCGATTTAAAAAGAACTTATTGGGAACCACACTTACAATATTTTAATGCAGCCAGTGTTTATCAATTATTTTCACAATATTTCAAAGTGGAAAAAATTGGGTATTATGGTGCTGCCCTTTTTGTAGTAGCTAAAAATGAGAAATCCGAATTCAATAAAACTGCCTTTAATAAGTATAAAAGAAAAGCAGCATTAGTTAAAAATTTAATTAAAATCACCCCTTCCTTAAAAGTTAAGAAAAATATAGACCTAAAAGAGTTTGGATTTCGACTGTTTACAGAAAAAAACGATTATATTCAAAAAGCTAGCTATTTTGGAAAGTATGCTTTAAAAGAATTAAATTACGTAAGAAAAGAAAAGAATAAGGGTGGGAAAAAGTTATTTCAGCATTTAACCTACTTTAGAGGCTGGGAAAATGCCGGAGATACTGTTCTATCTAAAACTGTAAGAGATACTTTTAATCAAAAAGAATCTATTCAATGGCAATTAAACAAAGTAACAGAAGATGTTACTGAAAAAAGCATTGAACATTATAATAGAACTGAACATATAATCATTGGAGGTGGTGGCTTATTTCTACCTGATACCAATAAAAATGATAAAAGTGGTTGGCAATGGCCTATTAGCCTTGATTTACTTGAAAAGATTTCAGTCCCAATCTCCTTATTTGCAGTCGGTTATAATTATTTCCCAGGACAAAAACCAAATGACTTATTTATCAATAATTTAAATGCCATTGTTAGGAAAGCTAAATTTATAGGACTTCGAAATTCAGGTAGCATTGAAGCTGTTAAAAATTTAATAGATGTTGATTTAAAAGATAAAATAGTGTTTCAGCCCTGTACCACCACTATTATCAGGCAACTTAACCCAAAGCTTCCTAATAAAAAGAAATCGAAAAATATTGCAATAAATATGGCTTTCGATAGATATGAAAAAAGGTTTGGTGCAAATATTTATGAAGTGTTGGATCAAGTTGCACTTGCCTTAAAGAAGTTAGAAAAAATGGGCTATAAAATTCAACTTACAGGCCATTTGCAAGAAGATAATAAATTCCGGATTTTATTAGATAAGCATAAAGTCTCTTACCAATCGCATGTACTTCAGTTTATGACTCCTAATGAAGTGTATCAATTTTATAATGAAATGGAGATCGTGATGGGTATGAGAGGCCATGCTCAAATGATACCATTTGGTTTAAATTGTAAAATCATTACACTTTCTACCCATAACAAAATGAAGTTTTTCATGGATGACCTCGGAACACCTGAATTATCGGTTGATCTTAAAGTAGATTTTTCAAGTATAAAAGATAGAATCATAAATTCTGTTGATTTATTAGTAAAAAAAGAGGACTACTATTCAGATCTCTTTTATCAAAAACAACTTAATTTCTATTCAATCACACAAACCAATATAGAACAGATACTGAAAAAGTAAATTTAATCAGATCACAAATCATCCTTAGCAAAATAAACCTTTGCTGCTTTCATCACTTTAGGTGCCAGTATAAATGCCGAAATCATAGTAGGGAATGCCATCAAGGCGTACATTCCATCAATCAAACCGATTACAGCGCCCAGAGAAGCCACAGAACCCCAGATTACCATTCCGATGTAAAAATACTGGTACCACCGGACATGCTGGGCTCCAAACAAATAGGAAAAGCATTTTCCTCCGTAATAGGAATAGCTAAAAAGAGAAGTTATAGCAAATATAAATAAAGCTAAAACCAATAAATACCTACCTCCCCAAAGGGAATCATCAAAAGCCTTGATAGTTAAGGTTACTCCACTTATGCCTTCCGTATGATCTTGCCAAATTCCAGTAATTAAGATAGCTAAAGCCGTCATGGTACAAACGATAATAGTATCAATAGCAGGCCCCATCATGGCGACCAAACCTTCACGAACAGGTTCATTGGTTTTAGCTGCTCCATGTGCCATGGGTGCTGTCCCGATTCCTGCTTCATTAGAAAAAGCAGCTCTTCTTGCTCCTGCCACCACTATGGCTCCTACAGCTCCACCTAATACTGAATTGGCAGTAAAAGCATCTACAAAAATCAGTTTTAAATATTGGGGTACTAATTCATAATTCAAAACCAATATAGCAATTACAGCTACTACATAAATCCCAACCATCATTGGAACCATTCTTCCAGCTACAGTTCCTATTCTTTTAATTCCACCCAAAATCACCATAGCCACTATAATAGCTAAAATGAATCCAATGGTTAATTTTATAGCAAATGTGAGTTCAATTCCCATAGGTAATAACAGCCCCTCTCCGATTGCAGCTGTTAATTGATTGGACTGGAAACTTGGAATGGTTCCAAACATACCTGCCACACAAAATAAAATAGCCAATGGCTGCCATTTTTTACCCAATCCTTCACGAATCACATACATTGGACCACCCTGTAAGTGTCCCAGTGAATCTTTCCCTCTGTACATAACAGCTAAAGTACAAGTGAAAAATTTAGTAGCCATTCCTACAAACGCACTCACCCACATCCAAAATATAGCACCAGGACCTCCCATGGTTATAGCTACAGCCACACCACTGATATTTCCCATCCCAACAGTTGCTGCTAATGC
The DNA here is from genome assembly GCF_030503855.1 of Marivirga salinae. Lineage (NCBI taxonomy): Bacteria > Pseudomonadati > Bacteroidota > Cytophagia > Cytophagales > Marivirgaceae > Marivirga > Marivirga salinarum. The sequence goes on along the minus strand of NZ_CP129971.1, from coordinate 2,492,663 downwards.
CGTAGAAAGTGCTTGGTAATGGTTTATATCTCCTTCGCTTTGATCTTTATCATATTTCCCTCTGAGAATTTGAATCGCATGTTTTAAATAGCGAAAAGGAAGAAAACGCGAATACAAAAGGAAAAAGAGACCTCCTCCCATTAACAATAATAAAAGAGGCGTACCCCACATTGCATTACCAAAACTTACTAATATTTCTTTTAAAGACATCTATTTTAGAATATATGGATCGCTAAAGTAATAAAGAAATGAGTATTTGGGATAGAATTGTAGATTAAATATTAACGACTAAAGTAGCCTTTCCCCAATTTCAAAATACTGATCAATTCATAGTATAAATATCCATTTTGGTAAATACTTTAAAATTTGTTAAAAATGTAGTAGTTTAGGAAAAAGGCTTTCCTACAATGATTGAAAATAATCAAAATCTTAACTTATCTAAATTAAAAGCTTGTAATCAGTACTGGAATGAAATGCCCAATCATCCTCAAGGAAAGTTGTGTACAAATTGCTCAAATGTTATTCACGATTTCAGAAATAAAAATAAAACTGAAATTGCTCACATACATGCAATTAGTGAAGGAAATGTTTGTGGCTTATATTCAAAGAAACAACTACGTTCATCCATAAGTTTTGATAAAAGACCGAAAAAGAAAAGTCTATTTAAATCTTCCATTCTCGGCCTGATTTCAATATTAATAACTCCTGAAACTGCAGCTAATATAATAGCTCCAAAGGAGAAAATTGAATCCCTGTATAAATACAAATCTGACAATTTAAACAGAACTTTTAGCAGAAATAAAAAGCATGTAAAACAGGACTCATCCATTGTAACAGGACAAGTCAAGGTTTTGGGAGAAGACACACTTGGTATTCCTGGTATCAATGTTATAATTAAGGGTACAAGTACTATGACTTCTACTGATAATGATGGTAATTATTCTATCGAGATCCCACAAGAAATTGCATACCAAGATTCAGTAACAGTTACCTTTAAGTTTATTGGATATGCATCAAAAAACGTAAGGATTCAGAATAAAAGGCAAGAATTAAATGTCATGCTCTCACCAGATGAAAGTGAGCTTAGTGTGTTTTATATTTATGAAAAACCTCCCTTGCACAAGCGGGTTTGGAACTGGTTTACGAAACCTTTTAAATAATTGTAATTTTAAAGATCAACTATATCTAGAAAAGCTAAGCTACCGTAAAGCCTAGAATGTGCATTCAAGTTGAGAGAGCATTCTAAACTAATCAAAGATCAGAATACTCCCTACTCAACTTATAGCAAATTCAATTTAATCCCTCCATTAATCACAAAACCATCAACAGGAGCGTAAATATCTCTAAACTGTGGATTTTCTATATTCCCTCTATACACAGTGTCAAAAGCAGTTTGTCTAGTATCTGTAAAATTCTCAAAGTTTAGAAACACAGAAAACATTTCGCTAAATCTCTTTTCAGACATTAAACCAAAAATCCAATAGGACTGCCCTATTTCGCCATCATTTAGCTTTTGTGGACTGAAATAGTATGCTTCTAATCCCAACCAGAAATTTCCATGCTTTTCGTACATCAACACATTGTTTAATCGGTGTTTTGCTACCAATGGCATCTGTTCAGTGGAATTATTTAAAGTTTCATTCACATCTGCAAAAGTATAGCCTGTGAAAAGTTTAAAATCTTCATAACCCCATTTCAAGTTTAATTCTATTCCCTTAGAATCAATAAATCCTGCAGATTGGTTAAATTCAAATTGATTTTGAACCTGAACTAGATTCAATGGATTCTCAATTTGGGTATAGAAAAACAAAGCATTTGATGTTAATGATAACTTTTCTGTAAAGCTGTAGCTATAATTAATATCAAAATTTGCTCCATAAGAACGCTCAGCTGATAATTCAGACCTATTCAGTGGTCTCACACTTTGAAACTGCAGCGTCTCTGCTTCTTCTGAAAATACTGTTGGCGTTTTATACCCTAAACCACCTCCCATTCGAAATGTAAGACTGTTTGTTGGAGTGTACATAAGCGACAATCTTGGCAAAGGAAATAATCCATATTGATTGTTATAATCCAATCTTAAACCACTCTCGACTGCAATATTTTCAGAGAAATCATAAGTGTTTTGCAAAAATATACCAGTTGTATATTCCTGAAAACTATGGTTAAATGCCATACTATCCAGATTTTGATCAAAATTATCAGTCCATAAATTTAATCCACCAATCCATTCGGAATTTTCCATGACGTAGTTGAAGTTTAACTCACTAAATGAAGAAAACTGAAGTCCTGAAAAATTATAATCTGGAATTTCTATTCCTCTATCAAAATAACTTATACTATTCTTAAAGGAAGCTTTAAAATTATCTTCAAAAGAATGATCAATTAAAATCTGACTTGAGACACGATCCGTTTCATTTAATTCATAATATGGATTGTTGACATCCTCTCCATTAATAAAATCCATGTTTCCTCCCAATCGCTCCTCTTTCACCATATTTAAACCAATTTCTATTGTAGTTTCCTCTCTAGGATAAATAAAAAGTTTAGGATTAAGCGTAAAACGATCAAATTTCGGTATTGCCGTTAAACCTATACCTGCTGGGTCATAGGCAGTACCTTTGTTATAGGAAGCAAAAATAGTGGTTCCTATTTTCTCATTTCTATTGGCATAAAAACTACTAACATCCAATCCTAAGGCTGATGTTCCATTAAACATCATACTTAACTCAGGTTTACTTTTAGGGTCTTTGGAAATTAAATTCACTAACCCAGCAATGGCACCTCCACCATACAATGTTGAGTTGGAACCTTTAATAACCTCAACTTGCTTTAAATCCAATGGTGCTATTTGCATTAAACTCAAGCTACCCGAATAACCAGAAAAAAGTGGTAAACCATCACGTAATAACTGTGTGTATTTCCCATCCAATCCTTGAATTCTAATACTAGAGTTATAGCTGGTGGCAGAGGTTTGCTGAGTTCTAATACCGGTACTCTCATTTAGTAGCATTCTAATATCGCCCGGTTTCATATTTCCTTTCTCAGTAAGTTCCCCACCAGCAATAAATTCTACTCGAGTAGGGATATTATCAATGGTTCTGCTTGATCTAGTAGAACTGATAGTAACCTCTTCCATCTCGCCATGCTTATGATGGAGTTTAAACGTTAGTAATTCTGAGGCTTCTTTGGAAGGAAAATCCAATTCAAATGACAATGTTTCATAGCCGACATAGCTAATTTGGAATTGATGTTTTCCTTCAGGGATATTATCTATAATAGCTTTTCCAGTGGTATCGGTCACAGCTCCTAATCCTAATTTTTTGTTATGAATAGTGGCTCCTATTAATGGTTCTTCGCTTTCTTCGTCCAAAACTAAAGCGGTAAATTGGTATTGAGCTTGTAGATCAATGCTATTGATTGTCAATAGCAAAGCACAAGCAAAAATTATTCTATTAAGCATATCGAATACAGATTATAATAAATATATTAATTGAATCATATTACCTAGAAGTAAAATGAGATTGAATTCTATTTATGATAGCTGCATCGGTGGCTTCAAAAGCCTAAAACGAGCTTCTTTTTTCAGATAGGTTTCAAGAAAAGGAGAATAGACATTTGATTTTTTCAAATGACCATTAAGTGCAATCAGAGGAGTATTTATTATAATATTTCCTGTACAATTACCACAATCAAAAAAGGGTGAACATGGAAAATCCTCTTGGTGGCTCTTGGGTTTCTCATTGTCACAAGCAATCAATTCATCAACTTCACAAAGCTCTTCCTCCTCACAACAAAATGCAAGTGAGCTGGATAAAACAATCATAATGAGTATAAATGAACAAATGCGCTTCAAAGTAGATTTTATTCCTTTTGTAGTAAATACAAAAATAACTCATTTTCTCGTAAAGCTTAAAGCTTATTGAGCCAAATCTAAAATCAGCTATAAAATAATCAACGTAATGACTCATCATTTTCATCAATCAAATTTATAAAACCTATAAATTATTTTTATTTGGATTGATTATAAATAGTGTATATGTTTGCATTGTTATTTTTAATCAATCTAAATATATATAAAAAATGAAGAAATATTTACTCCCGATACTTTTATTAATCGGCATGCAATCCGCTTTTGCACAACAGAGCAAAATCACAGGGACTGTTACAAACACAGATGGAAGCCCAATAGAATTTGTAAATGTTGCCTTGAAGGAAAAAAACACAGGAGCAGTTTCTGAGCAAAATGGTCAGTATATAATTTCAAATATTTCACCTGGGAGATATACATTAATTTGCTCTTTTGTAGGCTATCAATCTGCTGAGAGAAAAATTCAAATTAAAGAAAATGAAAACTTAAACATCAATTTCACATTGAAAGATGATGCGCTACAACTGGATGAAATTACCGTTAGCTATACTCAAAAGAATAAATTCCATAAAGACAGTAGTTTTATAGTTTCAAAATTGCCTTTAAAAGATATCGAAAATCCACAGGTATATAATTCCATTCCAAAAACCATATTGAAAGAACAGGTAGTTACCAATATGAATGATGCCTTGAAAAATGCAACTGGTGTTACCCGATTATGGGAATCTACCGGAAGAGGCGGAGATGGTGCTGAATTCTATTCGATGAGGGGATTCTCCGTGCAACCTACTTTAGTAAATGGAATGCCAGCCATCAATAATGCCGGACTTGATCCTGCCAATGTAGAATCCATCGATATTATCAAAGGTCCTTCAGGGACACTTTTTGGCAGTCCTGTCATTTCTTATGGAGGCATGATCAATATCACTACCAAACAGCCCTATGAATCCTTCGGTGGATCAATCAATTACATAACGGGTAGCAATGGGTTAAACAGAATTGCTGCTGATGTGAATTCCAAAATCACTGATCAATCTTTTGCTAGGGTCAATATGGCTTACAACAAACAGAACTCTTTTCAAGATGCCGGTTTTAGTGAATCGCTTTTTATAGCACCATCATTTAAATTTAAGCCTTCTGATAAATTAACCTTCTTGGTAAATACTGAATTTCTATCTTCAGAAAGCGCTAATGCTCCAATGCTGTTTTTAAATAGAAATGCTGAGCTTTCATACGACAATATTAGTGACTTTGAAGATGCTTACACCAGATCTTTTACTTCAAATGATTTAACTATAAAAAACCCTTCTTTTGGGTTGCAAGCGCAAGCGTTATATGAGATTTCTGATAACTGGACTTCTCAAACGGTTATTTCAAGAAGTAATACAAAGGCAAATGGCTTTTATCATTATCTATGGGATTTAACGGATGGTGAAAATTTTGCCCGATACATCTCAAAACGAAATAGTGAAACGAATACTACTGACATCCAGCAAAATTTCCTTGGGGATTTCAAAATAGCAGGTTTAAGAAATAGAATCGTTATTGGTCTAGATTATTACAATTCAATTCTTAGGGATAACAGCTCTGGCTATGTGCAAAATGGTACGGTCAATATTCAAACGCAAGAGGATACTGGCGTATTAACAACAGCAGGAACAAACGCATTTTTGGAAGAAAACTTTGCGGGCATTAATGAAGCCACCAATGAAGTGATGAGCGCTTATATTTCAGATGTCATCAACATCACTCCTTCCCTATCTGCCATGACTAGTGTTAGGCTAGATCGATTCTCGGGCAAACCTTCTATTTACAGTGCAGAACCTATAGAAGAACAATATGCCGTTTCTCCAAAATTCGGTTTGGTATATCAAATTCTTAATGAAAAACTTTCTGTTTTTGGAAATTATATGAATGGATTTGTAAATCAAGCTCCTCAGCAAGTTGCTGATGCGGATGGCTCTAATCCTCGATTGAAAAGTTTTGATCCTGAAAATGCGAATCAGTATGAAGGGGGAATTAAATCCAATTTCTTCAATAACAGATTGAGCGCAACTGCAAGTTACTACCACATTACGGTAGCCAATAGACTAATGACTGATCCGGAAAATGTCAATAATTCTATCCAGGGTGGTGAAGTAGTCAGCCAAGGATATGAAGTAAGTCTTACTGCAAACCCAATTGCTGGTTTAAATTTGATTGCTGGATACAGCAATAATGACAGCGAAGTAACAAAAGATTATGAGACTTCTGGATATCTGGGCTTGAGACCGGAAGAAGCAGGACCTTCTGAAGTATTCAACTTCTGGGCAAGTTATAGCATTCCTAGTGGTACTTTTAAAGGAGTGGGAGTTGGCTTTGGAGGTAATGGAGCAAGCGAGCATTTAACTTTGAATAGAGCCACTACTGGTACTTTCGTTTTACCAGCTTACCAAGTATTTAATGCTTCATTATCTTATTCTACATTTCAATACGATATCATTTTAAAAGCAAATAATATTACAGATCAGCGCTACTATTCAGGTTGGTCAACCGTAACACCCCAAAACTTAAGGAATTATTCCTTGAGTTTAAATTTCAAGTTCTGATTTCTTGCACACTCTTAAAAGTAGTCAGTAACTCTAAATCAATAGCCCAGGATTATTCCCGGGCTATTGGTTTCTTCACAATGGAAAGAAAATAAATGAAGAAAATAACAAATAAAATTCATCTCATTCTAGGCTTAGGATCAGGCCTTGTTGTATTTATAGTTGCCATTACGGGATGCCTGTGGGTTTTTAGAGAGGAAATAAAAGTCATCACCCAAGAAGAACTCATTATTGAAAATTCGAATGATGAGTTCCTAAGCATTACTGAAGCAAAGGCAATTGCACATTCTGTATATCCCAATAAATTAATACATGGCATTCTCTATGATGACACATCAGAGCCCATTGAAGCCATATTTTACCAAGCAGATCCACTTTTTTATAGCTCTGTATTTATCCACCCTACTCAAGGCACTATTCTTAAAACTGAAAACCATTTAACCGGCTTCTTTGCTTTTGTATTGGATGGCCACATACATCTATGGTTGCCAGAAGCGATCGGAACTCAAATTGTAAAATGGTCAACGGTTCTATTTTTACTGTTAGTGATGAGTGGAATTTACCTTTGGTGGCCAAGAAATAAAAAGAATAAAAAGCAACGATTCAAATTTGATTGGAAATCCACAACTAAGTGGAAAAGGAAAAATTTTGATCTCCATAGCATTTTTGGTTTCTATGTGAGCATATTCGCATTGATTTTCATTCTAACTGGGTTAATAATGGCTTTCCCCATCGTAAATAAAGCCGTTTACCGGGCGATGGGCGGTGAGAAAGAAGCTACTTTCCTAATTCCCGAAGGTTCCAAACGTGAATCTCCTGATGGGCTTAAATCTATAGACAACCTATTACAAAAACTACAAATTGAATATCCAAATGCTATGGACTATGAAATTCATCTTCCTCATTCAGATTCGTCAGCCATTTATGTGGAGATTTCTAATGAAAATGGAGTATTCTATAATTCTGACTTCGTGTTTTTCGATCAAAACACTTTTGAAGAGATCCCATCTGGCACTTATTATGGTAAATATGATCAAGCCAATATTCCAGATAAATTAATACGAATGAATTACGACACGCATATTGGAGCTATTGCGGGGCTCCCAGGAAAAATAATTGCATTTCTAGCTAGTTTAACCGTTGCTTCTTTACCGATAACAGGTTTCTTGTTGTGGTATGGAAGAAAGTTTAAAAAGAAGAGGAAAAAACGAATTGAAAACAGGCAGCTGGCTTAAACAGGTTAAGAAAATTATGTAGAACTATTTTACTGGTCATGAAATAAGCCAGGCATAAAAATAATCTTTATGCCTGTTCCCTTTCATATCTTTTAATATTTTTTTGCCATTTGAGAACAACATCAATTATCCAAAAAAGCACATCAACTCATTGCAGCACTATATTGAAAAATAAAGCTCTCAGAAGCGACTTTACTGAGCTAAATATTGATTTTAAAAAAACTGTATCATCAACAAATTTCATATTTCGATGAATTAGCTGAGAAAATGGAAGTGCATTGGGATGACTTCCTTGATAAGGATTTAAAGTTTTCATACTGGTTGCTATATTTTCAACATAGCCAATATCACTTATTTTTTGAGCCTGATTATCATTTTAGTCGGTATCGACTGAAACCTTTGAGAAATAGTTTTTACTCAAAAGACCAATTCTTAATCTACGGAAATGGAGAACTTATCAAAGACTACATGCTTTACAACATTCTTAGAAAAATAATTAACAAGCGTTTAAGAAATGAAAAGAATTTCTACTAAATAATGTACTGGATAAATCCTTGGTTGAAGTAGCTTATAGTATTGAAATTTCCACATTCAATATTGTTTTCTTTCAAAAATCCAGTATATTTAAATCAATCAGAAAAAATTGCTGCAAATACTAGTTTCATTAGTGATCAGAAGTATTCTTGACCAAACAAGGTTGAACTTTCTACTTACTGTTTTCTTATTAAAGATTTTTTGCATTACCTTATTAATAGCAATGGACACCCAAAGTAAAAACCATATCGATGGCGAAAATTCGGACAAAAATGGATTTCAGCTACTAGATAAAAGTGGAAATATATATAAGCAAATATTTAACCTCTCTCTCATTCCGGTCATTGTCCATGATATGGAAATGAACATCATTGAAGTTAATAAGAGTGCTGTAAAGCAATTTGGATATCCTGAAAATGAATTTTTACAAAAAAAAGTATTTGACCTTCATACTCCTGATGAGATTGATCATTCCAGCGAAGTACTACAAAAAATGGAGGAAGAAGAAGCGCATCATGCAGAGACGCAATTTACAAGAAAGGATGGATCTGTTTTTGATGCTGAAGTAACTCCTTGCAAATATATTCTAGAGGGTCAGCCTGTCATTCATGTATTCATTAATGATATCACAGAGAAAAAAAATAATGAAAGAAGGATTGCCCAATATAATTCTGCTTTAAAGAAACAAGTAGTAGAGGTTGAGAAAAATGTAAAACAACTGAAAAGAAAAAATGAAGAACTCGAGCAATTTGCATTTGTCGCTAGCCATGATTTGCAAGAGCCATTAAGAACTGTGACGAGCTATGTTCAGTTACTTGAAAAAAAATATAGTAACAAGTTAGATGACAAGGGACATAAATTCATTGAATTTATAAGCAAGGCATCTAAAAGAATGAGCTCCCTGATCGAGGGCCTATTAAAATATGCCCAGATAGGTAAAAATAGTGTAAAAGAAGAAGTGGACTGTAATGAACTGATGAAATTGATAGTTGAAGATCTTAAAGTCTTGATTGAAGAAAAGCAGATTGATATCAAATGGGAAAAGCTTCCAGTTGTAAGAGGGTATAAAGTGGAGCTGAAAAGTCTCTTTCAAAATTTGATTAAGAATGGTATCAAATATCAACAAAAAGACAGCACTCCTCGCATCAAAATTTCTGCTCAAGAAGAAAAAAAGGTCTGGATCTTTAAAATAAAAGACAATGGCATAGGTATCGACAAAAAGCATTACAATTCCATTTTCACTCTTTACAGAAGACTTCATAATCAGAGAGAATTCGAAGGAACCGGTATAGGTTTAGCTCATTGTAGAAAAATAGTGGAGATCCATGATGGAGACATATGGGTAGAATCTGAATTAAACAATGGGTCGACCTTCCACGTTAGCATGCCAAAATTTACCCTATGAAGAAAAAACTAAATTATGTATTATTGGTAGATGATGATGAAGCTACGAATTATTTAAATAAAATGATAATTGAGGAAAGAGGCTGTGCAGAAGAAATAATAATTGTTGAGAATGGCCTGGAGGCACTCAAGTTTCTGACAAATAAGCGGAATGGAAAATTTCCACAGCCTGATCTGATTTTCCTTGATATTAACATGCCCTTGATGGATGGTTGGGAATTTTTAGAAGAATACAAAAAGCTAGAAGAAAACCAGAAATCGAAAGTAATTATAGTAATGCTCACTACTTCAATTAATCCTGACGATAAGGAAAAGGCCCACAATCATCAGGAAATACAAAATTATGAAAACAAACCTTTAGATGAACAAAAATTAGAAAGAGTTCTTAAAGAATATTTCCCAGATCACATCTGAATATTTAATTTTGTCAGGTTCTGAATAATAGGGACTTTATAAAAAAACAAGATTGAAGAAAGAAGTACAATGCCCAATATAACAATTACACAAAACGCCTTCATTAAAGCGCTGCAAAGCTATTTGGAAAAAATTGATTTACGGTCCGATTTCACTTCCCTTCAAATTAACTTTGATCAAGTCTATAATCCCAATGAGGAAAATTTTCTAGAATTAAGAGAAGAACTGGAAATTGAATTAAATTCTCTCCTGAATAAGAATCTTTCATTTACATTTCATCTTTTGAACTTACAGCCTACGGACTTCAATATCTTTTTTGAACCTGAATATCATTTCAACCGCTACAGGCTCAAAACTTTACGAAACAGTTTTTATCAAGACATATCCTACTTTGATATACAGAAATGGAGAACTTATTGTCGCTCTAAAGAAAAGGAAGCTTTCAAGGGTGGTTTAACCAATGAAATTTGGACTTATCCTATTTCAGAAAAATTATTAGGCAAAGCAGATGAACCAGGCTATTTCGGAGGAAATGGTAGTTCTGGATGGAAATTGCACGCCATTGCCAATTTCTGTTTAGATTTGTATTGTCATCAGCATAAAATTAAATTTCTCAGATTAACTCCCTACGATAGCTTTATGTCAGCTGGAAAAATTGAATTATTAGGCAATTCCTTAAAGTTAAGGAAGCAAGAGCAATCCATTCAGCAAATGATGAGTCGTAAAATTGGATATGAAATTCCAGGCGCTAAAAATAAAGAGGAAATAATTGACAAATAAATTAACAATCTACCTTTAAATCGTTTATTGATTATATGAACAAATACCTGTTTTCCTCCTTTTTAATTTTCTTTTTATCCTTCCCTAAACTTTTATCAGGGCAATGTCTTGAGCAATCCACCGCTTATCAAGCGGGAGAGGAAATATGGTATGATGTCAAATATAATTGGGGCATAATATGGGTAGATGCTGGAGAAGTGATGTTTTCCGTGGAGGATGCCAAATGGGAAGGTTTTGATGCATATTGGTTCAAAGGCTATGGTCGCTCCATGCCCAAATGGGATTGGGTTTATAAAGTGCGTGATACTTTTGATGCTATTGGTACGCAGGAGCAATTAAAACCTCTTTACTTTCATAGAAATACTAGCGAAGGAAGTTATAAAGTCAACAATAAATATTGGTTTGACAAAGAAAAGGAAACTATAAAAGCCGAAGTTTACAATTCTGATGATAAGGAAAAGATAAAGAAAAATGTACCATTTGAAGATTGTATCTGGGATGTGCTATCAGCAATTTATTATGCCAGAAATCTAGATTTTACGAATTATAGTTCAGAAGAAAAAATTCCTTTCAATTTGATTGTAGATGGTAAAGTTCATAATCTTTATGTTCGCTATCTAGGTAAAGAAAAACTGGAAATGCCTGATGAAAAGGTTTATAACACCATAAAATTCAGTGCTTTATTAGTAGAAGGCACCATATTCGATGGTGGCGAAGACATGACAGTTTGGGTAACTGATGATAAAAACAAAATACCTCTAAAGGTGCAGGCTAAAATCCAAGTTGGATGGGTAAAAGCCTTTCTAAAAAGCACAAAAGGATTAAAATATGGTGCAATTACTCCTGTCAATCCCTAAATTGCAGGCTGAATATGGAACAGCAAACAATAAATAATATAGCGGAGATTTGCCATCAGCAAGGAATTGAAAAAGCTATTATTTCTCCCGGTAGCAGAAATGCTCCCTTGACTTTAGCATTTGCGCGGTATCCCAAAATTCAATGCTATTCCATAAGCGATGAACGTTCAGCTGCTTTCATTAGCATGGGAATCGCTCAAGCAGACAGGAAGCCAGTAGCGATAATTTGTACCTCAGGTTCAGCTGCTCTCAATTATGCACCCGCTATTGCTGAAGCCTATTTTCAAGAAATTCCTTTGGTTGTGATCACAGCTGATCGTCCACCTGAATGGATCGATCAGTGGGACGGCCAAACCATAAGACAAGAAAATATCTATGGAAAGCATGTCAAAAAGAGTTTCAATATAGCGGTCGATTTATCGCATGCTGATGCACAATGGCAAACTTACAGAATCATCAATGAAGCTGTTTTGGAAAGTAAAACGGGAGTTAAAGGGCCTGTGCATGTCAACATTCCTTTTCGCGAACCTTTCTATCCTGAAAAGAATGAAAACTGGCAGTATGATCATGACATTAAGATTATAGAAAATATTGCTGGAGAAAAAAGACTGAATGAAAATCAAATCAATGAGCTTCAAACAGCATTAAAAGAGAAAGAAAAAATTGCCTTTGTTTTAGGGCAGGACAATTACAGTGAAGAATTTTTAAGTACTCTTGATCAAACTTCACAGCAACTAAATATACCGATTTTTGCAGATGTTATTTCAAATGGGCATTCACTCAAGAATGCTATCCATTTACCTGATAGTATTTGCATGTCCATGATAAAGCATTCCAAAGCGGAAGAAATTCCTGATTTGATTATCAGTTTTGGTAAAAGCATAATCTCCAAAAACCTGAAATTATTTTTGCGAAAGAATATAAAAACACAATGGCATGTGCGTAATCATCATGCTTTTATTTCTGATCCTTTTCAGGCATTAAGTAAACAGATTGAAGCTGAGCCTATTTCCTTTTTACAGCATTTGAATGCAAATTTTTCCGCTGAATTCTTAAAATTATGGAAGGATAAAAATAGAGAGGCAGAAACTAAAACGAATCAGTTTCTAAGCACTCAATCTTTTAGCGAATTCTCTGCATTGAATGAGTTACTAAAAAAATTACCTAGTAACAGCCATCTACATTTAGCAAACAGCTTAAGTGTACGCTATGCTAATTTTATAGGGATAAAGCAGGATGGAGTAAAAATTTGGGCAAATAGAGGCACAAGCGGAATTGATGGTTCAACTAGTACGGCTGTTGGTCATGCCGTTACTGAAAAAAATAAAAATCATTTTCTTATTACTGGTGATGTAGCGTTCTTCTACGATAGAAATGCATTCTGGCATAAATATCCTTATTCGAATTTGAAAATTATCCTTCTTAATAATCAGGGTGGCTCTATTTTCAGAATGATTAAAGGGCCAAATCAACAAGCAGAATTAGAGGAATTTTTCGAGACTGAGCAAAGGCTGGATGCTAAAAGTTTATGCAGTGAATTTGGCATCGCTCATTTTTCAGCTCATAATTCAGAGAGTTTTGAAACCATTAAGGAGAAATTTCTGAAATATCCGCAATCTGCAGTATTGGAAATAAAAACGGACGCTAAAAACAACCAGCAACTATTTGAAGACTTTAAAAATAAATTGATATCATGAAATGAGCATAAATATTCGAGGGCGAATTTAAACCAACCGCCTGATGAATATTTATCGCGAATTCCATGTGGCAACTTAAAATTAAATAAATACACATGAATGAAATTAACTGGACAACGGTAAAAGAATATACAGACATTACCTATAAAAAAGCTAATCACGTAGCTAGAATTGCTTTCAACCGCCCAGAAGTGCGCAATGCATTTCGCCCAAAAACGACTGCAGAACTTTTCGATGCTTTATTGCATGCACGCGAAGATGATGACATAGGTGTGGTTTTATTATCAGCCGAAGGACCTTCACCAAAAGATGGGAAATATGCCTTCTGCAGCGGTGGTGATCAAAAAGCCAGGGGTGAACAAGGATATGTTGGGGATGATGGAGTTGCCCGATTGAACATCTTAGAAGTGCAAAGATTGATTCGCTTCATGCCTAAAGTGGTGATAGCAGTAGTGCCAGGCTGGGCTGTTGGTGGTGGTCATAGTTTGCATGTAGTTTGCGATATGACTTTAGCTAGTAAAGAACACGCGATCTTCAAACAAACTGATGCTGATGTCACCAGCTTTGACGGTGGTTATGGATCAGCCTATTTAGCTAAAATGGTCGGACAAAAAAGAGCTAGAGAGATCTTCTTCTTAGGTAGAAATTATTCTGCTCAGGAAGCTTTTGACATGGGAATGGTCAATGCTGTAGTTCCACATGCTGAGCTGGAAGATACCGCTTTCGAATGGGCTCAAGAAGTATTAGGAAAATCACCACTATCCATCAGAATGTTGAAATTTGCTTTCAATGCTACTGATGATGGTATGGTGGGGCAACAAGTATTTGCAGGAGAAGCTACTAGATTAGCCTATATGACAGAAGAAGCCAAAGAAGGCAGGAATGCATTTTTAGAGAAAAGAAAACCTGATTTTGAAAAGTTTAAGAGGGTGAGTAATTAAGAAAATTATAGAATTATGATATAATTAACTAAAAGGTCTTGGATTTGTTCCAAGACCTTTTTTGTACCACTATGGCTATCATATCGCTAGTCATTTTTACTGTTGCCTCTGGTAAATAATTACTAATTCCCCTCAGCCTCAACCATTTTATTCTGTTTTGCTGTTTGTAAATTATACCAATCAATCTTTCTAGTGAAGTACATAGTTAAACCTAAGATCACAGCTAATCCGATACTTCCAATTAAAAGAGAATAGTCAGCTAATTGAAGGGTGACATATACAAATCCATAAATACCAATCAAAGTCAAAATAAGAATGATAACCAGTTTGCGGGCTTTGATAATGTATAGTGCATAAAAAGAGATCATTCCAACTATACCGAAAGTGGAAATTGCATAAGCTAAATTAAAGTTGGAATGTTCTGAAATAGAAACCAGTAAGATGTAAAACAAACATAAGGCTAGCCCAACCAAAATATATTGAAAAGGATGAATTCTTTTCTTATTGATGACTTCCACCAAAAAGAAAACCAAAAAGGTCAGTGCAATGGTCATTACTGAGTATTTAGCTGAACGCTGAGCCTTTTTATAATCATCTACTTCATTCAGTAGATTAACTCCAAAAGCAGAGGCGTCCATCTTATCTTTCATGCTCCTCCCCGACCAGCTCTGAGGATAGTTTCTATTCAATTCTAATACATTCCAATCCGCATTAAAGCCAGTTTCATTAATATCTCTGTTTTTAGGTAAAAAATTTCCCATAAAACTCGGTGAAGGCCATTCCGATTGCAAATTCACTTGAGTTGTCCCTCCTACCGGAACAAAGGTTAAATCCTGACTCCCTTGTAAAGCCACTGAAAAATTAAAATCTATATTCAGGTCATTTTTTGAAGCAATATTCTTAGGATAAATAGTAATTCCTGAGCTAATTAAATCTGCGATTTTGCTACCTGATTCTACTTTTAGACTTTCGTCTCCCCATTTAAAATTGATATTATTTCCAATCCCTCTTAAGTCTGAAAAGCCTATGGTAAGAAAAGCTTTTTCGTACTGAATTTCTTTTAAGTGATTTTCATCGAAGCTAATATTCATATTAAATGTTCCGTTAACATTCAAATCAGAATCATAAACCACCACATCATAGATTCCTCTATTTAATTTTTGTGGCTTTAACTTACCGTTAATGGTCAAATTTTGCGGTAAAAGATAATGATAAACAACAGTTTCTACCATTTTACCTTCCTTTTCATGTTCATATAAAAGTGGGATGGTCAAAATCGGTCCGTTGATCTCCTGACTGTTTGCCCATTTACTGCTGACCTCAGCTATTGCCTCTTGTTGTAGACTTTGTCTTTCCCTAATCACATCATTAATCATTGCTGAGGGTATGAGTAAGAGCAACATCAATATTGTAATGGTTAATAGTTTTAACATAACTGAATTTTTCAGCCAATTGCTCATTTTCTCGAATAGGTTGTTTTGATTTTCCATTTTTATTTATTTTTAGAGTACTTTGTATTTCAAAGTATATAATTAAAAAAATTTTATCGGTTACTTAATAGTTTTTCAATTGCATTTATATGATTTTTAAAAGCTTTTTTACCTAATTCTGTAGCCCTATAGGTAGTATTAGGTTTACGATCAACAAATTCCTTTTCATAACCTATGTATTCTCTATTTTCAAGATTTTTAAGGTGACTGGCTAAATTACCATCCGTAACCCCAAGTAAATCTTTTAAAGAGATAAAGTCCATTTGTTCGTTAACCATAAGAGCAGACATGATTCCCAAGCGCACTTTATTTTCAAATGCCTTATCCAGTTTATTTAAAATATCCTTCACGAGCCGTATTTCAAACGCATTCTAATTCCGTAAATAATGTGCAAAATCCCAAAGCCAGCAGCCCAAAGGATTAAACCATAACCGATAAAATACAGTCCAATTAATCCTAAAATAATTTGAGCTATTCCAAGACTTCTAATGTCATCTAAAGTGAATTTACTCGCATTAACCAATGCTAATCCATAAAAAACTAAAGTTAAAGGCGCAATTACACCTATATAACCATTTATGATAAAAATGACACATAAAATACCCCCTGTAATTAAAGGAATTGCTAAATTTACCAATACCAGCTTAGCATGTTTATTTAAAAGCTTTTGGCCCTTTTTCTTAGTAGTTTGATGTGTTAAAATGATTACAGAGCCAATGGATAAAACTAAAGTAGCCAATGCCAGTAGGAATATATCCTGAATGGTTTCAGGAGATAAATACACTACCTTAAAACTATAAAAATCTGAATCCAAATAGATATAATGATAAGCGATAAAGGCAGAGACTAAAGCAATTATACCTGCTACTACCCCGGAAATTCCGCTAAGTGAAATGAAACGGCCTGAGCGATCCATCATCTCTCTAATTTCCTTTATGTCTTGAAGATATTTTTCTTGATCCATCTTTTATACTTTGTTTTTCAAAGTACATTGAAAAATAATTAAATTACAAGAATTATTGCAAATAATTATCAAAAAATCAAGGACTCGCAGGTTGGCAACTATTCTCAATATATTGATCTATTAAGACATAAGTCTTTTCATAGTTCAAAGGCACTCTACCTGTTGTTAAAGTACAGTTAAAGCTAATCTCATCCCCTTCACTAATTCTATGAAAATCAGGATTTGGAACAAAGGTGGTTTCACAATCAATTGGTCTGGAAAAATCTTGTAACCTATTAAAAACAATACGGTTAATTTGATTCGTCAAATCTCCTATTTCAGCTTCTGAAGGCAAATATTTTAAAAGAGATTCGGTTGGAATGAATTTTATATCTCTTCCTATAACCTTCCCTGATCTTTCAATTGTATCTTCATTAATTTTAAACTCATTTTTAAAAAAGGTATGTACATAAGCTATTTTTATGAAATTTTCATCCTTTGAAAAGTCCAAGCTCTGATATTCAGGAAGTATTTTTTTTCTATTATCTAAATTAACAAATGAATCAATCGGTAATTTTCTTTTATCGTACCAAATCTCATGTTTTTGATATTCATAACCTTCTAATAAAGTACCATCTGATTGCTCTTCTGTCATACATCTTGCATACATATTGACTTCAGTTGCCAAATAATGAAAGCCATTCTGTTCTCTAAAAAATGGTAATTTATAAGGTTTTTTCAATTCCCATTTACCTTGATATTTATAACATGGGAAATCACAATCTTCTGGTAATTGGCTTAATTTAGTATAAGGACTAACAAAAGCAGATTCAAAACTCCATTTCAAGGTATAATCCTTAGGAACCTCATTTTCTGCCTGATCGCTGCCAGATGGATTATAAATAATAAAATAGCCTATTATAGATATTATACCGCCTACAACTATAAATAGAATGGGTTTTAAAATTGAAAACCTGCCAATTGCATCTCCTTGTGCCTTATTCTTCAGCTTTTCAATTTGATTTTCAAGTTTTATTTCGTTGAGAATTCGATCAATATTGCGAATCGCTCTTAAATATTCACCTTCAGATGCAGAAAGATGTATTAGGCGAGAAAACTGTGCATCACTATAATTTAACTCTCTAGCTACTTCTGAATTACTTGCCTCTTGAAACCTGAATTGTTCATTCATAAACTTTCCAAACCGCTGCTCAACCTTTTTTATGAACTCATCATGTAAAGATTCTATTGATTGATTATTTGCCAACCCCCTATATTTTATTCGTTAAAATTCGTTAAAATTCACTAAAACAGCATAAAGTTTTTTAAATTTTGATATTTTCAAAATATTATTTGTAACATAGCGAAACAATCAAAATTAAAATTACCTAACGTAAAGTGTTATGAAACATTAAAATACTAAATATTCACTTAATAAGTGGCTTAAAAAAATCTAATTAATATAATAATCAGATAATTATGGGAACGACTAAATTTTTACTTATCATTTTTTTAACAGCCATCGGGTTAAATTTCCTCCATGCTCAAAATAATTCTACTGTAAGTGGAGTGGTTACGGACTCAGATGGCGAAACTCTAATTGGAGTTACGATTTTAGAGGAAGGTACTTCAAACGGAACAGTTACAAATATTGATGGGAAATATAAAATAACACTAACTCAAGATTCTCCTGTCTTAATTTTCAGCTATGCCGGTTTTAAAAAAGTACGAAAGCCTGTAAATAATAGAACTACTCTAAATGTCAAAATGGAAATGGACATAGAGGAATTGGATCAAGTAGTTGTAACTGCCTTGGGCTTTAAAGAGGATAAAGATGAGTTGGGTTATGCTAACTCAAAGATAGAGACAGAAAATGTTACTAGATCAGGAGAAACAACATTACTAAATGCTATGGCGGGTAAAGCTTCCGGAGTTAGAATTAGCAGAAGCTCTGGTGATCCTGGCTCTGGTTCTTTTATTCAAATTAGAGGACTCTCTACTATAAATGGAGATGGTCAACCGCTTATTGTATTAGATGGAGTTCCTATTAGTAATGACTCAAGAGGTTCAGGGGAACAACGCTCTGTGGTACAACAATCCAGATTGAATGACATTAATCCAAATGACATAGCCGACATACAAGTTCTTAAGGGAGCCTCTGCGGCAGCACTTTGGGGTACGCAGGCAGTTGGTGGAGTGATTTATATTACGACCAAAAGCGGTAAATACAATGAGAAATTAAATATTTCAGTAAGATCAAGCTATTCATTAGATGAAGTAAATGTTCGCTATCCTATTCAAACCAAATTTGGACAAGGAGTAAATGGAAATTTCGTAGAGAATGAAACCGTGACTTGGGGAGATAAAATTGCTGACAGACCAGGTGGTGAAGACGAATTCGATACTTCAGGTGCTTTTTTTGTTGGTGAAAACGGTCGAACCTATTATCCGATTGCTTCCAAGAATTCGAGAGAAACTTTCATAGATTCAAATTTTGATGATGTTTTCCAACAAGGTAGCTCATGGGAAAACAGTGTGAGTTTGAGTGGTGGAAATGAAACCGGTAGATTTTATTTCAGCATGAGCGATATGGATCAACAGGGAATTATAAAAAACAACTCTGACTACAGAAGATCAACTGTTCGATTTAATGCTGAGCAAAATTTCTCTGAAATCTTGCAATTAAATGCCAATGCTAATTATACCAGAACCTCCTCTAGAAGAATTCAAAAAGGTGCTTCAGCTTCAGGTTTGTATTTAGGATTGCTCAGAACACCAATAGATTTTGATAATAGAGGTTACATCGGAGATTACTACGCTTCTGAAAATGCTGCACCCGTTTCTTACCGACATCGATCTTACAGAAATTCAATAGGTGAGAATTTCAATCCGGGTTTTAATAATCCTGCTTGGACTATTAATGAACAAGAGAGTGAAGCTTTGGTAGATAGATTTACGACTACGATTAAAGCAACCGTATCTCCCACCGTGTGGTTAGATTTAATTGCAAGAGCAGGGATTGATCATTACAGTGAAGAACGCCAGGAATTCTTTACTCCAGGCTCAGCAAGACCGGAATTTGATGAAGGGTATTTTGGATCCGAAATTGCCACAAATACCATTTTCAATTCAGATTTAATTGCAAAGGCCACCAGAAATTTTGGTGGTGATTTTAATGGAAACTTATTAGTAGGATTTAATTTCAACCATAAAAAGCGTGCAACCAATAGCACTGCAATTAATAGCTTTTTACAATTTGCAAGAGTAAGCGATGGTTTAAGAGATATTGATAATGCTGTTCCTCAGAATCAAATTATAGGTAGTACTTTTGGAAGCGAAAGAACTGCTGCTGTCTACTCTTCAGTTCAATTTGCAGCCTATGAAATGCTTTTCCTAAAAGGAACAATAAGAGCAGAATCTGCTTCTACATTTGGTAATACTGCAAATAATACCTTTGTTTTTCCTTCTACCTCATTGGCATGGCAATTCACCAGCCTAGATATTTTTGATAATTCTGTTTTGAATTTTGGTAAATTAAGGCTGGCATATGGAGAAGTAGGTGTTCAACCATCAAGATACCAAACATCTAACTTATATGTTTCTCCTACTTATTCCGATCAATTTGGCGGAAGTATTAATTCCGCACTTTATGGAAATGGTGTTTTTGTACCTAGTGTAGCAGTAGGAAATACACAGTTAAGACCAGAGCGAAAAAAAGAATTTGAAGTAGGAACAGATTTAAGATTTCTTCAAGACCGATTATCGCTGTCTGCAACCTATTTCTATAATAGAACTGAAGATGTTTTATTGGATTTCCCAATAGCCCAATCTAGAGGATATAGAAGAATATTTGATAATGGAGGCGAAATAGAAAATAAAGGAGTGGAATTAGATTTAGGTTATCAAATTCTACAAAGTGAAGATTTTAGCTGGTCAGTTGATCTAATCTATAGCAGAATAAGAAATAAAGTATTGGATTTACAAGGTGTTGAATCCATAGATTTAGGAGGTACAGCTCAAATTAGTGGAAGAGCTGTAGAAGGTCAACCATTAGGTGCATTTTGGGGAGGTAGATATAGAAGAAATGAAGATGGAACTCTAGCACTTTCAGCTAATGGATTCCCTCAGTTAGATCCAGAAGATGGATTAATTGGTGACCCTAATCCTGACTGGCAAGGGTCCATAGTTTCTGGATTCCAATATAAGAATTTTAATCTAAACTTATTGTTTGAAACCTTTCAAGGTGGAGATGTTACCAACGCTACCAGAGGAGTTATGGTGGGTTATGGATTGGATGAAGAAACTGGAAATGAAGTCACAGCAGAATCAAATCTACTAGACATAAACGGAAACATTATTCCTATAGGCACCACATTCAGAGGCAATGTAGAAGATTTTGGAGCAGGTGAAGTAGCATTAACCGAAGACTATTATAGAACAATAGGAAATTGGTTTGGAGGCTTACATGAACAATATGTTGTAGACGGCTCCTGGACAAGATTGAGAGAACTCTCCTTAGGCTATACTTTGAATAGCGATAAATTCAAACAAATCACAAAACTAAATTCAGCAAATGTTACCCTAACGGGTCGAAACTTATTCATTTGGACTGATTACATAGGGAATGATCCTGATACTAATTTAACAGGTGTAAGCATTGCCAGAGGTATTGATTATTTTAACAACCCAGGCACAAGATCATATATCGCTACTGTAACATTAAACTTCTAAATTTTTTGAAAATGAAAAGCTTTATAAAAACATATATAATAGGAATTCTTTACATATCACTACTGGCTTCATGTGGAAGTTTAGTAGAAGGATTAAATGAAAACCCAAATAGCCCAACAAGCTCGCCTTACAATTTTGTACTAACAGGAGCTGAAGTTGGCGCCATAATGCTTCACGAAGGTGAAACTGCCAGAAAAGCTAACATCTTTAGTGGTCATCTTGAGGGTATTGATAGACAACATTTAGGCTTCAGTGAATATATTGTTAGCTCAGGTGATTTTGATAGCCAATGGGATGATGCTTATGTTCACGCCATTAGAAATGCTTTAGTAGCAGAAGAATTAGCCATTGAGGAAGACAGAACGGGTATCGCTACTGGAATATCAAAAGTGCTTCAAGCATTGTCGTTCGGAACAACCACTTCTCTTTATGGAGATATTCCATTTGATGAAGCTGGATTTATTGAATTTGAAAATCCAGCTTTTAATGCTCAAGCTGATGTTTATAAAAAATTACAAACTTTATTGGATGATGCCATCACTGAATTACAAAGTGGAGAAGGTAGATTAGTTTCCAACACAGATTTTTATTTCGAAGGTGATGCAAACCCTTGGGTAGAAGTAGCCTATACGCTTAAAGCACGATACTATTTACACACTGGAAATTATGCTGAAGCCTATCAGGCAGCTACTATTGGGATATCCTCAAATGATAATTCTATGTTGGTACCTCATGTTCAAGCTCAACCTGGCTCAAACTTATACAATCAATTCTTTGCGGTTGCAAGACCCAATGATATAAAAATATCGGACTTTTTTGAAGGAATGATGAATCCATCAAGTGGAGATTACAGAGGTAATGCCAAAACTGATGAGACGGCTCGTTATAACAACTATTTTAGAACCAACAATAGTGGGGTTACTGTTAATACTAATGGGTATATGTCAGCTGAAGCTCCATTTCCTCTGGTTAGCTATGCAGAAAACCTACTCATTTTAGCAGAAACGGGGCTTAGGTCCAACGATTTCAACACAGGGCTTTCTCATCTTAATGAATTTCGCACATTCATGAGATCAGGAGGTTATTTGTATAATGTTGATGAAACCAGTAATGGTTTAGTATATGACGATTATGTAACAAATGATTTTCAATCAGGAGGAATTGCAAATACTGATAATTTAAGTCAGGATGATGCTTTACTTAAAGAAATTTTAGAGGAAAGATACATCACCCTCTTTGGTCAGATAGAAGCATTTAGCGACACCAGAAGAACTTATGATGAGCAGAACCTAAGAGTGCAGGTTCCACCAAATACTGGAGATGAATTACCTCAACGATTTCTTTATCCTCAATCAGAAATAGATAGGAATGACAATACTCCAAGTCCTATTCCAGACTTTTTTGAAAAAACACCTATTAATCAATAAAGCTGAATCTGATACTTAAACAAGCATAATCATGATAGACATAAAGAAATTTTACATAGCATTACTGGTAATTTTCTTTTCGCAGTCTCAATTGCTGAAAAGTCAAGATGATCAGAAGCGAGTACTATTTGTAGGCAATAGCTATACTTATTTTTGGAATTTACCTCAATTGGTAAGCGCAATGGCTAAATCTCAAGGAGAGGATATCTACACACAACAGTCCACTAGTGGCGGAGTAGACTGGAAACAACATTGGGAAGGAGATAAAGAGTTAAAAACTCAAGAGCTTATTAAAAATGGAGATTGGGATATAGTAGTACTTCAAAACCATAGTTTAAGCACTTTCAAAAATCAAGATGATTTTTTCGAATATGGTAAAAAGTTAATTTCATTGGTTAAAAAAAGTGGTGCTCAACCCTTATTATACGTGACCTGGGCTAGAGAGGCTAATCCATTAATGCAAGAAGGAATCAATAAAGCTTATTTCAAACTAGCTAATGAAACAGATAGTGAAATTTTAGATGTTGGTTCTGCATGGTCAGAAGCCAGAAAATTAAAACCTGAGCTTGAGTTATACCATCCAGATGGTAGTCATCCCTCACCATATGGTTCATATTTAACAGCTGCATTATTTTACAAAAAGTTGTCAGCCAAGTCTGTATTAGATATTCCAGAGCGACTAAAATCATTTGACAATCAAAATCAACAGATATACTTGGCGATTTTAATGGAATATGATGCACAGTTCATACTTCAATTTGTGGAGAATTTTAACTTAAAAAGACAGGATAGTGAGCGATAAAAAAAGAAAATATCTTTTTCAAGCATTAGGTCCTTTAGCATTTATAATCATCCAAATGTTAAACAAGCCAGAAAATATGACTCCTGAAGCATTTCAGGTTCTCGCAGTTACTGCTTGGGTTGCGATTTGGTGGGTAACAGAAGCGGTACATATTGCTGTTACTGCTTTATTGGTGATAGTATTATTTCCACTAACAGGAGCATTAGACATATCATCAACAACAGCTGCTTTTGGTCATAAATACATCTTCTTATACATAGGTGGTTTCATGTTAGCAATAGCGATTGAAAAATGGAATTTACACCGAAGAATAGCCTTAAACATAATTTCAATAATAGGCACTAATGTGACCAATATTATACTGGGCTTTATGGTAGCAACCGCATTCCTCTCTATGTGGATTTCGAATACGGCCACATCTGTTATGATGCTACCAATAGGAATGGCAATAGTAAGCCAGTTTAAAAGTGGAAGTCATAATTCCGACAAATTAAATAAAGATTTCGGGAAAGCTTTAATGCTTTCTATTGCATATAGTGCCTCAATTGGGGGAATAGGTACCCTAATAGGTACTCCGCCTAATTTAGTATTTGCTGGAATTGTCTCAGAAACCTATCAAATAGAAATTTCATTTGTAAAATGGTTTATGTTTGGCGCACCCATATCGGTGATATTATTATTTCTATGCTGGAAATACATGACTAAATATGCATTCAACTTTAAAGGAGAAAGTTTCCCAGGTGGAAAAGAAGAAATAAATCGTTTAAAAAATGAGTTAGGTCCAATTACAAAAGAAGAAAAATATGTACTGATTGTATTTGTACTTACTACATTTTGCTGGATAACACGATCTTTTTTACTTCAAAAATTAAATGCAAACATTGACGATACCATAATTGCAATGGCAGCTGGGATTTCACTTTTTATAATTCCTTCAAGTAATTCCAAAAAACCTATTATTACATGGAAGGAGGCCGTAAAAATGCCTTGGGGTATCATCATGCTTTTTGGGGGTGGAATGGCATTAGCACAAGCTTTTCAAACCACAGGCTTAGCTTTATGGATAGGAAGTCAACTGTCTTTAATAGAGGGCATGACTTTAATTCTAGTAATTTTAATACTAATAGCAAGCGTTAATTTCTTAACTGAAATGACTTCAAATATTGCAACTACTGCAATGTTATTGCCAATATTAGCCCCTTTAGCTTTAGCAATGAATTTACATCCATATATGTTAATGGTTTCAGCTACGCTAGCTGCATCATGTGCATTTATGCTACCTGTTGCTACACCACCAAACGCTGTGGTGTTTGGCTCTGGTTATTTACATATTCCAGATATGATAAGAACAGGATTATGGATGAATATTATATCAATTATCATCATTACACTTATGACTTATTTTTTACTTCCAATAGTGTGGGAAATTATACCAACCAGATTTCCTGATCTATGGCGGCTGGAATAAGACTTAAACAATAATTTTTCAATTAAACTTTTAATTTTAAATATGAGTACTATGGAGAACGTAAACATTTTAAACAACTCAAAAATTTCCTTTAGGAAATTATCAATGGTGCTATTTTTAGCATGCAGCATGATCTTGACCTCGTGTGGAGAGGATCCGGATGACAATGGGCCAGCTGAGCCTCAACCTGTTAATTTATTATCATTAACTGCTAACAATCAAGATTTATCAAATGGGGATGAAAATATCGCCAGAGAATTGGAGATCGTAATGGTTTTTTCGAATAGTCTTGATACAGACGCTTTTAACAGTGCTTTATCATTCTCTTCAGCTGATGGAGATGTAGCGACAGATGTAAGCTTTACTGAGAGCAATACTACAGTTACAATTTCCAATTCTGAACCATTGGATTATCTGACAGAATATAACATTACGGTAGCCTCTGGAGTTCTTGGTGCTGAAGGTGGAGAATTGGGAACAGCTATAGATATTTCGTTCACTACTGTAGATGCAACATTATTCAGTGGTGGTGAAGGTACAGAGGCAGACCCATACAGGATTGAAGATGTTGCTGATTTAGAATTAATTAATTCGTATCTGGATGCACACTTTATCCAAATTGCAGATATTGACCTTACAGGCGCAGGTGGAGAGACTGGTTGGGTGCCATTAGGTTCTGTGGAATTTCCTTTTACTGGTTCCTACAATGGTGATGGATTTACTATTTCCAATGTTGAAATCACAAACCTGGTTGCAGATGGTGTAAATGAAGTTGGCTTGTTTGGTGTTGTGGATGGAGGTGATCTATCAAATATGAATGTAGC
The DNA here is from genome assembly GCF_030503855.1 of Marivirga salinae. Classification (NCBI taxonomy): domain Bacteria; kingdom Pseudomonadati; phylum Bacteroidota; class Cytophagia; order Cytophagales; family Marivirgaceae; genus Marivirga; species Marivirga salinarum. The sequence goes on along the minus strand of NZ_CP129971.1, from coordinate 2,466,657 downwards.
GGCAACTAACACGGGTATTACAGGTACACAAGGAACAGGGATATTAATTGGTCAATTACGTACAGGGACTGTAACAAGATGCCATACTTCAGGTTTTGTTTCAGGTGATACAAGAACTGGTGGCTTAATCGGAGACATGGAGTCTGGAACCGTGCATCAAAGTAGTTCTTCGGCTACAGTAAGTCCAGAGAGATCTAGAGCAGGTGGATTGATAGGTATCATGTCTGATGCAGATAGAGAAAATCCTTCCGCAACTATTTCAATTGTAACAGAATCCTTTGCAACAGGAAATGTTACTTCAGGTTCTGCAAGAGTAGGTGCTTTAGTCGGATCTGTAAATATAGACGGGACAGTAGAGAATAGTTATGCTACAGGCTCTGTAACAGCTCCAAATAGAGCATCAGCAATAATAGGTAGATTGGACGGTGTATTAAGAAACACTTATGGAACTGGAAATGTTACTGTAACAGATGAAGATACATCCAGTGACTATCCTGGTTATGTTGTAGGTCAATTAGAAGAAACTGCCACTTTAGAGGGAGTGTATTATGACAGCAATATCAACCTAACTTATAATGGCGGGTCACCTATTACAGAAGCGGGTACAGCAGTTGAAATTGCAAACCTAAATTGTGGTGATGCAAATGCTACTTTAGCAGGATTTGATTTCACTAGTGTATGGACATGTACGGATGGAAGCTGGCCAACACTAGCTTGGGAAAATGAATAATAGTTTAATTGTTTAATAGTAAAAGTGTCCAATGAAAGGGGGGCTTCTATTGAAGTCCTCTTTTCTTACTTAAAACTAAATAATGAAAAAAATCTACTTACTAATATTTGTTTGCGCAGTGTTTTATGCCTGTAATAATGAAGAGGTTACCCCAGAAAATGATGACGAAACGGATACAACTGATATTCAATATACGGTAGTAGATCCTTGCGTCTCAGGTGATGTAAATTGCCTCGAAAGTATTCCTATCACTTCTGCAGAAGGAAGAGCAGCAACATTTAATTTCTATAGAAATTATCCTATTATGAATGATACAGCCATATGGGGGAATATCAAACAAGCAGTTTTTGTCATTCATGGACAGAAAAGAGACGCAAATAATTATTTTACCGATATGACATCTGCTCTTAATCAAACTGAACTTCTTGATAGCACTTTACTCATAGCTCCTCAATTCAAAAATAATTCTCAAGTTGGTCCTGGTGAATTATTTTGGCCCAATGACTGGCGTGCAGGAGCACTATCTGGAAATGTATCAGTAAAAATAAGTACATATTCCATAATGGATTCATTATTTGAAATCCTTTCCAATAAAGAGCAATTCCCTTTTTTAGAAAAAATTATAATCACAGGTCATTCTTCTGGGGCTCTATTTACCCAAACCTATGCTCTAGCATCAGATATAGAGACACAATATGATTTCTCAATTGAATATATCGTTGCCAACAGTCAATACTTCTATTATCCTCAAGATGTCAGATATAATCCTTCTACTGAAAATTTCACAACCCCAACAAGCTGTGAGGAATACAATGAATGGCCATTTGGCTTTGAATCACCCATAGAATATATAGCCACTAAAAACAGAGAGGACTTAAATGAAAGTTTTAAAAACAAAAAAATCACATATTTATTAGGTACGAATGATACCCAAACCTCAGGTACATTAAATACAAGTAGTTGTGCAGCTGTTCTTTTAGGTGAGCATAGATTTAATAGAGGGGAGAATATGTATTTGTTTATGGAAACCTTTTACCCTGATGAAAATCAGCACCAAAAGGTATTGGTAGAAGGCGTTGGGCATAATGGTAATTCCATGTATACCTCTAATAGCTTTAAAGAGTTAATGCTAGGGATTTTTAAAGATTAAGTTTAGGTTGATTTTCAATAGCTTTTCCTTAATCATTCAAGTTAATAGGAAAAGAATTACTAAACCTGTTAGGTTATAAAAATTATAATCATGAATATTTCGATGAAATTTGCGGTATAATTTTTATAACCAGACAGGTTTTTTTTATACTAAATTAATTACGAAAATCATCCCACCATTCCTGACGCTTTTCTTTTCGTTCTTCTCTTCTCTCTCTCCTTTCCTTGCGTTTTTTCCTTCTTTCTCTATCCTTTTTGCGTTTAGCTTTTGTCTCACGTGTAATAGCATAATGAATAGACACCGAAGCTGGAAATTCAAACCAGTCTTCGTGATTAATATGATAAGCCGGTTTAACATCTGCAGAAATCACTATAGGAAGAGCAGGAATCTTCCATTCTATCCCTGCCATCAAATCATAACCATAAGTGGCTCCATACTCTTTGAGGCTCCCTACATGCATTCCTGCTCCAAAAAACAAATTGAACCCTTCACCAGTGATGGGTAAATGATATTTAGGAAGTACTGCAAATTGAAACGAATTAGCTTTAACGTCAGTAATAGCCTCTGCTGAAAACCGAAGTAGAATTCTTTGTTTAACACTTAGACCAAACCTAGCATCACCAATTCTTAGTCCAACTGCAGTACCATATTTCTGAGCTGATAATTGAAAGCATATGAGTACTAAAATAAATGAGAGTTTCATTTTCATGCAGAGGAAACGAAAGCTTAAATTCTTTAGTACTTGACAATTCTTAATTCCTGAATATGGATAAAAAAAAACCAGCCCTAAATGAGCTGGTATTAAATATTAATGAATAGAGTATTAAGTTATCTACCTTCTACCTCTTAGAATCTCGACCCAACCAGTTTGAATAGCAGAACCATTTACTTCTAATCGATAGAAATAGATTCCATCAGGACTATCTCCACCATCCCAAAGGTTAGATTCTCTATCTGTAGGACCATAATTCTCGTTTTCATAAACTATGGTTCCATTTCTATTAGTCACAATTAAATTAGCTCCATTGTCAGGTAAATTTAAGATTTTAAAATAATCGTTTTTCTGATCATTATTTGGAGTAAATACATTCGGAATGAATGGACTTTCGTCAAACCCAACATATATTCCATCCGTTGCTCCATCTTTATCTTGAACTATTCTTAATTGTTGGGTACATCTACCGAAACTATCAAAATATTCAATAATATAAGTACCGGCCGATAAGTTCTCGAAGGTATAGCTTTCATTTGGTATCAATTCAACAGTATCAGTATTAAAGATATAAGGCGCTGCACCACTAACTCTTCCATCATCTGCTAAGGATAATAAGGCATAATATGCTTCAGCACCTGATTCATTAGAAATTCTTACTGATATTGAACCATCTGATTTATCTCTTCTTGAAGTAGGCTTCGGATTCATATCCTGAAACTCTCTTTCAACTCCTGGAGGTAAATTAGGTTCAGGAACTAATTCTACTACAAGGTTACCACTTGGCTGTTGAATTTGTGCATTTTCAATTTCAGATACAATGTCATTATTACAACTGCTAGGTCTCTGAACAATTCTAACATTGTAACCACCGCTTACAAATCCCATTGCTACTCCATAATTATTAGGATCAATAATATACTCTCCAGTAACCGGAAGATTATTTTCATTAATCCTTACTGTTGGAGTGGAAGCATTTCCCTCAAATATTTGATACTCAACTGGAATCTCCATATCACCTTGAATATTAAACAATCGCAATGCGCCAGATCCATCATTACAAGCAGCATCAATACCTTCCATTTCAAAAGTAGGAATAATTGCACCATCTAGAATATTTACAATTCCATCTGTTGAACAAGATTGCTGACTATTTGTAGTACGGATTGTCCAATTGTATTGCTGGCCTTTTTCAAAGGTGTAGTTAAGATCATAATTAGGACCTATAAAGAATTCAGGATTACCATTATTATTATCTAAATTTAAAGGTATCTCTACAGTTTCTTCTACATCTGATCTATTTAGAATAAGAGTAAATGGACCTGGAATATTATTAACGGTAAATGCAGTTAACCTAACTTTAATACCTTCTGGCTCCTCAATACATTTATTTCCCTCATCATTTATCTCCTCAACTCTAGCACTAATTTGATTTGGAGCTATATCCGTATTAATTTGAAAATCTTTACTACATCCAGAATCATCAATTATGGTAAATACTTCGGTTAACTTATTTAAACCCGTTATTTGTCGATTTTCATTTAATTCAACAGCATTTCCATCAATTTCAAAAGAGTAAGGCTCAACCCCTCCTGTAATTTCAGGTATTTCAATTACACCATCTGTCTCAGATTCATCACAACTTGCCTCTGTAATTATTATGGGGCTACCACCATCCAACTCAATCGGATCGCTTAAGTATTCAATTCCAACTGCAACTGATAATTCACAATCAGAAGTACCTGGTTGATCACTAACCAATATATTATTCACTTCTGGTAGACCTGTAATTCTATTTCCTGAAGTAAATTCATTCCAAATCACTCCATTATCAACAGAATAATACCCAGTTGAAACACCTTCCAATGTAATTACGGCTGATCCATCTGAATCTCCATGACATACTATATTCTCAACATCACTTGCCACAGCCGTAAATGAACCATTATTTTCAATTACAATTCCACCTCTATCCGCAATCGGACAAGCACCTGGATCTACCATATTCTCGAATTGGATAATATAAGTGCCTTCTGGTACTTCATTAAAGATACCTGTTTCATTTCGAGCAAATTCATCTCCATTTTCATCTACCAGGATGAATTCATAATTACTTGGTAAATTATTTAAGCTAGCTGAAATAGTTCCAAATATTTCTCCACACTCAGGATTAGTGATATTTATATCCACTGCGCTTTGATCAACAACTGCTGTATTTTCAATAGTGAAAGTTTGATTATCCACGCCACAAGCATTTGTGTTTTGGTTATCAAATTCCAACTCATAATCTCCTTCTTCCAAATCGGCAAATACACCAGTAGTATTAGCTGTTAATGAATCTCCTTCAAAGTAAAGGATGAATTCAAATTCATCATTAGTTCCTGCAATATTTGCTGAAATAGAACCCGTTGAGATAGTACAAGTTGGCTGTTCAATATCAATTGTAGCAGTTAAATTTGTCTTAGTTCCAATATTAATATTAAAAGTATCAGATACACATTCCAAATTCGGATCGGATGCTACCACAGTATAAGTACCAGTAGCAAATGATGAATCAATTTCAATAATCAATCCCTGACCTATATTGTCAACAGTAAACCTTTTGTATAAAGCGTCATCTGCTCCAGCTTGCTTGATGTCAAAATTCAATTCAGGCGAACTTCCATTTACATTTCTTAGTAAGAAGAAAAGTTTACCATCATCCACTCCTAAGCATGTAGCTGCTTCCGTGATTGGAGAAACTTTGAAATCTTCGCAATCGTAGTCACATTCTGCTGGTTGGGTTATAGAATAGATTTGTTCTACTGTACAACCATTATCTTCAATCGTGATTGTATAATCACCTGGATTAGACAATCCGCTAATATTTTGAGTTGACGCTGTGAAATTATTAGGACCTGCCCAGCTAATGGATTCAGATCCACTTAATCCTGAAATATCTAATGAAATTTCACCTTCAGATCCACCGCAAGTCGCAATATCAGTTATGACTGAATTATCAATGGTAAATGCAGCATTTTCATTTACTATTTGGTTAATAACCACTTCACAATTTGTAACATCATCAGTAATTGTAATCGTGTATGTTCCTTGAGATAACCCACTTGCAGTAAAAGTAACATCAGTAGCTGTGAAGTTATCTGTACTGATAACTCCATTAACATCTGATACTTCTATAGTATAAGGATTTCCAACAGGAACTATATCTATATCGATAGCGCCATTAGTACCACCATTACAGTCTGCTGGGCTTACAGTATTCACACTAGCAGTAATTGCATCGGCTGGGTTAATGGTGAATTCTTGTGAAAGCTGACAAGCACCTTCTTCTACATAAATATTGTAAGTTCCCGGAGCAAGCTCATTAAAGGAATAAGTCAATGAAGCATCATTATCAGATCTTGAATCAGCAATCTCATTTTGTGGCGATTCATTATCTGTGATATAATAATTAAAAGGACCAGTTCCATCAATCACTTCAATTGAAACTCCTCCATTTTCAACATCGCATTCTGTTTGTGGAGTTTCAGTCAAATTACTTATAGAATAAGCCGCAGGATCTTCTACTTTGAAAGTTTCAGAAACTATACAATCAGAACCCGCACTTTCATCCGTTACTTGAACAGTATAATTACCAGGCGCCAATCCTGATATATTTTGATCAGTTGAAGCAAAACTATCAGGGCCAGACCATACAAATCCAAAAGGTCCCGAAGTGTTACTTTCTATTGTTAAACTAATTGATCCATCATCTACTCCACAAGCTGAAGTTGGAGATACATTTCCAATTGCTCTTAATGAGTTTATAGTCAATGTTAAAGTTTCACTTACATTTCCACAAGCACCTGCACCTTCAGCAGTTATAGTTAAATCAACTGTACCTGCTGTTGAATCTGCTGCACTTGGAATATAGAATGTAGACGCTGAAGTTTCATCATCAAAACTACCTGTACCAGTGCTTGACCATAAAATACTGGCCTCATTAGATACTGTTGCATCCACATCAAAAGTGCTATTCACATCTACATAACAAATAGCAGCATCTGCTAAAGGATCAATCACAGGTGAATTCGCTATGTTTAAAACCACTTCATCAGAAACAACTTCTGCAGAGCAAGCACCCGTACCAGTTACCGTCATTGTTAAAGTAACTGTTCCATCTGCTATATCATCTGTTCCAAATGTATAAACTGGTGTTTCAATTGTATTATCATCAAATGAACCACCATCTGTTGAAGAAGTAGTCCACTCTATAGTGCCATTTTCAGCTAGAGGTGGGGTATTACCTCCATCTAATGTGCTCAAGTCAATTGTAGTAATATCACAGAATGCCTCATCCTCTCCTGCATAAGCAGTTGGTAGAGGATCTGCTGTAATGGTTACTTGATTTGAAGTTGGATCACAGATTGCATTATCATCTGTAATAGTCCATTCAAAAATATTATCCCCAGCTGATAATCCTGTAACTTCAGCAGCCGGATTATTCTCCTCACCTGAAGCAAAATTGCCCGAACCACTTACTACAGTCCATATACCAGTTTCATTGGTACCTGCTGCATTAGCTGCTAAAGTAGCCGTTGTGCCACATACTTGTTGAGCAGCACCTGCATCAGCTACAGTGATTGTTTTTCTAGTGATTACAATAGTATCAGTATCAGAGCAACTAGTTACCGTATTTTCTAGTAACCATGCTAAAGTGTAGTCACCAATTTCAATTAAATTTTCAAAATCTGAAGCTGGATCATTTGGACTTACAATATTAGCACTAGCAGTTGTTGGTTGACTTACCAATATCCACTCACCTACTTGGTCTGCTGCAAGAGCATCTGCATAAAGTGTAATAGCATTTTCACAAATAGTAGAATCTTGTCCAGCAACCGAAGTTGGAGGAGTTGGTTCAGTAATAGTAAATACATCACTCACTACTGTACAACCTGCATCCTCAACAGTAAGTTGATAATCACCAGCTAATTCCAAAAGAGTAAGATCTTTTGTACTAGGATCAGTAAAACCAGTAGGACCAGTCCAAGAATAAGATTCTGTGCCAGATAATGTTCCTGTAATAACTACATCTATAGCACCTTGATTTCCATCACATGTTTGAATGCTAGTCACTGTAGTTGCGCCATTATCAATATCGAAAGCCGCATTATCATTAAGAACTTGATTTAATACCACATCACAATTTGTAGTGTTATCTGTTACTGTAATAGTATAACTACCTTGCCCTAAATTAGTCAAATTCACAGTTGTAGGTGTTGTTGCAGTTACTGTTATAGTATTTGGCGGGTTAACACCGTCATCAATCGTTACGTCAAAATCATTTCCAACATCCGTAACATCTAATTCTATGTTGCCATCAGTTGCTCCACAAGATGGTTCAACAAAATTTGCAATAGTAGCAGTGATTTTATCTACCGGATCAACCGTAAATAATTCTGATTGCGTGCAAGACCCTTCTTCTACAAATACTTCATAGTCACCTGGAGCTAATAAATTATAAGAATAAGTATTAGATGCATCATTATCTAATCTAGATCCGCTTACCTCTGTACCTGCATTTACATCTTCAATATAATAATTGTATGGACCTGTTCCACCAGTTACTTCAATATCAATTCCACCATTATCTACATCACATTCCGATTGTACGTTTACAGATAGAACATTGATTGTAAATGGAACGGGATCAGCAACTGTATAAGTATCGGTAAATTCACAACCCGTATTATTTGATGTAACTACTACAGTATAGTCACCGCTTTCAAGGCCAGATATATCTCCATCGGAACCAGTTATGATATTATTGTATCCATTTGGACTAGACCAATCAAAAGTAAAAGTATCACCTGCAAATGAGCTGTTAGCAATTATATCAAGTGATCCATCAGCTAATCCACAACCAGATGTAGGGTTATTTGTATTTAATGTGACTGTTAAGGAATTTACATTTATAGTTACATCGGCTGTCGCATCTGGACATCCTGCTGAGCTTACAGTATAGGTAAACACATACGTTCCTGTTGCCACTCCATCAAAATCGGCCGTGCTGGTACTCCCATCTCCTGGCTGACTAATCGTTACCGCTTCCGGATTCCCAATTGCTGCCGCAAAACTTCCACTTAACTGTGGCGTGCCGCCCAATACATTATATAAATTGAAGGCTGCATCATTATTACAGGCATCTGCACTGCCCGCTGTTCCTGCATCAGGTAGCGCACTTACATTCACTGTTAAGATTGCTGTAGATGGACTACAACCTGGGGCTGTTACTGTATAGGTAAAGTTGTAAGTACCTATAGCAGTCGTTAAATCTGCAGTTCCGGTGCTTCCATCTCCTGATTGTGTTAATATACTTGTCGCTGGGTTACCCGCATCTTCGGTCCATACTCCATTCGTAGCTTGTGGTGTACCTCCTAATGAAGTAAATAAATCAAAAGCCCCCTCATCCTCGCAAGCTTCTACTGTCGCAGCTAATCCTGCATCCGGAGCCTGGTTTACTGTAATGGTGACATCGGCTGTCGCATCTGGACATCCTGCTGAGCTTACAGTATAGGTAAACACATACGTTCCTGTTGCCACTCCATCAAAATCGGCCGTGCTGGTACTCCCATCTCCTGGCTGGCTAATCGTTACCGCTTCCGGATTCCCAATTGCTGCCGCAAAACTTCCACTTAACTGTGGCGTGCCGCCCAATACATTATATAAATTGAAGGCTGCATCATTATTACAGGCATCTGCACTGCCCGCTGTTCCTGCATCAGGTAGCGCACTTACATTCACTGTTAAGATTGCTGTAGATGGACTACAACCTGGGGCTGTTACTGTATAGGTAAAGTTGTAAGTACCTATAGCAGTCGTTAAATCTGCAGTTCCGGTGCTTCCATCTCCTGATTGTGTTAATATACTTGTCGCTGGGTTACCCGCATCTTCGGTCCATACTCCATTCGTAGCTTGTGGTGTACCTCCTAATGAAGTAAATAAATCAAAAGCCCCTTCATCCTCGCAAGCTTCTACTGTCGCAGCTAATCCTGCATCCGGAGCCTGGTTTACTGTAATGGTGACATCAGCTGTCGCATCTGGACATCCTGCTGAGCTTACAGTATAGGTAAACACATACGTTCCTGTTGCCACTCCATCAAAATCGGCCGTGCTGGTACTCCCATCTCCTGGCTGACTAATCGTTACCGCTTCCGGATTCCCAATTGCTGCCGCAAAACTTCCACTTAACTGTGGCGTGCCGCCCAATACATTATATAAATTGAAGGCTGCATCATTATTACAGGCATCTGCACTGCCCGCTGTTCCTGCATCAGGTAGCGCACTTACATTCACTGTTAAGATTGCTGTAGATGGACTACAACCTGGGGCTGTTACTGTATAGGTAAAGTTGTAAGTACCTATAGCAGTCGTTAAATCTGCAGTTCCGGTGCTTCCATCTCCTGATTGTGTTAATATACTTGTCGCTGGGTTACCCGCATCTTCGGTCCATACTCCATTCGTAGCTTGTGGTGTACCTCCTAATGAAGTAAATAAATCAAAAGCCCCCTCATCCTCGCAAGCTTCTACTGTCGCAGCTAATCCTGCATCCGGAGCCTGGTTTACTGTAATGGTGACATCGGCTGTCGCATCTGGACATCCTGCTGAGCTTACAGTATAGGTAAACACATACGTTCCTGTTGCCACTCCATCAAAATCGGCCGTGCTGGTACTCCCATCTCCTGGCTGACTAATCGTTACCGCTTCCGGATTCCCAATTGCTGCCGCAAAACTTCCACTTAACTGTGGCGTGCCGCCCAATACATTATATAAATTGAAGGCTGCATCATTATTACAGGCATCTGCACTGCCCGCTGTTCCTGCATCAGGTAGCGCACTTACATTCACTGTTAAGATTGCTGTAGATGGACTACAACCTGGGGCTGTTACTGTATAGGTAAAGTTGTAAGTACCTATAGCAGTCGTTAAATCTGCAGTTCCGGTGCTTCCATCTCCTGATTGTGTTAATATACTTGTCGCTGGGTTACCCGCATCTTCGGTCCATACTCCATTCGTAGCTTGTGGTGTACCTCCTAATGAAGTAAATAAATCAAAAGCCCCTTCATCCTCGCAAGCTTCTACTGTCGCAGCTAATCCTGCATCCGGAGCCTGGTTTACTGTAATGGTGACATCAGCTGTCGCATCTGGACATCCTGCTGAGCTTACAGTATAGGTAAACACATACGTTCCTGTTGCCACTCCATCAAAATCGGCCGTGCTGGTACTCCCATCTCCTGGCTGACTAATCGTTACCGCTTCCGGATTCCCAATTGCTGCCGCAAAACTTCCACTTAACTGTGGCGTGCCGCCCAATACATTATATAAATTGAAGGCTGCATCATTATTACAGGCATCTGCACTGCCCGCTGTTCCTGCATCAGGTAGCGCACTTACATTCACTGTTAAGATTGCTGTAGATGGACTACAACCTGGGGCTGTTACTGTATAGGTAAAGTTGTAAGTACCTATAGCAGTCGTTAAATCTGCAGTTCCGGTGCTTCCATCTCCTGATTGTGTTAATATACTTGTCGCTGGGTTACCCGCATCTTCGGTCCATACTCCATTCGTAGCTTGTGGTGTACCTCCTAATGAAGTAAATAAATCAAAAGCCCCTTCATCCTCGCAAGCTTCTACTGTCGCAGCTAATCCTGCATCCGGAGCCTGGTTTACTGTAATGGTGACATCAGCTGTCGCATCTGGACATCCTGCTGAGCTTACAGTATAGGTAAACACATACGTTCCTGTTGCCACTCCATCAAAATCGGCCGTGCTGGTACTCCCATCTCCTGGCTGACTAATCGTTACCGCTTCCGGATTCCCAATTGCTGCCGCAAAACTTCCACTTAACTGTGGCGTGCCGCCCAATACATTATATAAATTGAAGGCTGCATCATTATTACAGGCATCTGCACTGCCCGCTGTTCCTGCATCAGGTAGCGCACTTACATTCACTGTTAAGATTGCTGTAGATGGACTACAACCTGGGGCTGTTACTGTATAGGTAAAGTTGTAAGTACCTATAGCAGTCGTTAAATCTGCAGTTCCGGTGCTTCCATCTCCTGATTGTGTTAATATACTTGTCGCTGGGTTACCCGCATCTTCGGTCCATACTCCATTCGTAGCTTGTGGTGTACCTCCTAATGAAGTAAATAAATCAAAAGCCCCTTCATCCTCGCAAGCTTCTACTGTCGCAGCTAATCCTGCATCCGGAGCCTGGTTTACTGTAATGGTGACATCAGCTGTCGCATCTGGACATCCTGCTGAGCTTACAGTATAGGTAAACACATACGTTCCTGTTGCCACTCCATCAAAATCGGCCGTGCTGGTACTCCCATCTCCTGGCTGACTAATCGTTACCGCTTCCGGATTCCCAATTGCTGCCGCAAAACTTCCACTTAACTGTGGCGTGCCGCCCAATACATTATATAAATTGAAGGCTGCATCATTATTACAGGCATCTGCACTGCCCGCTGTTCCTGCATCAGGTAGCGCACTTACATTCACTGTTAAGATTGCTGTAGATGGACTACAACCTGGGGCTGTTACTGTATAGGTAAAGTTGTAAGTACCTATAGCAGTCGTTAAATCTGCAGTTCCGGTGCTTCCATCTCCTGATTGTGTTAATATACTTGTCGCTGGGTTACCCGCATCTTCGGTCCATACTCCATTCGTAGCTTGTGGTGTACCTCCTAATGAAGTAAATAAATCAAAAGCCCCTTCATCCTCGCAAGCTTCTACTGTCGCAGCTAATCCTGCATCCGGAGCCTGGTTTACTGTAATGGTGACATCAGCTGTCGCATCTGGACATCCTGCTGAGCTTACAGTATAGGTAAACACATACGTTCCTGTTGCCACTCCATCAAAATCGGCCGTGCTGGTACTCCCATCTCCTGGCTGACTAATCGTTACCGCTTCCGGATTCCCAATTGCTGCCGCAAAACTTCCACTTAACTGTGGCGTGCCGCCCAATACATTATATAAATTGAAGGCTGCATCATTATTACAGGCATCTGCACTGCCCGCTGTTCCTGCATCAGGTAGCGCACTTACATTCACTGTTAAGATTGCTGTAGATGGACTACAACCTGGGGCTGTTACTGTATAGGTAAAGTTGTAAGTACCTATAGCAGTCGTTAAATCTGCAGTTCCGGTGCTTCCATCTCCTGATTGTGTTAATATACTTGTCGCTGGGTTACCCGCATCTTCGGTCCATACTCCATTCGTAGCTTGTGGTGTACCTCCTAATGAAGTAAATAAATCAAAAGCCCCCTCATCCTCGCAAGCTTCTACTGTCGCAGCTAATCCTGCATCCGGAGCCTGGTTTACTGTAATGGTGACATCGGCTGTCGCATCTGGACATCCTGCTGAGCTTACAGTATAGGTAAACACATACGTTCCTGTTGCCACTCCATCAAAATCGGCCGTGCTGGTACTCCCATCTCCTGGCTGACTAATCGTTACCGCTTCCGGATTCCCAATTGCTGCCGCAAAACTTCCACTTAACTGTGGCGTGCCGCCCAATACATTATATAAATTGAAGGCTGCATCATTATTACAGGCATCTGCACTGCCCGCTGTTCCTGCATCAGGTAGCGCACTTACATTCACTGTTAAGATTGCTGTAGATGGACTACAACCTGGGGCTGTTACTGTATAGGTAAAGTTGTAAGTACCTATAGCAGTCGTTAAATCTGCAGTTCCGGTGCTTCCATCTCCTGATTGTGTTAATATACTTGTCGCTGGGTTACCCGCATCTTCGGTCCATACTCCATTCGTAGCTTGTGGTGTACCTCCTAATGAAGTAAATAAATCAAAAGCCCCTTCATCCTCGCAAGCTTCTACTGTCGCAGCTAATCCTGCATCCGGAGCCTGGTTTACTGTAATGGTGACATCAGCTGTCGCATCTGGACATCCTGCTGAGCTTACAGTATAGGTAAACACATACGTTCCTGTTGCCACTCCATCAAAATCGGCCGTGCTGGTACTCCCATCTCCTGGCTGACTAATCGTTACCGCTTCCGGATTCCCAATTGCTGCCGCAAAACTTCCACTTAACTGTGGCGTGCCGCCCAATACATTATATAAATTGAAGGCTGCATCATTATTACAGGCATCTGCACTGCCCGCTGTTCCTGCATCAGGTAGCGCACTTACATTCACTGTTAAGATTGCTGTAGATGGACTACAACCTGGGGCTGTTACTGTATAGGTAAAGTTGTAAGTACCTATAGCAGTCGTTAAATCTGCAGTTCCGGTGCTTCCATCTCCTGATTGTGTTAATATACTTGTCGCTGGGTTACCCGCATCTTCGGTCCATACTCCATTCGTAGCTTGTGGTGTACCTCCTAATGAAGTAAATAAATCAAAAGCCCCTTCATCCTCGCAAGCTTCTACTGTCGCAGCTAATCCTGCATCCGGAGCCTGGTTTACTGTAATGGTGACATCAGCTGTCGCATCTGGACATCCTGCTGAGCTTACAGTATAGGTAAACACATACGTTCCTGTTGCCACTCCATCAAAATCGGCCGTGCTGGTACTCCCATCTCCTGGCTGACTAATCGTTACCGCTTCCGGATTCCCAATTGCTGCCGCAAAACTTCCACTTAACTGTGGCGTGCCGCCCAATACATTATATAAATTGAAGGCTGCATCATTATTACAGGCATCTGCACTGCCCGCTGTTCCTGCGTCTGGTCCAGCTTCAACAACAATTCCAGTTAATTCTGCAGTACAACCATTATCATCAGTAACTGTAACAGAGTAAGTCCCATCATCAAGACCTGATATATCCTCTGTTGTTGCACCATTGCTCCAAGAATAATTATAATTACCACCTCCATCCGGTGTACCTCCAGTTACATCAATATCAATTGCTCCAGAGTTAGAATTATCACAATCATCTGTTATTAAATTAATTGATGCTGTTAACTCTGATGGTTCATTAATAATTATTCCTGAAAAGCCACTGGAATAGGTACGAAATGTAATACCACAAATACCATTATCTCTTGACCCTATTGTATAGCCAATACCATCTTTAGTAGTAGGAACATTTGAAAATGTCAAAACGGTTCCAGATATACTTAAAGTAATAGCTGGATTAATATCACCACCTGGGGAAACACCAATATCATCATAGACCCAGTCATTCTCTCCACCATCGTAAAGACCAAAATCAAAATTCACAGGATCCAAGCTTACATCAGATGCATCCTTTAATTCAAAAGAGATTGTACCATCTTCAGCAGCAAAACATAATGCGTCTGTTGAAACAATTGTCGCTTCAGTATTTGAATCATTTGGACATTGAGCATTTACCAATGAAATACTCAAAATAAATCCTAACAGTATTGTGTAAATATATTTCATAATTATTGCAAGTCAACTTTTACTGGTTCGCAACTCTTATCTTTCCGATACATAATTATTGCTAAATTCTCCTTCTTATATTTATTGTCAATTGATTTAATTGAAATAGAATATCCCGAAGATTCAATAACCAAAGATTCTAAATCCTCAACTGGTCTGAAATTTGAATTATCAATCAAAAAAGCATTTTTACTTTTATCATATAAGCTTAATTCATAATCGAATGAATTATTCATATCAAACGATAAATCATAATTATTTTCATGAAATGAATATTTAACATTAGAAATTTTCTCAACACAATTTTGTGATAAGCTAGAATAACTCATTAAAAACAAACTAATTAAAATAACTAAAAAATATTTCATCCTTTTTATATAAATCAACTAAACAAATACAATTATAAGTGTAATTAAAATTAATAAACCACAAATCTAAGGTCTTTTGGTACATATATCATAAATTAATCGAAAGAAAACAATAATTCTTTGAATTTACATACATACGGAACAAATTTCCTTAATGGATTTAAAAGCATTTCAAATATAAGTGATTCAGTTTTCTAAACAATAAAAAACAAGTAAAACTTTAACTACTACTACTTAACTTTCTATCAAACAGTATATTATGTCGATAATTAGAATTTTTACAAATATGGATAAACCTTGTTTACACATAGGATAAAAGTGTTGATTTTGTATCTTTGCAGAAAATCAGAGAATTTTAAATAAAAATATACTATGGCTTTTGATATAGACATGATAAAAGCTGTTTATGCTGGAATGAGCGAAAAAATAGCTGCAGCAAGACAGGTAGTCAACAAACCTTTAACCCTTTCAGAGAAGATACTTTATTCACATTTATGGGATGGCAAGGCAAAAAACTCATTTGTGAGAGGTAAATCTTACGTGGATTTTGCTCCGGACCGAGTAGCTATGCAAGATGCAACTGCTCAAATGGCACTTTTACAATTTATGCAAGCTGGAAGAGACCAAGCCGCTGTCCCTTCTACAGTACATTGTGATCACTTAATCTTAGCAAAAGAAGGTGCAAAAGAAGATTTAAGAAGCTCATTAACTGCTTCAGGAGAGGTTTTTAATTTCTTGGAATCAGTTTCTAATAAATATGGAATTGGCTTCTGGAAGCCGGGTGCTGGGATTATTCACCAAGTAGTTTTAGAAAATTATGCATTTCCTGGTGGAATGATGATTGGAACTGATTCTCACACTGTTAATGCTGGTGGTTTAGGAATGGTTGCTATTGGTGTTGGTGGTGCTGATGCGGTAGATGTTATGGCTGGAATGCCTTGGGAATTGAAATTTCCTAAATTAATCGGTGTGAAGTTAACTGGAAAACTAAATGGTTGGACTTCCGCTAAAGATGTTATCTTGAAAGTTGCCGGTATCTTAACTGTAAAAGGTGGAACTGGTTCAATAGTAGAATATTTTGGCCCTGGTGCACAATCACTTTCTGCAACTGGAAAAGGAACGATTTGTAATATGGGTGCTGAAATCGGTGCTACTACTTCTACTTTCGGTTATGATGATGCTATGGAGCGTTATTTAAGATCTACAGATAGAAATGATGTTGCAGATGCTGCAAATGAAGTACGTGAGCATTTAACGGGAGATGATGAAGTTTATGCAAATCCTGAGCAATATTTTGATCAAGTAATCGAAATTGATTTAACAACTTTAGAGCCACATGTAAATGGTCCTTTCACTCCAGATAGAGCCACTCCTATTTCTCAATTAAAAGCAGAAGCTGAGAAAAACGGATGGCCAACGAAAGTTGAATGGGGATTGATTGGTTCTTGTACCAATTCATCTTATGAAGATTTATCAAGAGCTTCCTCAATTGCACAACAAGCTGTTGACAAAGGCTTAAAAACAAAATCAGAATTTGGTATCAACCCTGGTTCTGAGCAAGTTAGATTTACTGCAGATCGTGACGGTTTACTGAAAATATTTGAAGATTTAGATGCTACTATCTTCACCAATGCTTGCGGACCTTGTATTGGTCAATGGTCAAGAACTGGTGCTGATAAAGGCGAGAAAAATACAATCGTTCACTCTTTTAATAGAAACTTTTCTAAAAGAGCGGATGGAAACCCTAACACTCATGCATTTGTAACATCTCCAGAAATGGTGGCGGCAATTGCGATTAGTGGTGATTTAGGATTCAATCCATTAACTGACACCTTAACCAACGAAAAAGGTGAACAGGTAAAATTAGATCCTCCATTTGGAGCGGAATTACCTGATGCTGGTTTTGCAGTTGAAGATAATGGATATCAAGCTCCAGCAAAAGATGGTAGCACTGTAGAAGTAAAAGTTGCTCCTGATTCTAAAAGATTACAATTATTAGAAGGTTTTGATGCTTGGGATGGAAAAAACATCACTGGTGCTAAATTGCTTATCAAAGCATTAGGTAAATGCACCACTGACCATATCTCTATGGCTGGACCTTGGTTAAGATTCAGAGGTCACTTGGATAATATTTCTGACAACTGCTTAATTGGAGCTGTAAATGCTTTCAATGAAGAAACTAATAAAGTGAAAAGTCAGATAACTGGTGAATATGATGCTGTTCCTGCAACGCAGAGAGAGTACAAAGCAAAAGGAATTCCGACTATAGTAGTGGGTGACCATAATTATGGTGAAGGTTCTTCAAGAGAACATGCCGCTATGGAACCTAGACATTTAGGGGTTAAAGCTGTATTGGTGAAATCATTTGCACGTATTCACGAAACCAACTTAAAGAAGCAAGGGATGTTAGGATTAACTTTTGCAGATGAAGCTGATTATGATAAAGTGCAGGAGGATGATACTATTAACTTCTTAGACCTTGATCAGTTTGCTCCAGAAAAGCCACTTAAAATAGAATTTGTTCACGCAGATGGTAGCAAAGATGTTATAAAGGCAAACCACACCTATAATGATGCTCAAATTGAATGGTTTAAAGCAGGTTCTGCATTGAATAAAATAAAAGAAGATGCGAAAGCTAGAGGATAATATTATAAATTTCTAGATTAAAAAATGAAAGGACTATTCAATGGATAGTCCTTTTTTTACGCCCTATTATTTATACTGAATCCATATTTAGAGGAAATCTAATTTCAGATTAACATTAGGCCCAACTTTATTGCAGAATATTATGTATAATGCATACAATAGAAAAAAAATACAATTATGAAAGATTTAATTACACCGAATAGATCATTAGCTAAAGAAACAGAAAAGAAACTGAATGAGCAGATTGAAATGGAAGGCAAATCATCTGCCTACTATTTATCCATGGCATCTTGGTGCGAGACCAAAGGTTATGTGAATTCAGCCAAATTTTTATATGACCATTCAGATGAAGAAAGAGGTCATATGCTAAAATTATTCAGCTATATCAATGAAGCTGGTGGACATGCTAGACAACCGGCCATTAGTGAAATCAGACATGAATTTAACAGTTTGAGAGAAGTATTCGAGCTGATTTTAGAACATGAAATTAAAGTAACCAAATCAATTCACGAATTGGTAGATCATTGTTTCAGCACTAAAGATTTTACAACTTTCAATTTCTTGCAATGGTTTGTAACCGAGCAAAGAGAGGAAGAAACTATCTCAAGAAGAGCCTTAGAGATATTCGATATCATTGGGGAAGAAGGAATGGGCTTATGGCATATCGATATTGAATTAGGAAAATTGCATGGTATTGATACTGTAGAAGAGTAAAAATCAACTTTAAACCCGCAAGGTTTTGAAAACCTTGCGGGTTTACTAAATACTAAGCCAGTACTTTACCATAAAAACTAGCACGATCTTTCCAGCTCGCGATCCCCAAAAAAGCTAGCACCAACATAGCGTGTGTTAATTACTCTAATCCCGAACTGTTTTTGCATCTCGATATAAACAATAAAGGCTCTTCGCAATTAATTTCAAGCTTCCAACCCTATTTTTCTATTATATTTTTTTGATTTTATTTCAAAACCTATACTTTTGGATTTAAAATATATGTAAAAAGAACCAAAACATCCCCAGAAATTTTATTTCAACCAAAACCATATCCACCTACGCGAGCTTCCAGCTCGTGCTCCAATTACATTTCAAAGCAAATTGCTAGCCTATTCATATTTTGGCTTTTATCTTTCCCTGCATATACACAAAACTCGGCCGACCCTGTGCAGGTCACCTCCAACCTCATTCCACCCTACAGCCTCTACCTCTCAGACTACAGCGATGCCAATCAAAGTAAATGGAATATTCAATTATTATTAAAAGATTTTACCCAAACCAATTACCAAGCTAAATTAAGAATTACTATTGAAGGAGCAGGTATAAGGTTAAGAACTCGTCAAGGTTACAGCCCCGGCCCCATCCGTCTTGAGCCTGGACTCCCCTATAAATTAGATGAAACGGACTTGAGCAATTATCTCAATATCCAAAATATGGAAGTCAGCGGCATCAACCGCAACCAACTAGCTTCCACTCAGAAACTACCTGAAGGCTTTTACCAGTTTAAGATCGAGGTACTGGATTATAACAGAAATAATAGAGTCAGCAATATTGGCACTTCGATGGCCTGGCTGGTCTTAAATGATCCTCCTTTGCTAAACTTTCCCTTTGAAGAAAAACTCCGATTACAGGATCCACAGCAAGTACAATTTCAGTGGACACCCCGGCATACTTCCTCGCCCAACAGTGCCTTTGAGACAGAATATGTTTTCAGGCTTTGGGAGATCTGGCCAGAAGGCAGGAATCCTAATGAAGTAGCACGGACTACCCAACCACTATTTGAAACTACCATCATGACTACCAGCTACTTCTATGGTTTGAACGATGCCATGCTGATCCCCGGAAGGAGTTATGCATGGCAAGTGCAGGCCATTAACCTCAACGGCAGGGACTTATTTAAAAACCAGGGCAAGAGCGAAGTGCGCTGGTTTAAATATGGGGACGAATGCCTTCCTATCACCAATCTAGGAGCAGAAGCTTTAGGAACTGATCGCATTCGGATTAGCTGGGAAGGAGGATGGAACCACAACCAATATGTAGCACAGATAAGGGAGACAGGAACAGAGGAATGGATCAATTACGGCACCAACATCGAAACACAGGTAGTCTATGACCTCAAAGCCAATACTGAATACCATATCAGGGTATTGCCTAGCTGTGGCGCCATAGAAGGTACGGCTGAAAATACTCTTACACTCTCTACTCCAGAACAGAATGTAGAAGACTTTGATTGCGGGGCAGAGCCTGACCTCCCCATCATAGAAAACAGGGAGCCCATTGCACAACTGAACCCGGGCGACCGGATAACGGCAGCGGGCTTCTCGGTCATCTTGACGGAAGTGATCAAAACGGGCGATATATACAACGGCATGGGCTTGATAGAAGTCCCGCTTTTCAACTCAGCAAGAGTGGAGGCAATGTTGAATGATATCCAAGTAAATACCGACAAGCAGTTGATAGGCGGGAATGTGGAAAGCACCCTCAACCCCAACGGGCCATTTATTTTGGACCTGGACACTGAAGATGAACTCAGCGAAGAAGGCGGAGAAGAAAATAATGATGAGGAAGAAGAAACTGAAGACCTACCCGAAACCGATATTGATATAGATGGAGAAATAGCTGATGTGGCTTATGACGAAGAAGGTGGCACTATCACCGTCACCGACACGGAAGGCAATACCACCGAAATTGATACCGAAACATCAGATGAAAACGAAGATGGGGATATCGTGATTGAGGATGAGGAAGGGAATGTTTGGGTGGTGGGTGATGATGGGGAGGTGAGTGGGCCTCATAATTCTGGTGGGGAAACTGGTGGAGAAGAGTATGCACAAGATTCACTAATTGTCCAAGAAGAATTAATTAAGGAAGTATTGGTGTATTATAAAGAAGAAATTAACTTGTGGATAGATAATTATGAAAAAGGACCTTTGGATGAATCAACTATAAATAGGTTGTCTGACTTTCCTGATTGTTTACCAGAGGATATAGATAGATTAGATGCTATTCTAATTAAAATAAATGAATATATAGAAGACCCTGATTCATTACTTGAGTTGATTCAGGAAGATGATTTACGCAGAACTAAAATTGAAAATTTTGTCTCAAAATTAAGTGGGACCCAACCACCTTATGCTTCTGGATTATCGGATGAAGAATGGGATGAACTTATAGAAATGATGTGTGTGTTTTTGATTGAAGAAGAAGAGGTTAATTATGAAGGTTTTGTTGCCACTGTGGATGGAGACACATTAAAAACAGATGAGGTTTACATTGTAAATACATCACAGATTGAGTTTAATCTTACTTTTTGGTCAAAGATTGAAGATACTAAAGAGGTTAGCTATAAAGTATCATTAGAAGAAGAAGGTGATACTACTAAAGTATCATATTCTACCGATGAAGATGACGAGGTTATTACGAACAAGACTTGGACTCTTATATTGAAGCCGGTAAAAGAAGGAAAGTATACTATTACCCATAAGCTTCATGAAAGTGATGAGGTTAAATATGAATTTTGGGTAAGACATCAAAATCATGAATTTGCCTGTAAAGTTTGTGGTCGTGATTTAAAAATGACACATGAAAAGCTTAAAAAATTATTTCCTAGTAGTAGTACTGTGAAAAACAATACTGTAATCAATGATTACTTTAAACTTGCTGTAGAGAAGGCTGAATTAAATACTTGTTATAGACAGGCTCATTTTTTTTCTCAGATTGCTCATGAAAGTAATGGTATGAAAGCCACTTCAGAAGGCACTAATTATAGTTTAGAAAGAATGTTAGAAGTATGGAAATGGAATTCTAATTCTAAAACTGTTTTTTACAAACAATCTTTTTGGGATGAAGAAGATTATCTTGATTATGCTAGTATCAGACTATATATGAAAATGGTTGGCACGGAAACTGATGTTTCAAAGTATAAGTCTTCAAGTAATCAAACATACAACTGGGGAAATAAGGAAAATAATAAAGTAACGATAAAGACAGAATTTTCTAAAAATGACGAAGGAGAATTTAAAAGGGAAATACTTTCAAGCTCGCAAAAGAAAGCGAATGGTAAAAGGTTACTAAATCTTGTTTATTCAAACGGGGTTGGGCACGGAAATGGAGATGTGGCAAGTGGAGATGGGTACAAATATAGAGGTAGAGGGGCAATTCAATTGACTGGAAAAGCTAATTATAAAGCTATCTCTGATAAATGCAATAGTCTTTTTGGTACAAATTATGATTGGGTTAGCAATCCAGATGAAGTAAAAGATAGCCTTAAAGCTACCGTTCTTTCAGCATCCGCATTTATAATAAATCGACTTGGTTCAATTTCCAAATTGGATACAGAATGCACATCAGAAAATGAGTATGATAAGTGTGTTCGTCCAGTTACAAAATTGGTGAATGGAGGGTCTGTAGGATTAGCTGACCGAAAGGAAAAATTTAAAGAAATGATAGAAGGAATGTATAACAATTGTAAGCCTAAGAAAGAATGAGGTCAATATTATTAATTTTTATTTTGTTTAACTATTCAAGCTGTATTGTAGCTCAAGATACTGATAAATGTTATCAAAAAACACAATCCAAATCTGATATCAAGAAGCTTGAACCTGTTATTTGTATTCCTGAGGATTTTTATATAGTAGATATTTATGAAAAAGACCTTAACAATGATGGTAAAATTGATAAAGTTGCTGAATGGTTTAAAGAAGATCTTAGTAATGGAGACACCATTTTTCATTCTATTTATTTTCAAGAATTAGATAGTACTTTCACACATTTTGAAACTTATGGTAATTTATCTCAATTATATTTTGACATCCAAAGTCAGAGTAATGATGTTATTTTAGAAGATAGCCTATTGAATGAGATTAAATTTAGTTACCAATATTATGGAGGTCTCCCCACCTTTTATGAAGGTGGTTTTTCAATAGAGTTTTACACCGATGCTGCCGGATATAAAAAGCTATTTTTTGAGTTTTCTGAAGATAAAAATGATTTTATTTTGAGAAAAGAACAGGATTGGCTTGCTCCTAGAACAGCAACATGGACAGAAGATGAAAAAATGGAAAATGAAATTATTTACACTGTACAAGAAGGTATGTCAATTAAAGATTTTAATATGTTAGAATATTTAGAATAATCTACCTTAAAATAAAAGTGTCTTTTCTTTCAATAAGGCTAAACCTTAAAATTCTCTTCTTAGGTATGAGAATTGCGGTTAAATTATATTTGCAACAAATGAAATATACAACTACAATTGCTTTAATCTTATTTCTGTATTTTCAGGGAACGTCACAAGAGATCACGAATATTTATGCAGATAAAAGTTTGGATGAGGTATTGAAACCAAAATGGGAATATCCCTACGAAAAAAATGATTTTTCACATTATTTTTCAAAATACCCATTAATTAAAAATGACCTACTTATCCATCATTTTAATATGGATTTTGTAGTGGATTTAAAATCGTCCAAGCAATTATTTTTTTCTATTACTTCAGATCAGCAAGTTATTAAATCGAGGTTGCCAGATAGTCTGTTAGTATATGATCTGATGGATAAGTTAGTTATTAAAAATATTTTCACAGGAAAAAATTTTCTTACCAAAAGAAAGTATAAAAAATTTGGTTTTATCAGTGATGGAGATTATCCCTATTTCTTAAAAGACTCTGTAATTTACTATTTGGAGGATAAAAACAAACTCTTTGCATTCAATCCATTTACCAAGAATGAGGTATGGCAGAGTGAATTTCCAGAGACCGTATATACTTTTCAAGAATACAAAGATAATTTGATCAATTTAACTACCCGCACTACTTTTTATCAATTGGATAAAAACACAGGGGAGACGATTTGGAGCCTTCCAATTATTACTGAAGGAGAATCTTCCTTAAATGGGGAGCTTAATAAGCAAGGTGATAAGCTTTATCTCTGGGCTGAATCTTTTGGGTTAAATGTGGTGAACCTCAATACACGCCAAATAGAATCTACTTGGCTAAAAGGTAGAGATAATTCTGATTTCACAATGCAGATGATCTTTGAAAATGATAGTATCTTCGCCCGTACTCCTATGAATGTATATTGCATTAGTAAAACCACCGGGGAAGTTTATTGGATATCTGATGATGTGAAAATAGTTTCAGACATTACCCTTACAGATGATTATATATTTTTTGAACAAAATGGGAAGGAGGGTTTAGCTGGAGTAATAACTGTTTTGAACCGCCATACGCACAAAATTGAATATGCTCAATTTACTTCTGAAAAGTATCCTCCAACCGATGATAATTATCAAAACCAATTAGATCTGTCAAAAATACAATTTCTAGAAAGACCTTATAATAAAAAGTATTTGTTGGGTTCTAGTTTGCATAATGTTTATTGTTTTGAAATCATAAGCATCATTGACGAGTAATTTTTTAGTAAAGAAAGTGGCCTTAACGATATTTGATCTAGAATTCTTTTTAAAGAAGCGTACTAGTAATTACTGTTTGGAGCTCTCCTCTTTTCCTCCATACTCCTCTGTACGCTATTGTTCTCTTTTTTAAAAAAACTAGTGGTTTTATTGGTATCAGCATAAATTAGAAATTTCAGAAGTATGTTATTTTGCAAAATATATCTATATTAGATAATTAATGGTTTATACTTAATCAATATATTAAGACCGTATTACCAAGCATTTAAAATTTTACAACGAGAAAATAGATTTTAAATGACATCTTACTTTTTTATATTAGCTATTCAAACTGCCGTGCACAATATTGCAGGAACGGGATGATTACAAAAATTAAAACTCAAAATATACTAATGCTCTTCATGTTTTGATTTAACTAATTTGTAAGACATAACAAATGTCCAGATTTGTAGCGTCCCGATATTTATCCTTTCTACCAAACCAAAGTATGGAAGACCTTTGGCGAAAAAGAATCCTGCCAATCCACCGAAGATGATGATAAGTATTCCGCAGATCAAAGAAAAGTTACCTAATGCCTTCCATTCTTTTTCTTTCTTAAGTCCAAAACCAATTAGCAGGGGTGTCAGAATGGTGAATGGCACAATCAGGACAGTTACTACAAGGTGCATACTTCCAGCGAAAGTAGGTTCTGCACCAGGAAAATCCTGAGGAAAGAAGCTGTAAGATATTGAAATAACATGTAGGAGAATAAAAGAAACACCACCCCAAAAAACTAATTTGTGGCGCTTTCTCCCCTCAAAAAAAGTAAAAGCGACTGCAAAAATTAAAGCCATTACACCGTAGGTGTTAGTAAACAGCAACAATAAAGATCTATTTGGTGCTCCTGTTGCTGTTAAATCACTTATGGGCTGTTGAAGGTGACTATATGTTTTCCACAAATACCCACCCAGCAGGATATGCAAAAGGTAAATTACAACCGCCAGCATTCCGGAAGAAAGTAAAATTTTTCGAAGATATAGTTTCATATTCTTATACTAAGATATTAAAACTACCTCATATATTGATTTGAAAATAGAAGGATTTATAAGTCTGCTTTTAAAAATTTATTCTTGCTGAAAATATGGTTAAAAAAACATTTATTAATACTCTGAATTTTCACTTACAAACTTTCTTGAACACTGTCAATTTCGGTGGAATTAATACCAATACCTATTGATTGATTATCCTTGTAGGTATTTTTCTTTAAATATGATATAAATTGGAGTGGATAAATTAGTATTTCAGCATGCGGAGCATGGGAATGGGGACAGTTTATTAATTTGCAATTCGATTCATAACCATTTCATACAATTCTTGCGCACTGTTCGTGCTTCCCTGAGCTCCTCTTTCAAGTGCCATCATCTTATGTTCATGGGAATTTGAACATGCATATATGAAATAGGGGGTCTGTTTTCCTGATTTTCTAAGCTTTTCAAGTAAAACATATCCTTCTTGAGAGCCTTCTTTTCTACCCATATCTGAAATGATTGCAGCGTATTTGTTATTCTTTAAATTTTCCATGGCTTCATTTGTGGACTGGGCAAGGCTGAATTCAATTCCTTGTGATTCAAATGCCTTTCTTTCATAAACATTGTTTTCAGGTCTATCATCAACCCAAAGCACCTTGTTTTTCCACTTTTCAGATTGTTCAGCAGTTTTTTGCGGACTTGTCTTTGAAACAAACAAGCTCAATAATTGAATTCAACTGTTCTTGAGCAAGTTCGCTATTTTGTGATCCATTTGGTTGTTTTGCTGTTGCTGCTGCAATAGATGCTACAGCCGACATTTTCATTTTTAAAAAATTTTCTTCGTTTTTGAAATCAGAGGGGCCATAAATCTTATCATGATGTTTAGAAACAAGCCAAAGAAATCCGATAAAAACTATTACCGGAAAAAAAACTAAAAAAAAATAAGAGGTCTGAAATGCTGGGTTAAGGAACTTCCGAATGTCACGGCAAGTGTTGCAACCCCATAAACTAATACAATAAATAGTGCAATTATTCCTAAAGGGCTTTTGGTAAACCCTTTTGCAGAATCTGCAAATCCTTTAATGTCTGTTGCCATGTCATTTCTTTTTAATCTTAACCAATGTTTTACTTTATGAAACATTTGGGAAAGCGAGCCGCTTTCGTATCCACCGTTATAGAAAGTTGATGATTGAAAAGATGCTCGAATAACCACTTCACCCAAGATGTTTATAACCGAGTTAGGTAAAGTTATTATTATCTATCGTTTAATCGCTTTATATCCCATACTCGACAAATCTCCATCTTTATCGAAAAGTTTCATATTTCTATCAGAGTCAATGCGGTAAAACTCTCCATATTTATTCCCCTTTACGTAATAGTCATTTCCTTTTTTTGAAAGAATCTCGGTTTTAAAATCACCTTGTGGTATCACACTGACGTATTCATTTCCTTCTTTATAAATCTCAAATGCATAACTTTGATTTACTGTGGTATTTGTTATTGTCCACTTTCCTAACAATTCATACTCTGATTTAATTTTATCGTAATTTGCGTTACCTGTTTTTGTTTCTACTTTCTCCACAGATTTGGAATCTATAGCTTCTTCAAAAATCTTAGTGAATGTTTTTGTTATTTCTGTTTCTTGGCCTTTCGAACTTGCATAAGCTAATCCAAGCTGTTCCAATTCTCCAGCTACAATTCCTTTTTTAAGAAGCAATTTTGAATCTGGATTATCTTTAAGTTCTTGTACTTTTTCAAGCCATGCATTATTTGAACCACCTGCTCCGAATCCGTTTGTTTTAAAATCCGCAGAACTTTTAAAAGTCTGCAATTCTTTATGAAGTGCCTTAAACTCTTCAAAAATAATTTCTAATCTCTCAGTTTCAGATAACGAATCAACTTTTTTCTCGGAGTTTTGATTTGTTCCACATGAAGTTAAAACTAATAAAATCAGTGATAGTAAGGTAGAATTTTTCATATCATTTTATTTTTAATTGTTTGTTGTCGTGATCTACTCTAATTTTATCTAACAATCCAATAGTAACAAGTCACAATCCAAAACTAAATATAGCAAAAATCCTATTTTCACTATATAACCCAAACCATCCATTTCAACCAAAAAATTAAATAATTATAGGTTTTGGTTGCTGATGAACTTGCAGAATAAATGTAGCAGATTAATTTTAAAACACATCCTAAAAATATAATGGTTAATCGAAAAACATGGTGATTTTAAAATCACTTCCTGACTTTCAGGAATGACATAGGCTATTATTTTAAGACAATATTCCTTGATGGTAAATGGTAATTTTGAAGTTTTACTTATTCTTGACTGATATATTCCTATCTTTCTATTTTCCTTTTTGCTTGATCAAAAAGAAAGAAAAAATCAAGACAAAATAATGCTTCATCCCACATCCATCCACTGGCCCGCTATTTTGTCCTCCCTCCCGCTTTTCCGAGTTCCTCGGAAGTGGTCGAGTTAGTTCTGTTGAAAATGTGCAATAACCAATCAAGAATTTGCTTTGTCTCTCACCTTAGGACAACATAGGTTTCAAAGAACAATCTATTTTAGTGGAATAATTAAAAATCATCTAGAAGCAAGCTAAAAGGAGTTTGAGCAATGTTTGATAAAGTTGAATTTATTTGGTGAGTTTATTAATATCTAACTCCCCAACTTTCGCCTTAAGCGAAAAAGCGGGCCGGAGGGTAAAATGGCGGGCAGGCGTTGACATTTGCGGGAAGTAGCATCATTTTACCTAGATTTTTTGCCAGCCAATAGCTGGTCAGCCTCTGGCTGGCATACTTTTTCATCAATGGAAAAAGTATGAATGATTTTGCCAGAATTAAAGTGCAAAAATTTACTCTTTTTCACTTCACCAAAGGATTTAAAATCTATTGAGATTTATCATCCATCCACCCCAATATATCCCCCATCAAATTTTCAAAATCTACATCATGATGGATTTCGTGTTTTGAATTTGGGTAACTTTTGAAAGTGAATAAATTGCTGTCTTTAGCAAATTCAGCAGTTGCATCATGTGAAATGATTTTATCCTGCTGTCCGTGGGCTAAAAATACTTTGTGCTTAAACTTATGGGTATTATGAATCAGGTACTCCCCTCCTTTTGTAATGGAAGTAAATAATTTGGCTGAAACTTTATTGTGAATTAAGGGATCACTTTCGTATTTCTCGACCTCCTCTTTTATACTGGAAATATCCTCGGCTTTTAAACCGGAAGGTTGAATTAAACTTGGAATAATATCTGCCACCCAATTCCCTAAATTCACTTTCCATTTTGGTGGCTCAAAAGCCAATTTAATCCAAGGGGAAGTCGCTATACCTGCTGTGATTTCATTTGATTGATCTTTAGCCAGATAATTCAAGATAATATTTCCTCCCATGCTATGTCCATAGAGGTATAAGTCTGCATTTAAATAATCTACTCTAACAAAACGAATAAAATATTCTATATCGGTCAATAGCTGCTCCATACTGGGGGCATGTCCTTTTTTGCCTTCTGAATTACCATGACCTCTTAAAGTTAAAGCAATAACAGAAATCCCTTTTTCATTGAAATATTCCGCTACTCCTTGAAATCTTCCGGCATGCTCTCCATGACCATGCACTATCAAAACAATCTTCTCAGGATTATCTGATTGAACATATTCTTGAACTTCTAATGATAAATTATCTGAAGTTTTGAAATGTGAGATTTTCTTATCCATTGAAATTGCTAAATTACTTTATAATCATGTATAAAAATGCTGCAAAGGCTGCTCCGCTTAAAGGGCCAATAATTGGAATCCAACTGTAGGCCCAATCACTCCCTCCTTTACCTTTAATGGGCAAAATTTGATGCATTATTCGCGGACCTAAATCACGAGCTGGGTTTATAGCATAGCCTGTAGTTCCGCCTAAAGCTAAACCTATTACCCATACTAAAATGGCTACAGGTAATGCTCCTAAATCACCCAAACCAATCGGAGTACCATTTGTATCCATCAATTGAGGTGGGGTAGAAAATAGAATAACTATAATTAGCACGAAAGTTCCGATAAATTCAGAGATGAAATTGGTTTTCGCATCTCGTATGGCAGGAGCTGTTGCGAATGGGGCAAATAACAAGCCTTTATCATCTGTAGCTTCAAAATGCCTTTGATAAATTAGCCAGGCACAAAAAGAACCAAAAGCAGCTCCTAAAATTTGTGCTGGAATATAAATCCATAATAAATCCCAAGCGAAATCACCGGTTAAAGCCAAAGCTAAACTTACGGCTGGATTAATATGAGCTCCACTATGAGGTCCTGCTACTACCACCGCTATAAAAACTCCAAAAGCCCAGGCAGTCGTAATCACCATCCATCCTGAACCAGCTGCTTTAGTTTTGGGTAAAACCACATTGGCTACCACTCCAGAGCCCATCAATATTAATAAAAATGTACCTAAAAATTCTGCTACAAAATAGTTCATCTGTTTTTATGATTCTAACCAATCCTGACTGCGATCAACAGCCTTGTGCCAAAAATGCAATAATTTTTTAACTTCTTCTTTATCCATTTCAGGATTATAGGATTGTTCGGCTTCCCAAAGTGATTGCAGGGCATCCATATCTTTCCAATAGCCCACGGCTAATCCTGCTAAAAAGGCTGCTCCTACCGCAGTAGTTTCAGTAATTTTAGGCCGAGTAATGGTGCAATCCACTAAATCAGACTGAAATTGCATCAAAAAATTATTCTCTGAAGCTCCACCATCCACTCTCATTTCTTGTGTTTTATGTCCAGCATCCTTTTCCATGGCGGCCAAAACATCATTTACTTGATAGGCTATCGCTTCTAAAGCTGCCCGTGCCATGTGTGCTTTTGTAGTTCCTCTTGTAATCCCAAAAAATGTACCTCTTGCATCCTGATTCCAATAAGGCGCACCTAAACCAGTTAAAGCTGGGACAAAATAAACGCCTTCATTATCTTTTAAGGAAGTGGCCAAGGCTTCGGATTCACTTGCTTTGCGGAAAAGCTCTAAACCGTCTCTGAGCCATTGAATTGCTGCACCGCCAATAAAAACACTTCCCTCTAAAGCATATTGTACCTTGTCCCCTATTTGCCAGGCCACGGTCGTCAATAATTTATTATTGGATTTCACCGGTTCATCTCCAGTATTCATCACCAAAAAGCAACCAGTTCCATAGGTAGTTTTTGCCATTCCTTTTTCGGAGCAGAGTTGTCCGAAAAGTGCAGCTTGTTGATCACCGGCTATACCTGCAATAGGAATTTTATGAGAGAATAAATCCCCAGCTGTAGTGCAATAGACTTCACTGCTTGACTTTACTTCTGGTAACATGGATTCAGGGATCTCAAACAAATCCAGTAATTCTTTATCCCACTTTTTCTCATGAATATTGAAAATCATGGTTCGGCTTGCATTGGTGATATCTGTGTAATGATGTTTTCCAGAAGTCAATTTGTAAACCAACCAACTGTCGACCGTACCAAAACATAATTCCCCATTTTCGGCTTTTGCTCTTGCTCCTTCTACATTATCTAAAATCCATTTAATTTTAGTGGCTGAAAAATAAGCATCAATGATTAAGCCTGTTTTATCATTGATTTTTTCAGACAAGCCTTTCTTTTTTAATTCATTGCAATAGTTGGCCGTTCTTCTATCCTGCCAAACAATGGCTTTATGGATGGGTTTTCCGGTATTTCTATCCCAAACTATGGTAGTTTCTCTTTGATTGGTTATCCCAATACCTGCAATTTGAGTGGGCGTAATATTGGCTTTGGTGATGGCTTCCGTGGCAACCGAGGCTTGGGATGTCCAGATTTCATTGGCATCATGTTCTACCCAGCCTGATTGCGGGAAAAATTGTTCAAATTCTTTTTGAGCTACCGCTACTATCTCGGCTTTTTCATTGAATAGAATTGCTCTTGAGCTTGTGGTACCCTGATCGAGGGATAAAATATATTGAGGTTTTTCCATAGTTTATTGAAGTTTAATGTGAAAAAATAGCCATAATTAATTCAAAAAGCATCTCTTTAAATATTCCCATAAAGCAGATATTTTGACTTTTTTACACATAATTAATTTACACTTTTAATCTTATTTTTAATTGCTTTCATCCTAATCTAACAACACCCCTAAAGTCCCCTCAAGGGGACAGTCTCACAGATTTATTTCAACAGTTAACAACAATTTTCAACACTTCTATATACAAAATAAAAAATGTCACTCCGTGCAACTCCCCCCTTGAGGGGGGCGAAGGGGGGTGTTATAATCCCAGAAGCCTCAAATCTCCTAAAAAAATATTCTTACTTAATATTAAACTAAACTCATTCAAGATTCAATTAAATAACGCATTGCCAATTTATTAAAATCTTTCAATTGCACTTCAATCCAAGCTTCTTCTTTTCCTAATTCTTTTGCCATTAACTCTGCCACTTTTGAGGCCATATCCATACTTGCTTGGGCATCTAGGAAGAGTATTCTTATTCTTCTGGCTAAAACATCCTCTACTTTCATGGCCATTTCATTTCTACAAGCAAAAATCACTTCTGCTTGAGTGTAAGGATATTTTGGATGCAAAGGCTTATTCCAATCTGAATTTTCATCCTGCAACTTTTTAATAGCTATTCTGTCGGCACCGTAAACGCCTAGATAATCGATTGGCTTTTCAATGGAATAGCCATGGATTTTAATATCAGCTGAGGTACTGTCCTTTAGTTTTTCACCTGTTATTTTTGAAAAATACTCTACTGTATCCTCCCCCATTTTACGGAAAGTGGTCCATTTTCCGCCTGTAAGTGTTATTAAATTGCTATCAGATACAATTACTTTGTGGCTTCGGGATATCTCTTTTGTCTTTTCACTTTCATCTGTTGGAGCTGCCAAAGGTCTTAAACCCGCATAAACAGAAAGCACATCGCTTCTCTGGGGTTTTTTGGTCAGGTATTCTTGAGCAGTGGCTAACACAAAATCAATTTCTTTTTCTAATGCTGCAGGTTCTAATTTTGGTTTTTTTCGCATGGTATCGGTAGTACCCACAACAATTTTATCATGCCAAGGCACAGCAAATAAAACTCTCCCATCGCTTGTTTCCGGGATCATAAGAGCATCCTCGCCTGATAAAAATGAGCGATCCAGAACTAAATGAATTCCCTGGCTTGGTCGAATCATTTTCTTCGCCTCAGGATTATCCAATTGCAATATTTTATCAGCAAAAACCCCTGTAGCATTCACTACCATCTTTGCTTTAATGTCATAACTATTTTTTGAAAACTGGTCTTTGACAGAAAGTCCAGTGATTTTGCCTTCACTATTTTTATTAAGCTGATTAACTTTGAAATAATTTAAAACAGCTACTCCTTTTTCATCACAAGTTTGTGCTATATTCAATGCCAGACGAGCATCATCAAATTGCCCATCGTGATAAACCACTCCTCCT
This sequence comes from Marivirga salinae, assembly GCF_030503855.1. NCBI lineage: Bacteria > Pseudomonadati > Bacteroidota > Cytophagia > Cytophagales > Marivirgaceae > Marivirga > Marivirga salinarum. The sequence goes on along the minus strand of NZ_CP129971.1, from coordinate 2,433,792 downwards.
TTTAAGCCTTCTTGCTTGATAGTGGGCAAACGCTTAATGGTCTTTTCTTTTGAGATGAAAGTAGACTTTCCTAAACTTAATTTACCTGCCATCCAATCGTACATTTTTAAACCAACTGTATATTTCAAGCGGTCAAAAAAAGTATATATAGGAATTACAAAAGATTGATTATGGGCTAAATGAGGAGCATTTTTCAATAATCTCCCTCTTTCTTTTAAAGCCTCAAAAACTAAGAAAACATCTCCTTGTGCTAAATATCGGACTCCACCATGCACTAGCTTCGTACTTCGACTGCTAGTACCCTTAGCGAAATCAGATTTTTCAAACAAAGCAACACTCAGCCCTCTGGAAACAGCATCTAAAGCAACACCAAGTCCGGAAGAACCACCTCCTATCACTGCAATATCCCAAACTTTATTCGTATCTGAAATTTGCTTTATGTTTTCTTTCCTATTCATTTTGTTTCGTTTTGTTCAAATATAACACTAAAAGAAACATATCAAAAGCATTAACAAGAATTTTGATTGTTTTATCTTTCTTTTTACTTACTTTTAGTTTCTTTTTATGACTTTTAATTATATTTTTGAACCAAATGACTATTGCAGAAAGACATAAATTCATATTAGACCAACTTCAACAAGAAGGATTTGTAAGTGTTAGTGAATTAAGTAACGCACTTGAAGTCACTAAGGTAACGATCCGAAAAGATTTAAAACTTCTTGAAGATAAAGGCTTGCTTTATCGCTCTCACGGAAGCGCTACTTTGGTCTCTCCTTATGTAAACGAAAAGCCAGTAGATGAAAAGCAATTAGTAAATGTTGAGGAAAAACAAGCCATCGCCAAAGCCGCAGTTGAGTCCTTAAAAATGCATGAAGCCATCATTATTGGTTCAGGAACTACTGTAGGAGCTTTTGCACAAGCTATTCCTAGAAACTCTAATCTTACCGTTTTGACTTCTGCTATGAATGTTACCATGGCTTTATTAGACTGTAAGGATATAGAAATCGTACAGCTTGGAGGCGTAGTCAGGAAAGGCAGTTCCTCTGTTGTAGGTCATTATGCTGAAGAAATGATGCAAAGTTTCGCCTGCAGTAAATTGTACTTAAGCGTGGATGGGATTAGCTTGGAGCACGGCTTTACAACTTCCAACATGATGGAGGCGCATTTGAATGCAAAAATGATTGAATCCGTTCAGAAAACGATTGTTTTGGCAGATGCCAGTAAGTTTGGCCAGAAAGGATTTGGGAAAATTTGTGATTTAGAGGATGTTGATCAAATTATCACAAACAAAAGTGCTTCCAAGCAATTTATTAGCACTTTAGAAGCTAAAGGAATTGAAGTGATTTTAGTGTAAAACTACCATTTCAGCCATCACAATATATTTAGCTGAAAAATGCGTCCATAGTTATTAATAATCCTATATTTGCATAGCAACATAAAAATCCAAAACTCCTTTGAGAAGAATCTTCATTATACTATTTCTGTTCATCTTAATATTAGCAAGCGGATACGGAATCTATTACTATTGGGATAAACAAAAAAGTTTAGATGCATGGTCATTAGTGCCAGAAAATACTTTTTTGGTTTATGAAAATAAAAACTTAGTTGATTCATGGAACAGCATACAAGAAAATCCTATTTGGCAGGATTTACTAAAAATTGAATATTTTTCTTCCTTAAAGCAAAATTTTGAAGCTTTAGATAGTTTGTCTGGAAATAGCGGGATGTTGGATGATGTTTTTAGGAATAATCATTTACTGATTGGGATGTCTATTATAGCCAATGATGATTTTGATTTTGTATTTTATCAAACCTTAAAAAACACTGAGCAGATTGAGATTATTAAAAAAATTGAATCAAAATTTGATGATTTTGAGAAATCTGAAAGAGTTTACAACAAAAACACCATCTACGAATTAAAAAGTAAAAATTCGGACAAAAGATTTAGTTACGTACTCTTAAGAGGGAATTTTGTAGGGAGCTTCTCCCCTGTTTTAGTTGAGGATGTAATAAGAAACTTGGAAAAAGATGAGGACAATTTTAAAGAAAGCATAGAAGAAGTTTTTAAAATAGCCAACTTTCAAGATGATTTAGGAAATCTATATGTTAATTTCAATAGATTAGACAAAATTGTAAAAACATTTACTAAATCAAATCAGTCTACCCTATTTAATATTCTTTCTCAATTCTCTGAAGGCGCATTTCTTGATTTATTTTTAGATGGAGACGATCTATATCTTAACGGCTTCACATTTCCTCACGATTCCATTAGTTATCTGAATACATACAGTAATCAACAGGGTGGTGATGTTACTTTAGAAAATTATTTCCCATCTAAAACAGCCATTGTCCTTCACGAAAGATTTGATGATTCAAAAGCTTTTCAAGATGAGAAATTTAAGTTTTGGGACAAATTAGATAGTGAATTCGGACAAAAAAGAAATCATATTGCAGAGCAATATGATACTGATTTCAGGGAATTTCATCAATTTATGGCTGGTGAAAATGCGCAAGCTGTATTAAATAGTAATCAGAATTTAGCAGAAAACAAAAAACTCATTTTCATCAAAATGACTGACAAAAATGAGGGATTGAATAAATTCAACAAACTAGCTGAAGAGGCTGCTCAGCTAAAACAGGATACCTTGTATTATGAATTCTATGCAGAGAATGAAATAAGAGAATTGGTGATTGAAAATTTCCCTTACTATTTATTAGGTAAAAATTTCAAGGGCTTTTCACATACTTTCTTTACATCCATTGATGATGTAATGGTTATCAGTAATGATATCCAGTCATTAAAGGAATTAATCTTAGACATGGAAACGGAAAACACATGGGGGAAATCCATAAAGGAAAACCAGTTTATTGAATCTACACTACAAGAATCTAATTTAAACGTCTTTATAAATTTACCACAAGCATGGACATTACTGCTCAATAATCTGAACGATAAATGGAGGAATAACTTTAAGCAAAATGAATTCCCAATTAAGAATTTTGATATGCTAGCTATACAGTTCAGTCATGAAAATAATCGATATTATAGCAATGTAGAAATCTTACATTCTGACAATAAGGTCAATAATGAAATGAAATATTTCGATGACGTTATGCAAGTTAAAATAGATGCACCTATCATCAGTAAACCTTATGTGGTCAAAAACCATAATACAGGACTATTTGAAACTTTAGTGCAGGATTCGGCTTTCAATCTTCATTTAATTTCAACTAATGGTGATATCATTTGGACAGAACCATTGGGAGCTCCTATCATAGGAGATGTATTCCAAATAGATTACTATCAAAACAATAAATTACAATATGCTTTTGCCACTACAGAAAAGGTATTTCTTTTAGATAGAAATGGGATTGCATTAGAGTATTTCCCAAAAACATTTGGAAACGAAAACATTGAAAACCAATACTTTAATGTGATCGATTATGATAAAAGTAAAACATACCGCTTACTAATCGCAAAAGAAAATGGCGATATCTATTTAACCAGCAAATATGGTGACATGCTAGGTGATTGGGATCCATTAAAAATGAGAGATAAAATCGCTGCCATGCCAGAGCATATCAGAATAAGAAGTAAGGATTTCATGGCGGTACTTCAAGAAAATGGAACGGTAAAAGTTATGAGCAGAAATGGAGAAATGAAACCTAATTTCCCCATTAACATTAATGACAGATTATCAAATAATTTATTCTTTGAAATTGGGAATAGCTTTGAAACCAGCTATTTAGTAACCATTACCAACGGTGGTGCTTTAGTTAAAATCAGTTTCACAGGGAAGATAAAAGATAAAGAACAACTTTACATGCCGAATAAAGAGACATTATTTAAAATTGTTAAAAATGCAACTGAAAGAAATTATATTCTAGCAAGACAGGACTTAAGTAGGGTGAGCTTATTGAAACCATCTGGAGAAATGATGTTCGAGAAGGATTACATCAACCAAGAAGAAATGGAAATCCAATATTACGAACTAGCTCCCAATAAGGAAATCATTGCCGTAACAGATAAAAAACAAGCTTTTACTTATCTTTACACTAATGAAGGTCAATTAATAAATCAACAACCAATAGAAAGCATAGACGAAATTGCCATGATTTATTACAACAAAGATAATGAAGTTCATGTCTATAAATGTCATAAAAACACCTTCAGTATTTTAAAATTTAAGATTTAAGAATGAGATATTTTTTAATACTATTTATATTTTTTTCCTATAGTTCTTTTAGTCAAAATGAAGATGCTAATACTTTACCCCCCAATAGTTTATCATCTCCAAAAGCAACAGTCAATACCTTTCTACAAAACCTGCAGGAAGATGATTTTCATCCACAAATTGCATCAAAAACGCTAAATCCTGAATACCTCAAAGGGAAAGATGCTGAGTTAATCATTACCCAGCTCAAGCAAGTATTGGATGGGGCTGGTGTTTTGATCGAAATAGATGAAATTCCAGAAAACCCAAACTACTCTGATTCCTCCGGCCTCAAAAGATACTATTTATCTGAATTTGAATTCCCTCAAATTTACCTTGAAAAAAGTGATGAAAAATGGTATTTCAGTAAAAAGACTATTAATAAGGTACAAGAACTACATCAACAAGTTTATCCATTCGGCACTGACAAATTAATGAATATTTTGCCCAAAATGGGTGCTCAGAAAATCTTAGGACTACATACCTGGCAATATATTAGCATTCTGATTTTAATTGTTATTTGCGTGCTAATTCATAAAATATTAAGCTGGTTTTTTGATTGGTTAATTTATCAATTACTGAAAAACAAAGGCTATGGAAATATTGCGCATGATTATATTATGCCCGTAGCAAGACCATTTAGTCTCTTAATTATTGTTGGAATTTTAATCATCATGATTCCTGTCTTACAGCTACCTATTACCTTCAATCATTATTTTATTTTATTGCTAAGGGCATTATTACCGCTTTTTGGTACCATGATGGCTTACAAATTAGTGGATATTTTGGGCGAATACATGATGAAGAAAGCTGCCCAAACTGAAACTACAATGGACGACCAGATTGTCCCTATCCTTAAGAGAGTATTGAAAATCTTCGTCATTATTATTGGTTTCCTGTATATCCTCAACAATTTAAGATTTGATATTACTGCCCTTCTTGCAGGTATCTCAATTGGTGGTTTGGCTTTTGCTTTAGCAGCGCAAGATACCATCAAAAATTTCTTTGGCTCATTAATGATTCTATTTGACAAGCCATTTCAAATTGGCGATTGGGTAACTGCAGGTGATATTGATGGAACTGTAGAGGAAGTTGGTTTTCGTTCAACAAGAGTAAGGACATTCAGAAACTCATTGATTACTGTACCAAATGGCAAGTTAGCTGATATGGCGGTGGATAATCATGGTTTAAGAAAATACAGAAGATTTTACACCACTATTACTATTACTTATGACACTCCACCACATCTAATTGAAGCATTTACTGAAGGCTTGAAGAAGATAGTTGATGACCACCCAAAAACCTGGAAAGATTTTTACAATATCTATTTTAATAATATGTCTGCCTATTCTCTAGACATCATGTTTTATGTTTTTCTTGATGTACCAACTTGGGGAGAAGAATTGAAATATAAAGAAGAATTATTGTTGAGCATAATGAAATTAGCCAAGGAACTAGGGATCAATTTTGCTTTCCCAACGCAAACTTTGCATATGGAAAACTTCCCTGGGCAGCCCTCGTTATCTCCTGAATACCAAGAAAAAAATCAGGTGTCGGAAAAGTTGAAAAACTTGTTCCCTCCTTCAAATCCAAAATAAATTCTAATTTTAAATCAATAATTAAAATAGAAAGTTATGAGTAAGTCCAATAAGTACAGATTTGGTACCAAAGCCATACATGCTGGTGTTGAGCCTGACTCAGCAACTGGAGCCATCATGACTCCTATTTATCAGACCTCTACTTATGTTCAATCATCTCCAGGAGAGCATAAAGGCTATGATTACAGTCGTTCACAAAACCCCACTCGTGAAGCTTTAGAAAAAAGCATTGCGGCTTTGGAAAATGCAGATTATGGACATTGCTTTGCCTCTGGACTTGCTGCAATAGATGCTGTTATCAAAACATTAAAACCGGGTGATGAGGTAATTAGCACTAATGACCTTTATGGTGGAACTTACAGAATCTTCACTCAAATATTTCAAGACTTCGGCATTCATTTTCATTTCATTGATATGTTAGAAGCTTCAAATATCGAAAAACATATCACAGAAAAAACTAAATTGATTTGGGTAGAAACTCCTACCAACCCAATGATGAATATCATTGACATAAAGACCGCTGCAAATATTGCCAAGAAAAGCAATGTGTTACTATGTGTTGATAACACTTTCTCTACTCCTTACTTGCAGAATCCTTTGGATTTAGGTGCGGATCTAGTCATGCATTCTTTAACTAAATATATAGCCGGGCATTCGGATGTAATTATGGGGGCATTGGCTACAAACAATAAAGAATTATCTGAAAAATTAGCATTTATTCAAAAAGCAAGTGGTGCTGTACCCGGTCCGCAAGACTGTTTCTTAGTTTTAAGAGGAATCAAAACTTTACACCTCAGAATGCAAAGGCATTGTGAAAACGGAGCTGGAGTAGCAAACTTCTTAAAATCACATCCTAAAGTAGACAAAGTATTTTGGCCAGGATTTAAATCACATCCAAATCATGATATTGCAAGTAGGCAAATGCATGATTTCGGAGGAATGATTTCTTTTAGTTTAAAAGAAAATTCTGTAGCTGCAGCTACAGAAATCTTAAAGAAATTTGAGCTGTTTACTTTAGCAGAATCATTGGGAGGAGTTGAATCATTAAGTGGACATCCTGCAACAATGACGCATGCCAGCATACCAAAAGCCGAGCGGGATAAAATAGGACTATCCGATTCTCTAATTCGATTGAGCGTTGGAGTTGAAGATTTAGAGGATTTAATTCAAGATTTAAAGCAAGCATTATCATAAATTGAAATGAAGCTAAAGCGCTACAGAAGCAAAAGAAAATATGAACCAATTTTACCAGGACCTCGCGAATGGCCCGTGGTGCAATTGAGTCGTCATAAAAAAGAATTCCTAAAAGAAGTAGTAGAAGAAGCTTATGGGCGCATCAAGAGTAATACTCGAAATAAAACAGCCCTAATTGAAGAGCTAGAAACAACTTTATACAAGGAAAAAGCTAGAATTAGACAGACTCCATGGAAAGTTGACCCTGATGATGAACATCAATTTTGGGGAAAAGTAAAAGAATGAACTCCTAGAAATTTCTCAACAGAAAGCAAAAGATGAAGACAAATCAAACAACATTCTTCGAAGCATAATTGAGCGCTATGCTTATGAAATTGCTGGAAACTTTAATACAAGCCATTATAGATTTGCAAGAAGTGTTGCAACTTTTGGTTTCAATAGATTATTAAATGCTGCGAGAATAAAAAAATTAGGTGGTTTTTGGAGTAATGAACTCACCATGAATGATAAAATCCAGATTAATGGAGAAGTTGAAAAACTACGTACTTTAGCCAAAAAAGGGACTGTAGTTATGGTACCAACTCATTCCAGCAACCTAGATTCTATCTTGATTGGTTGGGTAATATACACACTAGGTTTGCCTCCAATGATTTATGGTGCGGGTCTTAATTTATTTAACATCAGTATCATATCTTATTTCATGAATAGTTTAGGCGCCTACAAAGTGGATAGACGAAAAAAGAATATGATTTATCTGGAGACCCTAAAATCCTATTCTGCCTTAGCCTTGAAAAAAGGGTGCCAAAGCTTATTTTTCCCTGGCGGAACACGTTCCAGAGATGGTAAAGTTGAAAAAGAGCTGAAATTAGGACTTTTAGGCACCGCAATAGAAGCACAAAGGTCTAATTACCAAGAGTATGGAAATGAGGCTGAAAAGATTTTCATAGTTCCAGCAAGTTTGAATTACCACTTCGTTTTAGAGGCTCCAAGCCTCATTCGTCAATACCTGGAGAAACGTGGTCAAGAGCGCTATTATGTAGAAAATGACGAGTTTTCTTCCTCTTATAAAATCATCACATTTTTATTTAAATTCTTCACAAAAGGCTCTGACATTTCAGTTTCCATAGGAGAACCAATGGATATTTTGGGAAATAAAGTAGATGATGAGGGTAGAAGTTTTGATTCCAAGGGAAGAGAGATTCAGCCCAAGGATTATTTCGTTTTTCAAGATAAAATTACGGTAAATAAACAGCGGGAGGCTGAATACACTAGAATGCTTTCCAAAAAGATTGTGGAACAATATAGCAAAATCGCTAGAGTATTTTCAAGCCACTTAATTGCTTTTGTTGCCTTTGAAATTATTAATAAGAAAAACAAAAAACTTGATTTATTCTCTTTATTGCGACTACCAGAAGAAGACTTGGTGATTTCCTATAATGAATTTAGAAGTGCTTGTCAGAAAATAAAAAACAAAATTGAAGAAAGGATTAAAGAAGGTAGAATGTCTCAAGCCGAACATATGGAAGATAATATTGATAATGTCATCAAACATGGCTTATTAAATTTAGGAATGTATCATTCCAAAAGACCTTTGATTAAAAATGAAGATGGAAATATTACCACAATGGATATGAATCTTCTATATTTTTACAGAAACAGATTAGACGGATATGGCCTCGAAAAACATGTTTGAAAAACCGATAGGTGTTGTAGGAGCTGGAAGTTTCGGACTTTCTGTGGCTAATCTTTTAGCTGAAAATTCTAAAGTGTTACTCTATGCCAGAAATCCTGAAGCACTAGAGAGCATCAACCAAAAAAGAGAATGGAACAGTTATCCAATTCATCAAAATATAAAAGCTATTGATGATTTGGAACAATTAGCGAAAACCTGCGATATCATTTTTCCAGTGGTTCCTTCAGCAAATTTTAGAGAGATGATGAAAAGTCTTTCTCCCTTTCTTCATCCTTATCATATTTTAATCCATGGAACAAAAGGTTTAAACCTAAATCTGCCTGAAGGCAAAACATTGGATAATATGCAGGTTCTTGAAAGACATCATATTAAAACTATGAGTGAGCTTATCATGGATGAAAGCGTTGTGGTGAGAGTTGGATGTCTTGCAGGGCCTAATTTGGCAAAAGAAATTGCTCAAGGATTGCCTGCAGCTACAGTAGTGGCCAGTCCTTTCAATGAAGTAATCCAATTAGGACAGCAATTACTGCGAAGTGATCGGTTTCAAGTGTATGGAAATCCAGATTTAATAGGAATTGAACTTTGTGGAGTTTTAAAAAATATAATAGCAATAGCTTCAGGTGCATTAACAGGATTAGGCTTAGGAGAAAATGCTCGCTCATTATTGATTAGCCGAGGAATGGCGGAAATGATTTACTTAGGCAAAGCATTAGGTGGAGATGTTCGATCATTTATAGGACTAGCAGGAATAGGCGATTTAATGGCTACCTCCCACTCTACTTTAAGTAGAAACTTCACCGTTGGGAGACGATTGGCTGAAGGCGAAAGCTTAGGTGATATTTTGGGAGATATGCAAGAAGTTGCGGAAGGAGTAAATACCATCATGATTGCTAAAAAAATTGCAGAAAGTTTTAAGGTTCGCGCCCCAATAACTGAAATATTGCATAGAGTGCTGTTTGAAGGACTTACAATGGAAGAAGCTGTACAATATTTAATGAAATATCCGCTTAATGTAGATGTGGATTTTATATAATTCCTTCTAAAGCAAATTAAAAATCCATTCTATTTCTCATATAAAATTTTATCTTTGTGGTTCGCTAAAAAATTTGGAAGCTGAAATAGAAACTTGCTCGATTCTTCAATATTTTGAAAAAGCCAAAGCAATAAAAATCAGCTTACCGATTAACTTTTTAAAGCTAAAATTTAAATAAATATGGGTAAAGTAATTGCAATTGCTAATCAAAAAGGAGGAGTAGGTAAAACCACATCAGCTATTAATCTTGCAGCAAGTTTGGCTGCTTTAGAATATAAAACGCTGATTGTTGATGCCGACCCACAGGCCAATTCTACTTCTGGAATAGGTTACAACCCAAAAGAAATCGAAAACAGCATATACGAATGTATGGTGGATGAGGTTGATGCTCAGGACATCATAGTGGAAACTGATTTAGATTACTTGCATATTTTACCGTCTCATATCAACTTAGTGGGAGCTGAAGTTGAAATGGTAAATATTAAAAACCGAGAAGAAAGAATGCGTACTGCACTTAAGAAAGTGCGTAAAAAATATGATTTCATAATTATTGATTGCTCTCCTTCTTTAGGATTGATCACAATCAATGCCCTAACAGCTGCTGACTCAGTTATCATACCTGTTCAGTGCGAATATTTTGCATTGGAAGGATTAGGTAAATTGCTCAATACAATTAAGATTATCCAAACACGTTTGAACAAAGAATTGGAAATCGAAGGAATATTATTAACCATGTATGATGTGCGTTTAAACCTATCAAACCAAGTGGTGGATGAGGTAAAACAGCATTTTAGTAAAATGGTATTTGAAACTTTGATTCCTAGGAATATTAAATTGAGCGAATCTCCAAGTTTTGGATTACCAGCTATTGCCCACGATGCTGAAAGCAAAGGAGCAATTAGCTATTTAAATTTAGCAAAAGAAATTATTAACAATAACGGATTAGGAAAATAGCGGATGGCGAAGAAACCAAGAAAAGCATTAGGAAGAGGCTTAGGCGCTCTTTTAGAAGATTCTAACACTGACCAAAAATCTTCTAATAAAGAAAGTAGAGATATTACTGACATCTCAAGTGGGGCTTCTATTAACGAAATTCCATTAGAACAAATAGAGGTGAATCCTTTTCAACCTCGAACTGACTTTGATAAACAAGCTTTAGAAGAGCTAGCAGAATCAATTAAGGTTCAAGGTATCATTCAACCCATAACAGTTAGAAAGCTAAGCAAAGATAGTTATCAACTGATTTCAGGGGAAAGAAGAACACAGGCTTCCAAATTAGCAGGTCTTAAATCCATTCCGGCTTATATCCGCATGGCGGACGATCAGCAAATGCTAGAAATGGCATTGATTGAGAACATCCAAAGAGAGAATCTAAACTCTATTGAGATTGCGCTTAGTTATCAAAGATTGTTGACTGAATGTGATTTAAAGCAAGAACAATTAGGGGATCGTGTTGGTAAAAACAGAACTACTGTTAATAATTATTTAAGATTATTAAAACTTCCACCTGATATTCAATTAGCTATTCGTGACAAACGAATTAGCATGGGACATGCACGTGCCATTATCAATATTGATGATGTGGATAAGCAATTGGATGTTTTCAAAAGGATCTTACAGGATGACTTATCTGTTAGAAAGGTAGAAGCATTAGTAAGAGAATTGACTAGTGGAGAATCTAGTGAAAAGGAAAAGCCAGCTAAAAGTGAAATGCCATATGAAGCTAAGCAAGTTCAAAGCAAGCTATCTTCTCATTTTGGCACAAAAATTGGGATGAAGATCGACAAAAATAATAAAGGAGAAATTAAGATACCGTTTTTATCAAAGGATGATTTAAACAGGATTTTAGACATTCTTTCAGTTGAATTATAAAATGCGAATTTTTTTAACCCTCATCATTCTAGTATCATTTAACCTGGTTTCAAATGGGCAGGAAATCCAACCGACAGACTCCACCTTTTTAAAACTTGGTGATGAAAATGGCAAGATTGAAACTTTCCAAATGCAAGACACAACTCACTCACCAAGGTTAGCGACTTTATATTCCGCTATAGTTCCAGGTATGGGTTAGTTTTATAATGAGAAATATTGGAAAATTCCAATTGTTTATGCTTTAGGGGCTTTAGCGGCCTATCAAATCAAGACTAATCATCAAAACTATCTATTATTTAGGAATATTAACTTTAATATTATAGATGGAGATGATACAAATAATGATGAAATAACAGACTTTACTAATTTAGGTTTCGATGAAGATCGAACTCAAAGGCTGATTGAAAGATACAAAAGAGATCGGGATTATTGGATTATACTATCAGGTTTATTTTATGTACTTCAAATAGTGGATGCTACAGTAGATGCTCACCTAAGAGAGTTCAATATTAATCAAGATTTGAGTTTAAATATAAAACCAAGCATTCAAAGCAGCCCTTACAGCAATATGCATGCAGGCTTATCATTAAATTTTAGATTAAAATAATGAAATCGACATTAAAAATTAAATTTCTAATATTAAATCCAAACAAATTTAATTTTTAATCAAAGATTCCATGTGACAATAAAATAAGATATAAAATACACATGAAAATACTTTTAATTGGTCATGGAAAAATGGGGCAAGCCATTGAAGAATTTGCCATCAAAAGAGGGCATAGCTTAGTGGCTACCGTTGATGTTAACGATACTTTAATGCCAACATTAGCCGAGCAAGCTGATGTTGCAATAGAATTCACCCACCCTGACTCCGCTTTTGATAATATTAAATTCTGCCTTGAGAATAATCTACCTATCTTATCAGGCACAACAGGTTGGTTGGATAAAATGCCGGAAATTGAGGAAATCTGTAAAAAGAATAATGGTACTTTTCTTTATGCTTCAAACTTTTCAATAGGCGTAAATCTATTTTTTAAATTGAATAAGTTTTTAGCCAAATTAATCAGCCCACAAAATCAATATAAACCTTCCATGATAGAAGTGCATCATACGCATAAAAAAGATGCGCCTAGTGGAACAGCAATCACCTTAGCTGAAGGCATTATTGAGGAGCATGATAAATATAGTGCTTGGAAAAATGAAGCTAAAACAGAAGAAGGTGAAATCCCAATCGCTTCCGAAAGATTAGGCGAAATACCTGGAACTCATAAAATCACGTATAAATCAGAAGTTGATCAGATCAGTATTGAACATGAAGCTTATAGTAGAGATGGATTTGTTCAAGGTGCTGTATTAGTAGCTGAATGGCTTCCTGATCAAAAAGGAATAGTAAAAATTGATGACTTCTTAAAACTTTAGAAAATGAATATTCCATTTTTCAATAAAAAGAAAAAACCAGCTAAACCAAAATCTAAAGTTAGAGAATGGGTAGATGCATTGGTATTTGCCGTAATAGCAGCTACTTTAATCAGATGGGCTACTTTGGAAGCTTTTGTAATTCCTACTCCATCAATGGAAGGCACCTTATTAGTGGGTGACTATCTATTTGTAAGTAAGTTACATTACGGGCCCCGAACACCTAAAACGCCCTTACAACTTCCTTTAACACATAGAAGATTTTACGGAACTGAAGATGTCCCTGCTTACTTAGATTGGATTCAATTGCCTCAATACAGATTTCCTGGCTTTAGTGAAGTAAAAAGAAACGATGCAGTTGTTTTCAATTACCCTGAGGAATTACAGTATCCGCTTGATTTAAGAGAATATTATATTAAAAGATGTGTAGGGCTTCCTGGTGATAAATTACAAGTCAAAAGTGCAGAGTTGTATATCAATGATGAAAAAGCATTTGTTCCGGAGGATATACAATTTAGCTATTTCATTAAAACTGATCAAACCATAAGAGATAGAGTTTTTGAGGATTATAATATTTGGGATAAAATATATGAGCCAGGCTATGGCTATAGGGTTCATGCAGAACCTAAGGAAATAGAAAAAATGAAATCACTTCCTTTTGTAAATGATATCATCTTCTCTCCTACTTATAAAAATGGAAAAATATTAAGTACAGACAGCAGTGATGTTGACCCAGCTACTTTCCCAAAGACTCCAGAAACCAGTTGGAATAAAGATTTTTATGGTCCTATAGAAGTACCTAAAGAAGGACAAACCATAAAAATCAATCATAAAAATTTACTTATGTATGGAGATGTCCTTCGCTACTATGAACATTTAGAAGACGTTCAAATCAAAAATGATAAGCTTTATATAGATGGAAAAGAAGTAGCTGAGTATACTTTTTCACAAGATTATTTCTTTATGATGGGAGATAATCGTCATAACTCATGGGATAGCCGTTTTTGGGGTTTTGTTCCTAAAGATCACGTGGTGGGTAAAGCTTTATTCATCTGGATGAGTATGGATCCTAATGAATCCTTCTTTAATAAAATCAGATGGGAACGTTTATTTACTGGAATTAATTAAATAAAAAGACACAAAAGACAGAATACCTATAAAAATTTAAAACAAATATTTTAAAAACCCTCTTAAATTTAATTTGAGAGGGTTTTTAATTGATATTCAAATATTTGACTTGTAAAGGTCATTTCTTATACGGAATTTTACGTTATGAACAAAAAATCAAGCCCATCTAATCAGGAGCTTAATAGCTACATAATTGAGGAAGACACTGAATTATTAAAGCACCTTTCTGCAGCATATCCAAACAAGAAAAAAGCTTTATTGAAATCCGTAATGGGTGGTGGGCAAATTAGAATCAACGGTGATGTGATTACCCAATTTAATCATCCACTTAAAAAAGGAGATGAAATCCAGATCAATTGGGCGAAGCCATCAAAAAAAATCAAACTTCAGAAGCTGAATATTATCTATGAAGATCAGCATTTGATTGCGATTGAAAAAGAAGCTGGTTTACTCTCCGTTGCTTCTTTGAAGGAGAAAACAAAAAATGCTGTCCAGATATTAAAAGAGCATATGGAAGCCATTGATCCTAGAAATAAGGTCTATATAATCCACAGATTAGAAAGGGAGGTTTCTGGAATATTATTATTTGCCAAAAGCAAAGAATTGCAAGAGCAACTACAGAATCATTGGGAAGATTTTATAATTGACCGAAAATATGTGGCTATTGTAGAAGGAAAAGTTAAAGAAACATCACACACCTTAAAAAATTATTTAAGAAGCAATAAACACAATGAAGTTTTCATTGTAGATACTCCTAATAATGCAACTTCTGCAATCACACATTTCAAATTGCTAAAACAAAGTAATGCCTATTCAATGCTTGAGTTTAAGCTTGAAACTGGTTTTAAAAATCAAATTAGGGTTCAAATGGCACATTTTGGTTACCCAGTTACAGGAGATAAAAAATATACAGCAAGGAAAAATCCGTTGGCGAGAGTTGCATTACACGCCAATTTAATGGAACTTAAACATCCAATTAGCGGTGAACATTTAAAGTTTGAGTTAGTTCCTCCTTCTAATTTCCGAAATTTAGTTGCAAAAGGTTAAATCAAAATCATGCCTAAAAAAAATATTCTTACATATGGTCATCTAGCAGAAGGATTTCAAGCTTTCATCTCTAAAGAATATCCTGAGCTAAATTGTTTGCTCGCAAAAGACAAAGAAGATGTAGCCAAGTTACTTCCAAAAGCACAATATGTAGCTGGGTTCAATTTCCTCTTTAAAATGGATATTAACCATTTAGAATGGATTCATTCCTTTGGTGCGGGTGTCGACAGCTTCATGAAATTAAAACTTCCTGAGCAGTGCACCTTAACAAAAACTAAAGGAAAGATGGGGCAAAGAATGTCGGAATACTGCTTGACCTATATCTTACAAGATTTATATAAATCTGATTTATACAAAATAAACCAAGCCTCTAAAACCTGGGAACAAGTAATTCCTAAGTCTTTGTCCAAGCAAAGCGTAATCCTGTTCGGAACTGGAAACATTAGCACCGACATAGCTCAAGTACTTCAACCAATGGTAAAAAACATTGTAGGTGTAAATACTAATGGCAAAAACAAAGAGTTCTTTGATGTGTGTTTACCTTTTGATAATTTAGATATGGGAAACCTTGAAGCTAATTCCATCATTATCAACACACTTCCTGCAACCAAAGAAACTCAAAATCTATTCAATATAGACTTCTTCTCAAAACTTGAAAACGTTCTTTTTCTCAATATTGGTAGAGGAACTTCAGTGAATGAAGACGATTTAATTAAGGCTTTAGACCAAAAACACATTCGACAAGCGATTTTAGATGTCTTTAAAGAAGAACCTTTACCACAAGATTCCCCATTATGGGAACATCCAAAGTGTATCGTAACTCCCCATATCTCGGGCATTACTTTATTAGAAGATGTAAAACAAAGCTTTAAGTTAGCATATGAGGCCATTAAAGCTGGGGAAGATCATAAATTAATGGTCGATACTGAAAAGGGATACTAAGCCTTGAAATTATCAAACCTGTCAGATTTTTAAACAATCTATTAGCTTAAAACTGACAGGTTTTTACTACTGAAAGATTCCAGAATCAAAAAGGCAATTCATCATCCTCGCTTGGAGGTGGTGTTTCTTGAGGTCCGCTAGCACTTCCTGATGATTGTGGTGGCATATTATCATTTTGTGAATTTGGAATACCCCCTACATTTCCATCTGAAGCTCTATCTACAGCCCATATTTTTACATTGGTATACCACTTACCATTAAATTCCCTGCTATCAATATTAATTTTAGCTGTTAGTTCTTCTCCCTGCTTGATATTAAAACCATCTATTTTATCTCCCCAAACTTCAGCACAAACTTTCTTTGGATATTGCTCCTGTGTTTCGAAAATATAAGATTGCTTTCTCCATTCACCGTTTTTACCTTGCCCTTTTTCCTCAGGTAGAATATCTACCACTTTTCCTTTTAATTCCATTGAAGTAATTTTGTTAATTGAGGCACAAAAATGTTAAAATAAATTTCCCTCACCTAATCAATTTCTGATTTTAAACACTAAAAATATTGGTTTACAAAACAGTCAGTACTTTCTTTGCATTCCAATATTTACAACAAATTATCATGATAAAAAATTTAAGAGTTCTAGCCATTTTAGAAGGTATTTCCTATTTACTGCTTGGTGTTACTATGCCATTGAAATATATGATGGAAATGCCACAGCCTAATTATTATGTAGGGATGGCGCATGGCGTTTTATTTATTGGCTTTTGTGGATTGGTGCTATATATAGCAATCAAAAGAAATTGGACCATGAAACTTACACTTTTATCCCTAGCCGCTTCTTTAATTCCATTTGGTACTTTTTATGCTGATTGGAAATGGTTTAGAAAGCTAGAAAGCTGAATACTATTCCACAATAACTAAGTCCAAAAGCTTAAATTCCTTATATTTGCACCTTTAAATTTTACAGCCCATGGATTTAACTACTTTAAGTGCTATTGCTCCTATTGACGGACGCTACAGAAATAAAACTCAATCTCTTGCCCCCTATTTTTCAGAATGGGCATTAATTAAATACAGAGTACATGTTGAAGTAGAATATTTCATTGCGCTTTGTGAATTACCGCTTCCACAACTTAAAGAATTTGATCATGCTCTTTTTCCTAAAATGAGGGAACTAGTTTCTAATTTCAATGAGGAAGATGCTTTGGTGATTAAAAAGATTGAAAAGACCACTAATCATGATGTAAAAGCAGTAGAGTATTTCCTAAAACAAAAATTTGATGATTTAGGAATTGGTGCTCAAAAAGAATTTATCCATTTTGGATTAACATCTCAAGATATTAATAATACGGCCACCCCTCTTTTATTAAAAGATGCAACAGAAAAGGTTTACTTACCTTTTTTAAACGAAATTAAAGAGATACTTGGTAGTTACGCCAATGATTGGAAAGATGTCCCTATGTTGGCTAAAACACATGGACAGCCTGCTTCTCCAACCAGATTAGGTAAAGAAATTGCAGTATTTGATGTACGACTAGCGGAACAGCTTAAATTAGAAAACAACATCCCTTTTGCTGCCAAATTTGGTGGTGCTACTGGTAATTTTAATGCTCATCATGTTGCCTATCCTAATATTGACTGGAGAGCATTTGGCAATAATTTCTGCGAAAAATATTTAGGACTCAAGCGTTCTGAACCTACTACACAAATTGAGCATTACGATCATTTAGCCGCTCGGTTTGATTCGTTCAAACGATTGAATACTATTCTAATGGATTTAAGTAAAGATGTTTGGCAGTATGTAAGCATGAATTACTTTAAACAAAAAATAGCTAAAGATGAAGTAGGCTCATCTGCGATGCCACATAAAGTAAATCCAATTGATTTCGAAAATGCAGAAGGCAATTTGGGAATTGCTAATGCTATTTTAGAGCATTTATCTGCAAAACTCCCCATTTCAAGATTGCAAAGAGATTTAACAGACTCTACAGTTTTACGAAATATTGGCGTTCCACTTGCACACGGATTAATTGCTTTTGAATCATTAAAAAAGGGCTTAGGGAAATTAGAATTAAACCCAGCAGCTATTGAACATGATTTGACTGAAAATTGGGCAGTGGTGGCTGAAGCCATTCAAACTGTTTTAAGAAGAGAGGCTTATCCTGCACCATATGAGGCACTGAAAGCTTTGACTCGTAAGAATGAAAAGATTACTCAGAACACAATTTCGGAATTCATCGATAGTTTAGAAGTATCGGATTCAATTAAAAATGAATTGAAAGATATCACACCTTTTAATTATACGGGGATCTAACTCACAATGAATTTATTGACTGCATCCAAAAGGTTTTTAGCCTTGGGTGCAGTCGAATTATTCGAATCTTTCTCACCTACCAAAATTCCTTTTACTCCAACTTTCTCAGCAGCTTGTATGTCGCGTAAAGAATCTCCAATCATATAAGATTTATCAGTATCAACCTCCCACTTTGCTATAGCCTTCTCCAACATAAGGCTATCAGGCTTTCTTAGCAATGATTCAGTGGTAACAGGATGATGAGGGCAGAAATAAATATCATCTATTAAATCTCCTATATGGGCCTGCAGATAAGAATGACATTTCAGAACATCATCTGTGTTATAAATTCCTTTCGCTATACCCGCTTGATTTGTAATTACAATTAATAAATAACCTGATTTTTTCGTAATCTCCAATCCTTCTTTCACTCCAGATAAAATTTCAAAATCACTGAGTTTATATGTATATTCTCCTCTTTCTCTATTTAAAACACCATCCCTGTCTAAAAAAATACATTTATGTAATCGCATCAAATTCTTTTATTAATTGGTCTGCAATATCTGAAAAGATTTTATAGTTTTGAAGTTCATTTGGATTTATGAAAGAGAATTTAGTCATCATACCAACATATAATGAGTGCGAAAATATAGAGGATATTATTCGTGCTGTTTTTCTATTGTCTACAAGATTTGAAATTCTCATCATTGATGATAATTCACCAGATGGAACAGCCGAAATTGTAAGGTCATTGCAAGATGAATATGAAGAACAATTACATATTATCGAAAGGTCAGGCAAGTTAGGTTTAGGAACTGCATATATTGAAGGTTTTAAATATGCCTTAAAGCATAATTACCAATACATTTTTGAAATGGATGCTGATTTCTCTCACAATCCATTAGATCTCCTAGAGATGTTGAAATCATGTCAAAAAGAAGATGTTCAACTCACTATTGGTTCTCGATACAAAACCGGTGTAAATGTTGTAAATTGGCCGATGGGTAGGGTTTTAATGTCCTATTTGGCAAGTAAGTATGTTCGTTTCATTACAGGCTTACCAGTTTTTGATGCCACAGCTGGATTTATTTGCTATCATCGATCGGTTTTAGAAACTATTGAACTAGATAAGATCAAATTCATCGGGTATGCATTCCAAATTGAAATGAAATTCAAGGCCTGGAAACATGGGTTTGGAATTGAAGAAGTGCCTATTATTTTTACAGACCGCAGCAAAGGGACTTCAAAAATGTCAAAAAAGATCTTTAAAGAAGCCATAATTGGGGTTATCCAATTGAAAATAAGAAGTTGGTTTAAAAAATATAAGCAAGCAAATAATCCTGTTTCAACACAGAAAGCTAGTGTCCAATAATTTGTTTTAGGGAATCGATATGAATATCATGCTTTCCCTCAAACTCTATTTCCTTCACATCAACACTCAGCTTTTCAATTAAAGATCTCTGATCCTTTTTTCTTTCCTCATTGATAAATTCATCCTCATTTCCTCTCAACATAAAAACTTCTTTAGCTTTTAATTTATCTCCCAATCCAGTAAAATCAATATCAGGAGGGAAAGCACCAGAATGAAGTATTAATCTATCAAATGGAAATGTTAATTTTTCTACCCATCTGCAAACAGTGGCCGAGCCTTGAGAAAAACCCAAGAGTGTAATTTTGATGTCATTTGAAGCCTCCTGTAAAATCTCATCAGCTACTGAATTAAGATATTTTATATAATTATCGATATCCAATAATCTTTCTTCTTTTGTCATCCATGTGCTCCCTACTCTTCCTGAAAATCCATCTAAATAAAAACGTGAAAGTCCTCCTGGTGCAATAATCACCCTATTATCAGTGGAAATGGCTTTGAATTTACGAATGAAATATTGTGCGAGCTGACCATAACCATGTAATACAAACCAAATTTCTTTTGTTTGAGATGTTACTGTAGCAGATTGATAAAAGACAGCTTCGTGAGGAAAGATAACAGTATTACGCATAAATGAAAAAAGCAGACCTAATTGGCCTGCTCACAATATTTAGATTATAAAATTAGATTATCGTTTGAAACCGAGAACACTACCGCCACAATGATTGGTACTGCCTTCAAATGTAAATGTAATATAATAAATACCAGTTACTTGACATGGAAAAGCAATACTAGAAAGAGTAGAACCCTCATATTTTGTAGAGGCCACTTTTTTTCTACTTGAATCATATAATGTTAATACGATCCCATCAGTTGCTTCACCATCATTACAAATCATTATTTGATAAGTAGCTCCTTTTGTAAACACATAAGAATACTCCACTTTGTCTTTTGCTCCACCTTGACCATCTATATTATAACTTTTCAAAAAAGTGAAGCCTGATTGTAATTTAGGAATACAAGCTTCTATATGCTTTTCTGTGTTACATTGAGCATATGATTGACTAATTGATGTCGTCACTAAAATAATTCCTAATGCAAAGATTAGCTTTTTCATATAAATTCTTAGTTAATAATGTTCTCTCTTATTTCGTAAACCTGATTTCTTATAGATTCAATATTCTCATCATCCATAATGATTTCACTTGTACTATTATCCTTAACAACAAGCATGCCATCTACTACTTCATAGGTTGGTTCACGATAAACAGTCTTTATTTCTATCTTATTAAATTCCTCCTGAAGCTTTGTAAACTTTCCGGACAATTGTTTAATATTAGGATCGCTTTCAACATAAAAAGACATCAATAAAACAACATTATCCATAATAATCTTCTGTTCTGCTATTGTTTCTTTTAATTGCTCGTTATCTGGGTTTTTCTCTGAAACCCTAGAAACTATGTATAAAGCCTCTAACCAACCTCCAGATAAAAGTAAAATACTCAAATTAGATCTTTTCTGCTCTTGAAGGTAATTATTGATGTTGTTAAAATTCTTAGTAGTAATCAATAATAGAGAATCAAGATTTTTACTATTTGTAGCTAATCTTTTTATTGTACCTATATCAAAAAACTGACCGATACTTAAATCATCTGCCAAAGACTTAATAGAATTTAAGTAAAATAAGGCATCCTGATTTTGCTCATAAATATTGGTATAACCTAAATCAGTTCCATAAACACCTAATGCTAATGCCTTTTTATAATTACTGTTGTAATCAGAAATTTTTTCAGGATCATTTAAATAAGATTTATCATACTTTGTGTCTGATTCTTTCAATAAAGTAGATATTTCCAATGGAGAAGGTATCTGTTGAATAATATCAGATATAACATCCTCAGAAATTGAGGGCTCTTCAATTTTAACAGAATCCAAAACACCGGATATCTCATCTGCGGAAGGCTTTTTCTTTGAATCGCAGGCCGAAATGGTTACAATTACAACCAGTCCCAGGAATATGTTTTTCATAAAAATATTTTTTATCATAACAAAAATAGAAATTCCAGTAGTTAATACAAA
Organism: Marivirga salinae; assembly: GCF_030503855.1. NCBI lineage: Bacteria > Pseudomonadati > Bacteroidota > Cytophagia > Cytophagales > Marivirgaceae > Marivirga > Marivirga salinarum. The sequence goes on along the minus strand of NZ_CP129971.1, from coordinate 2,411,917 downwards.
TTATCAATTTTAAAATCCATAAAATTTAATTCTAAAGATTATTCTAAACTCAACTCAAACTAAGAATTAAAATAAATAAATGCTAAGATTCTTTTCTCTTCAATTTAATATTCCCAAAGAATCCTAATGCTCTTCTGAATAATTCAAAATACAACATCACATATAGCAATAGTGACATAAACCATATCACAAGTATATTAAAATAAAACGTATCTATATAGACTCCGGCAAAATACTTTTCAGGAGCGAAAAAATGGGTACGGTAATTAAGCGGATTATCAGGCTCTATCGGCTTGTTAAAAACAGGATCAATTTGTTGAATAAGTTGTCCTTTATATTCGATTACCCTGTCCTCAACAGTTAAATTTCTCACTAAATCTGCTAAGCTTTCATTGTAATATAAGTCTTTCGCTTCATTTAAATTAAACTGATAAGAAGAATCATTTTCTAAATGAAATTGCAAAGTTTCCTTCTTTTTAACAGCCAAGTTGAACTCATTTATATAATGATCTCTTAATTGATCAACATAAGTACTTATCTTACCTATCTTTTCTTGATTGATGGTTTCAGGATCAAGTAGCTTATCTAAATCTTCTCCTTCCAAATTCCCTTTAAAAGGTTCTTTCTCTAAAGCATTATATATGACCCTAGTAGCATATTCAGTTTCTTCAATTCCGACCGGCTCTTTAGAATCCAAATTATTTTCAATTACTCTTAATTTCTCTCTTATTTTCTTTGTTAAAAATGAAGACTTAAAATCAGCAGTTTTTTCATCTGATTCAATTTCATAAAAATATTCCTGATAACCATTATTTTTAAACATATCCACTGTTAAAGCTTCATAAGCCCAACGTGAGGTCATCAAATCTGCTACAATAGGTACTTTTCCTTTTGTGCTGATAAAGTCATTTAACTTATCAAAACTAAATAACAACCCACTTAATATCATTTGTGGGATAAGCAGCAAAGGAATTAGAATGTAAACAGTTACCGCTGATTTGAAAGCAGAACTCACATTAAGCCCCAAAACATTCGCAAAACAAGATGTTGTGAATAAAATGGCCCACATACTAAAAGTTGCATCCTTGATTTCCAATACTAACACTCCTATCACCACATAAGTAAATGTCTGTATAGCTGACAATGTGAATAGTATGGTTATTTTGGATAGTAAATAGCTATTCCAACTTAAATTTAGAAAGGATTCTCTTTTTAAAATTTTCCTATCTCTAATAATTTCTTCTGCACTTACTGTTAGCCCCATAAAGAGCGCAACAATAATACTCATTAATAGGAATGCAGGTAGGTTATCATTAAATCTAAAGATATAATCATCTCCCGAAGGTGCACTTCTGTACTTAATGATAAAAGCTAATAATAAAGCTAAGAATGGAGCTTCTAATAAGTTAATTAATAAATACTGCTTATTACTTAATTTAGAGAGCGTGTCCCTAATAGTAAATATGACAGTTTGTTTTAATTTATTGGGTATTGATAATGTTGAAGGAGGTGCTTCACTTTCATCTTTCACCTTTTTATGGTCAAAATTATCATGATAAAAATCTCTCCATTGACTTGGGTTAATTTTTCGCTTATTAGTTAATTGACCATATTCATCAACAACTTTAGCTTCAATTATATTAAATATTTGCTCAGGATTAACATTACCACAAGTAGGACAAACGCCTCTGTCAGCATCAACCTGGTTGGTAGTTTTCTTAAAATAAGTAACCGCCTCAATTGGATGTCCATAAAATATTTGGTATCCACCCGTATCCATGATAATCATCTTATCAAACATTTTATATATGTCTGATGAGGGTTGATGGATAACCACAAATATCAATTTCCCTTTTAAGGTTAATTCTTTTAATAAATCGATTACATTTTCAGAATCACGAGATGATAATCCGGAAGTTGGCTCATCAACAAACATAACAGCTGGTTCTCTGATCAACTCAAGTGCGATATTTAGTCGCTTTCTTTGTCCACCCGAAATCGTTTTATCTAAAACACCACCTACTCGTAAATCTTTCCTTGCCTCTAAACCAAGGTTTTCCAAAGTATCCATTACTCTTTCATGGATTTCCTCTTCGGACATTTTCGCAAAACATAATTTTGCATTATAGTAAAGGTTTTGATAAACTGTTAGTTCCTCAATCAAAAGGTCATCTTGAGAAACATAGCCTATAATACCTTGTAATTCTTCTTTATCTTCATTTAAATCAAGCCCATTAATTTTGATGTGACCTGATGTCGGTGCTTGAATTCCTGCAAGAACATTTAATAAGGTAGTTTTTCCAGCACCAGAAGCTCCCATTATACCCACTAGTTCACCTGGTCCTTCGAAAACATTTACATTTCTTAATCCTAATTCGCCATTGGGAAATTGTAATACAATATCTTCTGCATTAAAGGAAAGGTTAACTTGCTCTCCATCAGACAAGAATTTTCTAATTAATTCAGAATAATATAAAGCAGCACCTTTTGGAGTTTTGATTGTACTACCATGAGAAAACAGATATACACCATCTGTTTTCATTATAAATCCATTCAGATTTATTTCTTCAGTACCCGTATATTTTACGAAATACATGTCCACACTTCTCACATTTAAGAAAAGTATTTCGCCATCTATATCAGCATGCACATGCAAGCTATCTTCAGCAGGAGTGTCATTATTAACAGAAAGAATATCGTCAAATTGTTCTAAATCATCAGATTCTCTTTTTATGACAAAGCTTTCAATTAACTTAAATTCATCTTTTACGATGTTAAAGACATTGGAAACCGTATCAATGATTTCCATTCTTTGTGGTGTGAAATTTTTATCGGCAGATACCATCTCCAAAAGCTTGATCAAAACGACCACTTTTTGCTTTTGGGTAAGTGTTTTGTTAATCTTTTTACATATCGCAAGAGTTCTAACCGAATCTCTTACTGAGGTTAATTTTTTCTTTTTTGCTTTACCGTCTTCTTCCTCAGAAGGTTCTTCTCCCCACCCTACTAATTTATCATACAGCTCTAAATACTCTTTAATAGAGTCTTGATCAAGCTCTTGCTGGAAGAAACCAATAACGAAATTTCTTTCCTTTTCAGTGGCTCCCCCATCCTGCTTGGTAATAATTCCAAATAATTGAGTTAAGGCTTTGAGTATCTCTTCACTCATATAAAAAGACGGTTATAGCAAATTTTAGAAAAACAAAAGGCCATAGCAACATGGCCTAAAAAAAATTTAATCCTGATGAATTTAATCAATAAGTTTTAAATTCAAATGGAATTTCTACTAGTTCAGAAAATTCTTCACCAGCTTCCTCCATATCTTCATCATCTTCATGAAAATACCAATCGATAGAAACGCCATCGATATCTTCCAATGCAGACAATACATCTAAAATTAATTTAGAGGACGCTGTATTAAAATATTCTAATTTAAAAGTAAATAAAGTTTCAGGATTAGGATCTTCACCATATGCTGCAATCCAATCTAAAATTGGTTGATAAAATTCCGCGGAATCTTCCGGCAAAGATCTTCCAGAGATTTCAAAAATCCCATTCCCTTTATCCAATAATATTTTCGGGGTATCTTCTGTGCCTTCTAGGTTAATGATTTCCATGTTATATTATAAAATTTAAAGTTGTAACTGTTAATTATATTAATAATAAATCTAGAATCTTAAGATTGTTGTAGTGAGTGAGAAAAATTGAAATCCTTCTCCCATATCTTCAAAATCGTATTCAAGCTTTTGCCCTGACTTTCGGGCCATATCTACAAAACCCAATCCAGCTCCTCCTTTATTAGAAAGGCTATTAGATTTGATGATATCCTTATACATAGATTTCAAACCATCTTTATCAAGACCATTGATTTCATCTAATCTCTTTTTTAAAGCATTTGCTGCTTCAGTATCAACAGGATTACCGCTTGTTACCACATAGCGGTCGTCTTCCTTGCCTATTATAAAAATAGCGGCATTTCGCTTAGCAGATAAAGGGTTAAAATCATCAGAATGTTTCACGATGTTCTGTAAGCATTCTACCATCACATTGAAAACTTTCCTCTTGATGCTAGACTCCTCACCCATAGAATCCATGTTTCGTTCTGCCATTGCCAAAACCGATTTGGTTATCTCTTGGGTAAACTCCCCCTCATAAACCAAAATAAGGTTTCTTGACAGCATGGTTTTATGTAGGTCATATATATACTTCATGTTGTTATTAGGTTAATAAGCCGTTTCAAATATAGCCCAATTCATTTCAAGCCTTAAATTAAATAATTTTATTTATAATTAAACTTTTCCTAGTTAAAATCTAATACCAATTAATAGAACATCGTCTGTTTGTTTGTAGTCTGCCTTCCAGTTTTCCCATGCTTCGTCAAATATTATATGCATTTCGTCCATAGATTTGCTATGATTGTCGACTATTGTCTGTCTTAAGCGCTTAGGCCCAAATTTTCTGTTTTGTGGGCCACCAAATTGATCCGGAAATCCATCTGAACAGAAAAACACTGAATCACCTGATTTATATTTAATCTTATGGTTATCAAAATTAGTTTGATTTCTGTAAATACCTCCTCCAATTGGGAATTTATTACCTTTTATTTCATCCAACTCTCCGTTTGCATGTAAATAATATAATGGACGGTGAGCACCTGAATATTCGATTTGATTATTCTTCTTGTCAATTTTACAGAAGGCGATATCCATTCCATCTTTAGTGGTAGAATCATCTCTATCTTGACGTAAAGTTGAAGTAACACCTGCGTCCAATTTATCCAAAATCACACCTGGATCACTAATTTTCTGTGACCTTACGATATCATTCAATAAGAAATACCCTATTAAGGAAATCAATGCTCCTGGCACTCCATGTCCTGTACAATCAACAGCTGCAATGTAAATAACATCATCTACCTCAATGTACCAAGGGAAATCACCACTTACCACATCTTTTGCTTTATAAAGAATAAATGAATCAGGTAGTTTTTGTCTGATGACTTGATTATTTGGAAGAATAGCACCTTGAATACGCTTAGCATAATTAATTGACTCAGTAATCTTCTTATTCTTACTGGCAATTTCTAATTCAATTAATTTTCTATCCGTAATATCATGAGAAACAACCAAAATAGATTCCAGTACCTTCTCTTCATCGTATTCAGGGATTGCATTTACTTGCATTACCCTATCTCCCAATTCCGATGGGAAGTCTACCTCTTCAGTAACTTTTTCATTCTGCTCTCTAACTTTCTCTAATAATTGAGCCCATGCTTCTACTATTTTAGGTTCAATGTCGGCTTCATGTAATCCTTTTTGAATTACTTCATCAGGACGTTTACCTGTATATCGCTCAATCATTGGGTTTACATAGAAGAACTTACCTTCATTATCAATTCGAGTAATCAAATCAATAGAGTTTTCAGATAAGGCCTGCATTTTACTTCTCATGCGCTCTTCTTGTTCCGCACGTCTTCTTTCAGTAATATCCCTTGTATTGAATATAATTCCTTGAATAGCTGGATCTTCCAATTGATTTGATCCAGTCACTTCTACCCAAACATATTCACCATCACTATTTAAATATTGATGTTGCATAGTGATAGAATCCTCTGGGTGATCCACTAAATACATGAATTGCTTATGAACCTCATCTCTTGAATCTGGATGTACTTTATCCAGCTCTGTAGTATCTATGATATCTTCTTGTCTGTAACCTAAAATCTTCTCTACAGAAGGTGAGATATAACGAACAATACCATCTTTCTCATAAATAGTAATAACCTCAGAAGCATTTTCAAGCAATAACTGCATACGCTTCTGTGTGCGGTTCACTTCTTCTATTTGATCTTCTAATCGTTGGTTGGTTCGCTTCAACTCCTCTTGAGTGGCTTCCATTTCCTCCGCATTCTGTCTTAATACTTCCTGCTGCTCTTGAAGCTCCTGACTCATGGTTTGTGATTCTGCCAATAATTTACGGGTTCTTTCATTTACCTTAATGTTGAATACCGTTCTGGCAATAATCAAACTGATTTCTTCTACAAATTTAACCTGACTGGAGTCAAATTTATGGAACCCAGCAAATTCTAAAACACCAAAAACTTTTTCATCTGTAATTAAAGGAACAATTAAAATACAGCTTGGTCGCTGATCACCCAAAAGACCAGAAGTTACACTTACATAGTCATGAGGAATTTCCGTTCTTAATAAGGTATCTTGCTCAATTGCAGATTGGCCTACTAAACCTTCTGCAAATTTAAATTGAGCCTTTAAATATTTCTTTTTGTTATAAGCATAACTGGATTTCATTTCTAAGAAATAATTATCCGAGTCATCATCGTTCAACACGTAAAAAGCTCCTTGTATTGCATCTATTTTCTCGGTAACATATTTTAAAATCTCATCACCTAAGTCCTCCAAACTATCATTGCTACGGAGAATCTCCCCTATTTCAGCAACACCTGTTACAATCCAATTCCTTTCTTTATCTCGCTTTTCAGCTTCTTGGATGGAGTTTCTCATATTAATTAATGAGTTCCCTAAAGTATCTTCTTCCGAAATAGGTTTGAAATCGGCTTTAAAATCACCCTCTCCAATTTGTTTTGCGAAGTTGGCTGTGTTTTTAAGAGAGGAAACATAACCATTTAAAATCAATGCCATATCCCCAATCTCATCATCAGACTTTTTAGGCACATTATTAGGCAAAATACCTTTCCCTAATAACTTTAATGTTTCCTTTAAAGAAAGAATTGGGTTCAATAACACCCTTGAAAAAATAATTGAAATGATGAGCGAAAGAAATAAAATTATTAATCCTGTATATATAAACTTCTTAAGTAATCCGTTCAATTGTTCATTTACTTCCTCCTCACTCACATTGGAAGCTATTCCCCAACCTACTGATGGAATACTAGTCCAAGCGGATAAAACCTCTTGACCATTATAATCAACATCTTTGGCAAAACCATTTTCACCTAAAGCAGCCTTTTGAACTCCAATGGAAGTTTCATTTTTTAGAGTTACAGCTGATGGCTGCAGACTATCTGCAACTTGTTTTAAAGGAGAAAGGAATAGAGCTTGATTTTCACTCTGAGCTGTTAATATACTTTCATAAGATTTAAATCCCGTTGGATTGGATTTTACAATTTCATAGATGGGCTCTGTATTTTTCACCAAAACCAACAATCCCGCAGGGCTATTATAATCATCGATTAAAGGCATACCGTACAGAACTAATTCATCTTCACCATATTCATCAGGTTTATTGAATGTGGCCGAATTAATAGCTAAATTATAGAAATCCTCATCTAACGCTTTAAGATTATCTCCTTTTGAAAGTGCTTCTATTGAATTGTTAGAATTGAATATTACCTCGCCATCCAAATTGGTTAATATTACAGCATGAATGGGATAATTTTCTACAAAAGATCTCAAATCAGATTCAATTTCATATAAAACAGCTGTTTTCAAGCTATCCATATTAACAGTTGTATCCTCTTCTTGATACTTCCTGATGCCCGATTGGATGGATAATAATCCAGATATATGATTGGCATTATTTTGAATCCCTTTGAAAAGATTATCTATCTTTTCTGCTTTTTGAGATGTATGAGACATCAACTTATCAAAATTCAATTTCTCAATTGAATCTCGGTTCATGTTGTAGGTAATAAAACTTACAGTAACTACACTTACCAATACTACAAAAAGTAATATTGCTGTAATTTTAGTCCCGATTTTTATGTTTTTAAACATATTGAATTCTTTGATACTAAAAAATGAACTATTTTTCTTTTTTCTCTTTTTGCTGCCCTTTTTCCAGGTCATTAGCTAATAATGCCAAGGATTTTTCAACCAACACTTCATGAGATTTATTGAAAGCTTTAAAAGAAGCAATTTCCGCCACCCCTATCAGCTTTTTATCTTTCATAATCGGACACAATATAAGATGTGCTGGATTTGATTCTCCTAAACCAGATAGTATTTTGATATACCCTTCAGGAATATCTGAAATATTGATCAATTTTTGTTCTTTTGCAACTTGACCTGCTAAGCCTTCACCAAATTCATAGGATACGGTTTGGCTTTCAGGTAAAACAAAAGCAAAAGAAGCAAAGAGTGTAATAACGTTTTTATCATCCTTTTTACCGGCCAAATAAATTGCTGCTTGGCTAGCTTCTAATTGGTCTGCCAAATAAGATAAAATTTTCTCAGCCTTTAATTTATTATCTGGTTCCTTTTTAATTTTACTATTTATTTCTTGTAATTCCTCATCTACATCTCCATCACTACCTTGCTCACTTGCTGCATCTTTAGAATCCTTTTTATCTTTGAATTTCTCTATATACACCACATTACTTTCATCATCATTGTTCTTATTAAAAAGGTGTAATAAGATAGAAATAAAGCCTAATAGAATTGATACTCCACTTAAAATATAAAGCTCATCTAAAACAGGCTTTAATTCTGGCACTTCCATCAAACTAATAAGATGGGTTTCATTAGCAATCCGTTCTGGGAAAATGAATAAATAATATGCCAGTCCTATTATGCTTAATGTAAAAAGCAAAGAGGTAATGAGTGCTAAATTTTTATATAATGCTTTCATGCGTATATAACTGTATTAAAGTTGCTTCATGGAATTCGCTACAAATTTTATTCATCTTCGGTTGGTATATTAAGATGTCTAAAATTTATCCTCATTTCATGTATAAATAACTACTTTTAAGTTGTTTTATGGAATTTTATGAATTTCATAAACAAATACTTTCGTGGTAAAAAATACTACACTAATTAATTAAAAATTTTGAACAACTGTCAATTTCTAAATTTAATTAAATAAATAATACCACATATTATACTCTATTTTAAGTCAATTAATTTCCAAAAAATCGTCAGCTTGCAAAAGAGCAAACAACATCAAATATATATAATTGTATTGCTTTTCAGGCAATAATTTAAAAATCATTTATACAACTTATCCAATTCCTTCAAAAATTGGATAATCTCTTGCACTTTTAAAGTATAATCAATTTCCGTTATATTTTTTGCAGCCGTAGGCATTGTATCTATCATACATTCCTCAGGATCTTGGATGATTGTCAGCCCTTTTCTATCCTTAATTCTTTTCATCCCCAATGCGCCATCCTTATTCGCCCCAGACAATAAAATACCTATTAATTTATCTCTATAATTATAAGCAGCAGTTTCCAAAGTAATATCAATTGAAGGCCTAGAATTATTGAACATTTCTTCTGTTGAAAGAGCAATTGAATTACCAAGTTCGATTGAAAGATGATAGTTTGCTGGAGCTAAATACACTTTACCTCTTTTAATATTTTCTTTATCATAAGGCTCAACTACAGGTTTGATACTTTTTATAGACAATGCCTCCACAAATCCATTGCGCACATGTTTTAATCTGTGTAAACACAGGATAATAGGTAAGCTGAAATCGGCTGGAATTGCTGATAGAATTTGGGTTATACCCTGAAAACTACCCGCTGATCCTCCGATTACGATCGCTTTATATTTATTATCAAGATTAAATCGAGCCATTGAGTACTATTTTGTACAGACCTCAGTCTTTAATTTTCTTATAAATTTTCTCTTCGTTGTTTACTACAATAAACTTATTAGCAATTTCGCACCAGATTAAAGATTCTTTGGAGCCTATCACTAGATAACCATACTTGAATAAACTTTCGTGATGCTTTTTTAACACTTCATTTTGCAGGTTTTGATTAAAATAGATCATCACATTTCTACACAGGATCAAATCAAATTTATTAAAGACTACACCTTGTACTAAATCATGCTCTCTGAAAGACACATTCTGGATCAAGGATTTATCCATTACTGCTTTCCCATTTTCTTCTTTAAAGTAATCTTTGAAATTATTCTTGCCTTCGAATCGGATATAGTTTTTTTCGTTCAATTCCATGTTCTTCATGGAATAATGACCTTTTTTGGCTTTTTCTAGAATAACTTTGTCAATATCAGTAGCTATGATTTTGGCTTTATCCAAAATACCCATTTCTTTAAGTAAAACAGCCATTGAAAACACCTCTTCACCGGAGGAGCAGCCGGCATGCCAAATGCTAATGGTATTATGATTCAGTAAAATGTTGGGAATTACATTATCTCTTAATTCACGCCAAAAAGGAGGATCACGGAACATTTCTGTTACATTCACAGTGATTTCTGCAATAAATTCATCAAAGAAAGACTTATCATCTTTTAGTCTTTTAATCAATAAATCAGCAGACCCGAATTTATAGAGTTCCATAATTCGAAGTATCCTTCTTCGAAATGAGGACATCGCATAATTGGTAAAATCATATCTGTATTGCTCCTTTACCAATTCAGTAATGCGCCTCAAATCCGATATTTCTATATCCTGTCTATTCATGTGGATTATGCATCAGTTCTACTTAAAAACATTTTTTTCTTACAAGTAATAAAAATCAATCGTAAAAACATCCTGTATGTATGTTTTATATTAATCTTTCGGAAAATCTAAAAATGATTTAAAGAAGAAATCTAAAATATTTAAATGTCATTTAATATTAAGATTATTTAATTATAACTGCAATAATAAAGAGCTGTTCTTACAAATTGTTATTTAAATTACGTTTTTCGACTAATTTTTTTTGCTTGTCTGTTTTTTGTGCATTTCATATTAATAACTTTGCCCCATTGGAAACTTAAAAAAACTATGCAAAACATTTTATTATTAGGTGCAGGCAGATCTGCAACCTCATTAATTAACTACCTTAAAAAAAATGCTGAAAAAGAAGAGTGGCATATCAAAATTGGTGATTTCAATATTAAACTTGCCGAAGAAAAGGCTGGAGGGCATCCAAATACATCATTTATTCAATTCGATATTTTAAATGAAATCCAAACTAAAGATGAAATAGCAAAAGCTGATTTAGTGATTTCAATGTTGCCTGCCCGTTTTCACCCAAAAGTTGCCACTGCATGTGTTGATTTGGGAAAACATATGGTGACGGCTTCTTATAACAGTCCAGAGGTAAATGATTTATCGGACATAGCCAAAAGTAAAAACACTTTAATTTTGATGGAGTGTGGGCTAGATCCTGGAATTGACCACATGACTGCTATGGAAGCCATGAACAATATCAGAAAAAAAGGTGGTAAGTTAACTTCTTTCAAATCCTATACTGGTGGCTTAGTTTCACCTGAAAGTGATAATAACCCTTGGCACTATAAATTTACTTGGAATCCAAGAAATGTTGTTTTGGCTGGACAAGGAACTGCTCGATTTATAAGAAATGGGAGATATAAATACATCCCTTACCATAAATTATTCAGCAGATATGAAACCATTGAAGTTGCAGAATTAGGTGACTTTGAAGGTTATCCTAATAGAGATTCTTTAGCATATAGAAAGGTTTATGGAATAGAAGATATTCCTACTTTAATTAGAGGGACTTTCCGAAAAGCTGGATTTTGTGATGCTTGGGATGTTTTCGTGCAATTGGGCGTTACGGATGACACTTACAAAATGGAAGGACTAGAAGAAATGTCAAAAAGAGACTTTATTAATACCTTTTTAAAATATGACAAATCCACTTCCGTAGAAGATAAACTATGTGAAAGCCTTGATATCAAAAAAGATTCTGATGTATTCAAAAGACTGGAATGGATGGGAATATTTGAAGATAAGAAAGTGCCAATCACAGAAGGAAGTCCTGCTCAGGTAATGCAAGCCATAATGGAAGAAAAAATGAGCTTGGATCCTGATGATAAGGATATGATTGTAATGCAGCACCAATTTGAATATGAATTGGAAGGCAAAAAATATCAATTGGATTCCTCTATTGTTTCTATTGGAGATGATCAGAAAGAAACTGCTATGTCAAAAACAGTTGGCTGGCCTTTAGGAATTGCTGTGAAAAACATTTTGAACAAGAATATTAAATTAAGAGGAGTTCAAGTGCCTATTAAGGAAGAAATATATGCTCCGATCTTGAAGGAATTACAAGGAATGGGTGTGAGCTTTAATGAAAGAGAAAGAGAAATTGACAATTAAAAAATAGTCAAAAAATCTTTCATTAAATTGATATAAGAGGGATGAAAAATATTATTTTCATCCCTCACTATTATCTTTTGCTTATCTATATTTTGTTTATCTTCTCCCCTATCAAATACATTAAAAAGCCTGATTATTTTACTTTCTGCTTGATGTCTTAATTCAATGCTTTTATTGCACCGAAATCCTATTGTCTTCATTTCTTTTTCAAATAATGACATTTCGTAGAAGGGAAGCATAATATGAGCTTCTCCTTTCTCAGCTAAATTCAAATCTAATCCTTTCGCTAAGGACTTAAAAGACAATTGATTGGTATGATAAGCCGTGTTTTTACCATGATTAGTTTGGGATTGCAGGTTGTTTTGAAAAAAAGGAGGGTTTGAGAAAATCAAATCATATTTTCCCTCCGATTTAAATCCATTAAAATCTGCTAAAATAACTTTTAACCTATCCGTATATTTTGAATTCTCGAAATTTTCATCGGCTTCTTCATAAGCAATTGGATTAATTTCTACTGCGTCAATTTTAATATCTGAAAATCGCTGAGCTAACATTAAAGATAGAACTCCAGTACCCGTGCCCACTTCCAAAACGGATCTTACATTTGATGGAATTTGAACTGAAGCCGCAAAAACCGTTGCATCAGTAGTGATTTTAGCCGGACTATTTTTCTGCTGAATAGTGAACTCTTTGAATTGAAATATGGACATTATGAGTGTTTTTGAATTCTCCTTATTAAATAAAAACCTACCCAAATCATGATAACTATCAATCCTATTATGAAAAAATATCTGAATTCAAATTCATTTTGATCTTCGGTGCTTGGTTTTCCATAATAGGTAAAACCAGCCCAATAATAGGGTGATTTCTCCAAATTACTAATAGTTTTATCTTCTAAGTATACAGTTTTAGCATTTTGAATAGCCAGTGAAGGTGATTGATTACCTTGCAAATCCTCATAAAAATGATTCATCAAATTGAAAGTAGTAAAATCATTCACTTTCCATTGAGTCATTAAAATGTTTTGTACTCCCGCAAAATGAAAACCTCTTGCTAAGCTCATAGGCGTTGCTCCCTTAATTATTTTCCCTACTCCTGTTTCGCAGGCACTTAAAACCACCAAACTTGCTTCCAAATTTTGGGCATAAAGTTCTGGTAAAAGTAATACATCATCTATAAATTCAATATAAGCAGGGACAGTAAAACTACCGCCTGAAGCATGGGTTGATAAATGCAGTACATCAAATTGATCCGCATTTTCTAAAAAATTAGCTTTAGTCGCATTTTCATTCTGATCAATTTTGCCTTTGAATTTTTTATGTAGCATTTCCGCTTCTTTTTCAGAACTCTTCAGATATCGATCAGTGTTCTTATAAATTGGAAAAGCTCCGTAAAAGCTTTCCAAGTTGATGTCTTTTTGATTTTGCTGATAAAATTCTAAAGATAAATTATATGAAAAAGTGTTCTCCTTCAACCAAAATGGCATATTACTAAAATTCTTGTGGTCTATTTTTTCTCTGATTAAAGCTTCAAAAGGCAAGAAACTCAGCAAACCATCTGGAACAATTATTAAGTTTCTATGCTTCTCATCGATATCATTCCCTAATATCTGACTAAACTTAAATGATTGGTGTACAAAATGAGGGATATCATTATTTATGAGAGATGGGGATTCAAACAGTCGAATAAATTGAGCCATATCTTCTTTAAAACCTTTATCAATCCTATGTTTCTTCCAACTGATAATTGAATGATCAATTCGGAATGAAAACAAATCTTTGTCTCCGAAGAAAAAATAAAGCAATTGTGCATCATCTGCTTTTAATTGCTTTTGTAGTGAATCGCAATTTATTTTATTTTTCACATCAGATTGAGGGTATTTCTCATTTATCAGATTTTGTGTTTCACTAATTTTAAAGCTTAAATCAATGAATTCTTGGTTCAACTTTGATTCTCTATCATTAGGATTTGAAAATTGTTTTCGAACTAACTTTCCTATCAGTGATTGCTGTTCCTTCAATAAATGTTGTTGAAATTGGAGCAAACTATCATTCGGATATTCATCAATCAATGATTTCTTGTTTAAAGAGCCTTTTAAAACCCTAGCTTTATTTTGTTCTGCATAACTCAATGCCTTCCATATTAAAGCGTCATTCTTTGACTTTTGAAATTCCTGATATAATAATTGCAAACACTTTTCACTCCTTTTTCTATTAGAAGTCTGAAAAATCAATTGTGATTGCGGATCATTTATTTTATCCATTAATAAATCCTCAACATGGAAGCTTAAATCATAATAGCTGAGTTTACGGTTTAATCCCTCTGAATATTGGGCATAAGCATCAAAAATTTCAATAAATGTATTCTCCGGATAAAGTAAGGGTTTATTCTTCCGAACTTCTTGCTTTTCAATATTCGGCAGTAATAGACTTAGTGCCTCATTAAGATTTTCAAGAGCGCTATCTTTTTCTAATTGAGCATAATGAAAACTGGATTTTTCCACATAGAATTTAGCCAATTGTCGAGGACTCCCCTTTTCAATTAAAAGGAGTTCAATCTCTTTAAAAATGCTTCTGGCAGCAGTAAGTTCATTCTCTTTAATCAATAATTGAGTTTTATTTTTCAAGCTTGAAATAGATATTTCTTTTTGACTCTCAATTTTCTTTTGAGCTTCTTCATTCATTTGCAGAGCCAATAAATTGGTCGCTATATTATTTTGTATCAGTTCTTTTTGGGATTCAGAGACTCTTCCATTTTCAAGATGATTCTCCAGCAAATTTAATGCATCATGAAAATTTCCAATATTATGGTAAACCACCGATAAATTTATTACTCCTGCAGTATAAGCCTCCTCATTTTTTTTGGATTGGGCCAGCTTCATATAATGGCTAATGATATTTTCTGCATCCGCAAAGTTTCCTGTTATGGTTAATAGATTCCCTAAAGGCTTCAGGCAATATTCTATGATATCATAATTAGCTAAATCATAATTATTATAAAGACTCCATGCTTTTCGATAATGCTGAATAGCATCATAATGTTTTTCATATTCTTTCAAATAATAGCCCAAATTGCAATGCATTATAACCAATGCCAATCGCTCTTCATCTGATTTCAGATTTGAATAATTTTCCTCAATTTTTAATTGATAGGTATTGATTGCGGTTAAAGAAGGATATTCTGCAACTAATTCATCCAAATCATGATAAATGCTATCACTTAAATTTTGAGCATTTATAGTATAATTCAATACAAAAACCAATAAAACAGACATTGAGAGAATTAAATATGGTTTGCAAGTCACTTCAAACTTCATAAAACCTTAAAATTTCCAACTAGCATAGAACTGCCATTGATGTGTTGGTGCTGTAAAATAAAGATGGTAACGAATACCAACACTTGGACCAATCCTCACTTTCCCAACATTAAGATCTAAAAATGCTGCACTATTGAAATTAGTAAATGTATTGCTTATCGTTTCTTGTTCAAAAGTATCCCTTTCAGGAACTCTACGTTCATAATCTTCAATCTCAACAACCTCTGTATATTCCCCTGTTGTTTCTCTCTCAATTTTAGAGCGAATATCCCATTTAATTTGTAGTCCTGCTCCTACCGCTAGAAAATCAGTTAGGTTATATCGATAAGATGTAGGTACTAAATAAAAGCTCAAATTCTGAAATTCTGATTGTTGCTCATAATCATAAACCTCAGTAAAAAACTCATCTCTTTGGGTTCTTTCGGTAAAAGTTTTACTGTTAGTATAGTTGTTAGATCCAATCATAACTTCGGATTGCAAATAGCCTTTGAATGCTTGATAACTTGATAGTGTTGCACCTAGAAACCATTCTTGATAATTCTGTAAACTAGCAATTCGCATAACACCTGCTTTTATTCCAACAGAAAGTCCTGGTGTAAAACGAGTGGTTGCATAATTTGTGATAATAGGATCATTCTTATCAAAATAAATAGCCGTTTGGCTTTGAGTTTTTTGCTTCTTGATTTTACCTTTTAATGGAATTTTATAACTCACAAATCCTTTGGTAGAATCATAAGAATTCACTCCTTTTTGATTACTCCCTGGCAAGTATATATTTTTAAAAGTAAAAATGATCTTATTTTCCAAAAAGGTAGTATCGAGGCAACTATAAGCAACATCCACTTCAGGGCAAATCTCACACTTAGGATAAAAATCTAGCAGTTCAATTTCCTTTTGATCAAATATTTCAGGAATATCTGTTTCCAAACGGACGGTATTTGCAGGACCTTCCCCATTGTTCTGAAACTGAATTTTATACTTAAAATCCTTTTGATTTCGATTTCTAAAATCCATCAAATTGGCATTTGTAGTCATTTTATTGGGGTCATGAGAAGTTACAATTTCCATTTCCATTTCCTTTACACTATGATTAGCAGAATTAGAATTTGGAATATAAACACTTCTAATGCTTATTATGGCACTTGTATCCTTCAGCATTTCAGGAGTGGTTCTTAATTGAAAGAATATATTTCTCTCCTCTCCTGGCTGGAAATCGGAAAATCCAATTTGCTTCATTTCTTTAAATTTCTTTTTAGATTCTTCAATCTTCTTTTGCAAGGTCTCCTGATCTGTAGTGTCTTGAATTAGGAAAGGAGTTTTAAAAGAACCATCTCCATTTGATGCTAGCATGGATTGGAATGGATTTGCATCAATATCTGTGATTCTATCCTCTGTAATTATCGGATATTCACCATGATAAGTTCTAATGTCAGTTAATTGAAAATTATCCGACTTATATATTGATTCGTTATAAAAAAAATATAGCCGACCATCCATTATTTCATTATATGGATTTTTATAGGTTAATACTACTACTAAATCTTCATTTGGAATTGGTTCTCGATTTTTAGTAAAATCTATTATGTTATTCTCTCCCAAAAGTGAAGCTGAAGTATTTGATTCTAAATTCACTGAGTCAATTTTCACTTTCTCTGGTCTGGTAGTAGGAGTTTTACCAGCATCATAATTATTGGTCACCCAAAGTTTAACATTATAATCTCCTCTTTTATCAAAAGTGTGTTCAGGATTTTCTTCCTTGCTAAATTCTCCATCTCCGAATTCCCAGAAAAAAGTGTAATACCCTTTAGGGGCACCTGAGATCTGAATTAATGGTGGAGTATCCACACCAAATTTAACACTATTCCCTAAAACGGTGGACTCAATTTTTGCTTCTCGAACAACAGTATCACTCTGGTTTATTTGTTGAGCCAAACAAAGGTGAGAACAGAGTAAAAAAAGGAAAGTAAATTTATACATCGGACTAAGCGTAGTTACATTCAACCTTGAAATTAATAAATTATTCGACAAATTAATATAATTTATCGAATAATAATACTTATGTAATCATATGTGCTATCTATCATTCTGAATTTTTTCTCTATTAAATAAGTATCACAAAACACAAGAGAAATGACCATCAGCATCAGCAGAAAAAACACCCATTTAAATCTTCTTTTTCTAAAAAACATGATCTTTGTTTTAAAATGAAATGGCTTTGCAATAAAACTGCAAAGCCATCTTAAAAATTAATGATTACGGTAAGTCATCTATTGCATCATATACATCATTCTCAGTGCCTGTAATGAAATCATCTTCCTCAAAAGTATACACATCACCATCTTCAACAGTTTGAGGCTGTATAGAATATTTCCATTCTCCGTCTTCTTCTGATACAAAAATCACATGCATTTCCAATCCAATTGGAATTTCACCATAGTGCTCTGAGAAAGAATTAGCACTTTCATTGAATGTATCTAATTGAGCTAATGCATAAGGTTCTCCATCATAATACAAGTAAACTGAACTGTTTTGGATGTGATAACCATTAGGCACTATTACTTCTAAGGTTGTTTTCGGTCTTGGATCATTGTAAAAGCGATCAACATTAGTCCAACCGAAGCCAGAAAGAAAACTGAAATATTGATCACCTTCTACAAACAAGTTACCTGCTCCATCAGGTCCATCTCCTTCTTCATCCCAAGCAAGGTTATCATTATCATCGATTCTACCAGTCCATAAGGTCATATCTTGATCGGCACCACCAGTTAAGTCAGTAGGTACTACTAGTTGCATATGATTTGAAATTTCTAATTGCTCACCATTTTGAGTCACATTTACATAAAATTCCCCTCCTGAGATTAATAAAGCTTTACTTCCGTCTTCTCTTAGACCCATGGTGGGCTTATTAGTAGTTAACATACTACCTGCATCAAATATTTCAATAAACTCCAAGTCAACTGGACCTGTCACATCCTCACCATTAAGTTTTAATGTCCCTTCATATATTCTTAATTTCACTCCCTTTTCTGACTCGAATTGAATTCCGTCCTCTGCTTCAAACTGCGCTTCCTGTCTAATCCGATCAATTGCTGTGGCTTGGAGTTGCTGAAATTCCTCTGCACTGGGCGTTTCAATAATCTCATCAGGAACGACTTCAGTTACACCATCGTCATTATTGCATGCATAAAATAATACCATTGCCAAAAGGCTGATTGCGAATAAGTTTTTAAAATTTTTCATAATTATTTATTTTTTTAGATTCGCCCTTATATCAACAGTACTTATCCGGTGTTACCCCATTTTCATATATTTTTTTTACTTTCGTATAAAAACCCATTGTATGACCTTAAAAAAACATCCGGACCAATATTATGTGGATGGCATAAAGCATAATGACAGTAATGTTATTAGAGAAATCTATGATAGCTTTTCTGAGAAAGTCATTCATTATATTTGTAAAAATAATGGCAACGAATCTCAGGCAGCAGATATCATCCAAGAGGTTTTAATCACCATTTTTAAACAAGCTCAAAATCAAGGTTTAACGCTTACTTGTCCATTTGACGCTTACTTTTTTCTTATCTGTAAAAGGAAATGGTTAAATGAATTAAAGAAAAACAGTAAAGAACAGGTAACAACTGACAGTGATCATTTATCTATAGTCGACAGTGCATATGAAATGGCAGAAGAAACAGCTCTTCATGAAGAAAAGGAATTGTTGTTTCAAGAAATGTTTCAGAAACTCTCTGATAAGTGTAAAGATTTATTAAAAACTTCTTTTCAAATTAATTATATGGAAGAAGTTGCCAAAAAACTAGATATATCGTATGCCTACGCCAGAAAAAAGAAATCATTGTGTATTGGAAAATTAACTGAATTAGTTAAGTCATCTCCAAAATACAATTCAATTAAAAAATATTAAAATGCAAGACCAGGACTATCAAATATTTGAAGCATACTTAGCAGGTGATTTGCCAGCAGATAAGGTGAGAGTACATGAGGAAAAAATAGAGCAAGATCAAGATTATAAAGAGTCTTTCGAACTTTATAAATCATTAAATCAACACTTAGAAAATAAAGAGAAAAATGAAAAGGAGCTAGAACAGTTTAAAAATACAGTTTCTGATATTTCTGATAACTATTTTGCAACTAGAAAGAAAACTAAATTTGCATGGGTGAAAATGGCGGTAGCAGCTTCCATCATAATTGCAATTGGTTTATATTTTCTAATAGGTGAAATATCCAAGCCACAATACCAAGAAATTGCACAAATCCCTACTATCCATTTAACAGAAAGAAGTGCTGATGGAGAAATTTATGTACAAGCTGAAGAAGCATTTAATCAAGAGCAATATACTGAGGCCATCAAATTATTTGGTCAGATTCTTCAAGAAGATAATCAAAATCAATCCATTAGCTTATATCAAGCTATTGCCTTTATGGAAATAGATTCTGCTAATAGAGCTAAGGAATTGTATGATAAAATTATTGAGAAAGAAAATGCTTATAGTGAAGAAGCACTTTGGTATGCAGCACTTAATGAATTAAAGGAGGAAAATTATACGGCTTGCAAAGAGTATTTAACTAAAATAAATCCCTCTGCAAGCCGATATGAAGATGCTCAAAATCTTCTTGAAAAATTATAAAGAATTAATTTCCTTAAAAATAAAATCTAAATGAGACTCCTCCACCAAACCACAAGCCTGGTTCGGGTGCAAAATCAAAGGTTGGTTTCATGTCAATACCTATAACAAAAGGAATTTCAGTTAAAGTATATTCCAAACCTAAAATACCATCTACCCCAACAGTAAAGCCTCTACCTCGGCCATCGAAATAATAATTTGGACGAACAATAGTCTCATCAAAAACTCCAATATGAGCACCTGCTCCATAATACCAATTCAGATAAGGTACATCAAATGCATTAGCATGCTTTTGATAAAGCCCCGTAAATTCAAAACCACCTCTATATCCTGACACAAGACCTTCTAAAGCATCAGTTTTACTGATAAAGTGTTTAACCGTAATAGCGGTTGGAAAACCTCCCCTTACACCAATGGCCGTTTTATAATCCTGTGCAAAAATGGAGGTTGAACCCATTAACACAAATACTAAAATTAATAATTTCCATTTTTTCATAAACCTAAATTTTATTCAACAATCACTACTAACGAAACAAAGTTGAATCCGTTTATCTATTTTCGAATCCTTCGTCAATAAGGTGAGGTCCACTTTCTGCTTTAGCAACCGCCAAACGATCACAGCGCTCATTATCAGAGTTTCCTGCATGACCTTTCACCCAATGGAAGTGTAAATCATAACCTTTTGAAACTTCTAAATATTGCTTCCATAAGTCAATATTTTTCTTCCCCTTAAAGCCTTTTTTAACCCAACCAGAGAGCCAACCTTTTGTAATAGAATCAATTACATATTTTGAATCACTGTAGATATGAACTGGATATTTTTTAGATTTTAAACTTTTTAAAGCCACTATAATTGCCAACAACTCCATTCTGTTATTGGTAGTATTGCGATATCCTTCTGAAATTTCTTTCTTTTTGTCTCCAAAACGCATTACTACTCCATAGCCACCAGGGCCAGGATTTCCTAAAGCTGAGCCGTCTGTATAAATGGTAATCATTAAAAGAAGTTTTTAAATAGTTTAATAGAGATTGCTAATAAAATAATCCCAAATACTTTTCGCAATATACTAAATCCTGCTTGTCCTATTTTTCTTTCAAGCCAACCACAGGTTTTTAAAACTACAAAAACCAAAATTAGGTTAATTACCACTCCTATTATGATATTATAAGTTTGATACTCTGCCTTTAGTGAAATTAAAGTAGTCATAGTTCCAGCCCCTGCAATTAAAGGAAATGCTATCGGCATAATAGAAGCACTACTGGCAGAGGCTTCTTCATGTTTAAATAAAACAATACCCAATACCATTTCCATTCCGATTAAGAACATCACTATAGCACCCGCAATGGCAAAAGATGCCACATCAATTCCGAAAAGCTTCAGAATAGACTCTCCCAAGAAGAGAAAAACAATCATAATAACACCTGCTACAATAGTAGCTTTACCTGATTGCACATGTCCTAGTTTCTTTCTAAGGTCAATTACAATCGGTACGGAACCTAAAATATCAATCACTGAAAACAGGATGAGAGAAACGGAAATAATTTCTTTAAAATTGAGCATATCGTAAAATTTTGCGCAAAAGTACGATAAGAAAATCAGCTTTCAATTCATTTTATCAAAACGTAACAAGAAATTAATCAAGTCGATGTAATGTTGATTTGGAATTGCAGGAAAATTGGCAATTCGGATGGTATTCTCTTTCCATCCTCCGTATCCATTGCCTAATATAAACCCTTCTTTTTCAGCTTCTTCTTTTAATTTACGGATAATATCTTTTTCACCTCTTAAGCAAAAAACAGTATCTGATTGAAGCTCATTAAATTGTATTATAGAAGATAACTTTTCCAATTTTGACAGCTCATTAAAAAATTGCTCCTTCCGTTTCTTCAAGTTTTGATGAATAGCTGAAATATTCTCAACATTTCGCATCAATCTATTGAGCATAAAGATATTAGCAATATTAGGAGTATGATGGGTTTGATTATCTAATGCGTTTTTTAAAATGAAATTAAAAGAATTATAATGATCACTTTCATCAATTTCTTTAGCTCTCATTATAGCCTTAGGACTTACTACCATCAATGCCATTCCTGCAGGTAGGCCAAAACATTTTTGAACAGATGCATACCAAATATCTCCCATTTCCCAATCCAATTCATAACCCGCCATGGAGGAAGTAGCATCATAAGCTATTAAACTATTAGAAAATTTTGTACGAAGCTGCTTTTGAAATTGCTCAGATATTGCACTTCCATTTGAGGTTTCATTATGTGTGAAAGCTAATAACTCTGCATTTTCAACAGATTGAAGGGATGGGTTTTCGTTCAATCCAAATGATATTGCTTCAGCCTTTGGAAGAATTTTTTGGGTATAATTGCACCACTTCTCACCAAAAGCTCCATTGAAAAAATGTTGTGATTTATTTTGGATGAAAGATTGAGAAATGATTTCCCAACATTCAGTTGCAGAGGAAACCATTACAATCTCATAATCTAAAGGGATATTCAATTTAGATTTCAAAAGGCCTTTGGTAGTAGAGAATAATTCTTGAAAGGCTTTTGATCTATGATTCCTTTCCAAGATTCCTAACTCCATAGCCTCCTGAAAATATCCCGCCACTTGTGGATATATCTTTGATGGGCCGGGATAGAAATTATATTGCATCGAAATTATTTACCTGTAAACTCTGGCTTTCTTTTCTCTACAAATGCTTTCATTCCTTCCGTTTGGTCTTCAGAAGCAAATGTTAAATAGAAGTTTTTACGTTCGAAATGTAATCCTTCATCCAAATGCGTTTCAAAAGCTCTATTGACAGATTCCTTTGCTAATTTAGCCGCAACAGGAGACATTTGAGCGATCTGCTCTGCCAATTCAGCTGCTGCTTCCAAATACATTTCAGTAGGCACCACTTTATTGACTAATCCATAATGCAAAGCTTCGTCTGCGCTAATAAAATTACCTGTTAAGACCAATTCCATCGCTTTAGCTTTACCAATTGCTCTAGTTAATCTTTGGGTTCCACCTGCACCGGGCATTACCCCAATTTTAATTTCAGGCTGGCCAAACTTTGCAGATTCAGATGCTACTATCATATCGCAAGTCATAGCTAACTCGCAACCTCCGCCTAATGCAAAACCAGAAACGGCTGCAATCAATGGTTTTTTTGTTTTTTTGATTTGATCCCAGGTACTGAACTGGTCAACATTGAGCATATCAATAGCTGTTTTACCAGCCATTTGCTTAATATCTGCTCCAGCTGCAAAAGCTTTTTCATTTCCTGTCAGAATAATTACTCTAACATCATCGTCTTCATCAAGCGCCTTTAAGGTATCCTTCAATTCATTCATCAACTGCAAATTCAAGGCATTCAATTCCTTAGGTCTGTTAAGATTGATGAGCGCTATATGCTTTTTATATTGTGTATTTACTTTTATAAATTCCATAATGTAAATATGAAAAAGCAGGAGAGTATAAAAAAGAAAAACCTTCTTTTTTCAAAGAAGGCTTTTCGTGTTAAACAGGTGTATGAATAAAATTTGTGTTTGTAATAGTATATACTGCTCGCCTTTAAAAAGTAACCCCTCCCCTCAATCATTTTTTTATAAAGTTTTTAATATAATTACAATTACCTGTATATCAGTTATTTAAAACCTATAAAAACAATAAAATAAATTGAAAAAAAATAATTACTTCGAATATTTACTTCGAAACTTCTTCTTCAGCGACAGGATTTTTCTCTTCTTTAGGCTTTTTCTTTTTTTCTTCAGTCAGGTAATCATTGATTTTGGATCTAATTTCCTGATTTGACAGATTGTGATAGATAGTCCCATTTCTCGCAACAGAAAGTTGACCCGTTTCTTCGGAAACGATAAGGATTATGGTATCAGTGGTTTCTGACATTCCTATTGCTGCTCTATGCCTTAAACCGAATTGAGCCGGAACATCTTTTTCCGTTACAGGTAATACACATCTTGCGGCAGTTATTCTACCTTTATGAATAATAACAGCACCATCATGCAAAGGACTTGTTTTATTAAAAATTGCCATCAATAATCGCTTGGAAACTATGGCATCAATTAAATCACCTGACTCTGAATAAAATTTTAATTCAGATCCTTTCGAAAGCACAATTAAAGCTCCTGTATTGGTTCCCCCCAAAGATTTGGAAGCTTCAATCAAAGGTGTAATATTTAATTCTTCTCCTGCCTTTTTCTTTTTCCATGGCAAATTAGAAAGAAAGCCATTTTCTGAATTAAGAGAAGTGGTTTTCCCTAAAAGCAAAAGGAATTTCCTAATTTCTTGTTGGAACAAAATAAGAACAGCAATAACACCAACTCCCATAAATTGACCTAGAATAGCAGAAAGCAATTCCATTTCGGCTGCCCTAACAACTAAATAAATTAAATAGAGAGAAAGGAATCCAATAAAAATCCTGACTGCTACGCTACCACGCATCAAATTATAAACTTGAAAAAGTAAAAAGCTAACCAAGCCAATATCTAAAATATCAACTAAGCTTACTTCTAAAAACCCTATGGTAAATCCTAAAATCAAGTTGTCAATTGGTTATAAATTTTCACTGTTTCTACTGCTTCCTTCACATCATGAACTCTTAAAATATGGCCTCCATTTAGTAAAGCTACCATATTTAAAGCGGTTGTTCCATTCAATGCATCAACTGCCTCAACATCTAAAAGTTTGTAAATCATGGATTTCCGCGATACACCTACTAAAATAGGGCATTCTAATTGCTTAAAATAGGACAAATTATTGAGTATTTCATAATTCTGCGCCAAGCTTTTTGCAAATCCGAAGCCAGGATCAATAATGACATCATTCACTTGCAAGGAACGAAGAATTTCTAGCTTCTGGCTTAATTCTAATACGATTTCTTTTATTAAATGATTATAATCAGTCATTTTTTGCATCGTTGCAGGAGTGCCTCTCATATGCATTAATATATAAGGCACTTTCAATTTAGCCACTGTTTCAAACATTTCCTTATCCAAATTCCCACCGGAAACGTCATTTATAATGGAAGCCCCAGCTTCAACAGCCTTTTCAGCAACTTTTGAACGAAAAGTATCAATTGAAATTACGATATCTGGAAACTTATGGATTAAGGTTTTAATTAGTGGAATTACCCTTTTGACTTCTTCGTCCACAGAAACCTCTTCGGCATTTGGTTTAGTAGAATATCCACCGATATCAATTATATCCGCACCATCTTCTAACATTTTTGTTGCTGTCAAAACAGCTTTCTCAAGATTTACATTCTTGCCCCCATCGTAAAAGGAATCTGGGGTAGCATTAATAATGCCCATAACCTTCGGAGAGGATAAATCGATTAAGTTCCCTTTCGAAAGGAGTGTTTTTTTATGAGAAAATGCTTTATCTTTCGCTTCCAATAATTTTTTACTATAAAATTTTAAAACCCTGTAAAGTTGATGACGCAAACTGAAAGCGAATATAAGCAAGTTATTGCGCTGTGTAAAGATGTTTTTGAAAAGAAAACCAAAGATTATGGTACTGCATGGAGAATCTTAAGATTACCTTCCATTACAGACCAAATTCTCATTAAAGCTCAACGGATTAGATCCATTCAAGAAAAAGGTGCCCAAAAAATTGAAGAAGACATCAGAAATGAATTTATTGGAATCATTAACTATTCAATAATTGCCATAATCCAAGAATCTCTTTCTGAAAATGCTCCTTTAGAAATTCCTGTGGAAGATTTAATGCCAAAATATGAGAAGGTTGCAGATGAAACTTTACAGTTATTATTGGATAAAAATCATGATTATGGTGAGGCTTGGAGAGATATGAGAATAAGCTCTATTACAGATATTATTTTGATGAAATTATATCGGGTGAAACAAATTGAAGATAATAAAGGTAAAACCCTCATATCCGAGCCTGTAAAAGCCAATTATCAGGATATGATTAATTATGCTGTTTTTTGTTTAATCAAACTTGAAGAAGAAAAGTAATTTATATATGAAAGTAATAATCGATATAGTACGGTATATAGTAGGTGGTTTATTCATCTTTAGTGGACTGGTAAAAGTTGTTGACCCTGTAGGAACCGCTATCAAGTTAGAAGAATATTTTGCAGTTTTTGCTGGCGATATCGCAGGTTTTTTCTCTGTTTTTGAGCCTTATGCTTTAGTAATCGGAATTATTTTAAATGTTCTAGAAGTAACATTAGGGGTAGCATTAATTATCAGATGGAGAGTTAGATACACGATGAATCTACTCAGCATTATGATTGTTTTCTTCACTTTTCTCACATTCTATACAGCCTATTTCAATAAAGTAACTGACTGTGGATGCTTTGGAGATGCTATTACCTTAACCCCTTGGCAATCATTCACTAAAGATGTTATTTTAGTTGTATTAATAGGCTTCCTATATCTCAACATTAGAAAAATCAAGGAAAGTACATTTGCCGCGAAAAACATTATAGTGGTATGTGTAACAGCCATAAGTTTATTGCTTTGTATATATGCGGTAAGACATTTACCACCAATTGATTTCAGAGCTTATAAAGTAGGTACTAATATTCCTGATGCGATGAAGGCAAAGGAGAACCCTAAATTTCAATATACTTTTGAAAAAGATGGAGAGGAAATTAAGTCTTATGAATATAAATCTGAAGAAGAAGGATATACTTTAACTGGTCATGAAATAACTAATCCTGATGCATCAACACCAAAAATAACGGATTTTGCTACTTGGAATGAATCAGGTGACAAAACTGAAACCGTAATGAATGGGAAGAAATTATGGATTGTAGCTTATGATATTTCAAAGGCAAACACGGAAGGACTAATTGACATAAATGGACTTCTTTCAAGACTTAGCCCTGATATTCAACCTATAATACTTACTTCCTCCTCAGCAGAGGATGTACTCAAAATAAGAGCTGAAAGAGGCATGAAAACGGACTTCTATTATGCTGATGCAACTGTTTTAAAAACTATCATTCGTTCTAATCCTGGGCTTGTTTTAGTGGAAGATGGTACAATTAAAGCAAAATGGCATTTCAATGATGTTCCTGATCCGATTGATATCACAGAAAAATTAAATTAATGCGTTATTTCCTTTTAGGTTTACCTGGTAGTGGAAAAAGTTACTGGGGAAAATTATGGGCTGAAAATATTAAAGTTCTTTATTTTGACCTAGATGAGGTTATAGAAACAAATGAAGGATTCAGCATTAACGAAATATTTCAAAATGAAGGAGAAGAACATTTTCGAAACTTAGAAACTTTCTATCTCAACAAATTAATTGATAATTACGAAGGCTTTATTCTCTCTACTGGTGGAGGAACTCCCTGCTTTAATAATAATATAAAGTTGATGAATGAAGAGGGAGTTAGCATTTTCTTAAATCCTCCTATTAAAGAAACGGCTAAAAGAATATGGAAACCCAATGGCGGGAATAAAAGACCGATGTTCTCGGAATGCAATTCTTTAAATGATGTTGAACTAATTTTAAATAGATTATACAAAAAAAGACTCCCCTTCTATCAAGAGGCTAATAAAGAATTGAATAAGTGGGATGAAAATTCACTGAAAGGATTAAAATAGAAATGCTGAAGTAAATATTTCAGCATTTCTATTTTGTGCTATTTAAAAGTTCCTCCCTAAAGTAAGCCTAAAATTTGAGATGTTAGAAGAAGATTCTACAACACTCCCTCCTCCATATGGTGAATAATTAGGATTATTAAATCGACTTAAACTATAAGTTATATCTGTTGTAAATCCATTTTTCAAAATACCTATTCCTCCACTGATAGCATCTCTACCTTGTTGAAAACCAGTATTATAAGGATTATCATAATATGCATAACCAACCCTAGCTCTAAAAATACCTAATCTACCTTCTAAACCTGTACGAATATTAAAAGTGCTTTTAAGATCTCTCCCAACTTCAGGCGTATCACCTCCAAAGGCACCGTTACTACTGTTAAATCGAGCAGATTCATAATCAACGTATTCTATATCCGTTGTAGCGAAACCATATTTAGACAAGAAAAAGGTTGCACCAGCCGACACCTTTTGTGGTATCATAAAACTATAAGCAGGAACCTCATTCAATAATTCTCTTTCAGGCTGACTACCATCAACAAAAAATGCCTGCATTCTAATATCTTGTGTTTCATTCATTGTCATTATAGTCGGAGTAGAATATGAAACACCTATATTGACCATATTAATTGGCTTATAAATTGCACCTAAGGTTAATCCCAGTCCTGCACCTGAAATAATGGTTTCTTCATCTATTTCATATTGGTTAAGTATTGAATTGGCTGGCGTTTCAGTAAATGTTTTCTCTTGTCTGAAATTAAGGAAATGTATATTAAGACCTGCACCAAGAAATAATTTATCATTATAATTAGCCCCGTAGGATAAATCCAAAGTTGTTAGGCCGCTGTAAGTATTAATATTTTCTCTTTGTGATGCGCTACTTAATTCGTTAAAATCATATCTATCAACTTCATACCCTAGGAGATTTCCATCTCCATCTTCTACATCAAAAATTACAAGTAAATCAATATAACTAGCTAAATCACTATAAGGATTAGAAAGAAAATCTTGAGTATATTCATCTTCAGACTGATATAACTTCAATTCTCCATCTTGATTAGTAAATGGAGAAAGCATATATTCCATAAAATCATTTGGAATCCCTGTATTAGGATCAGGATTAACTTCTCCACTATAATTAATATTATTATAATAACTTTGCTTTTGATTTATTGCAATTCCAAAAGTTCCTGAAACCCATTTTGATCCAGCATATTCTTCAAATCTATTATGAAAAACCATTCCCATGTTCGGAACTTGAATATTTCCTCCCATGTTCTGAGAGCTTTCCCCTTGGTACTCTGCATTGAAATCACCTATCCTCAAAACAGGAGAAATAGCCCAAGAAGACCTATTATAAAAACCTAAGCCAGCTGGATTTCCTGATATTGAAGAAATATCACCACCTAGAGAAACATTGGCTCCTCCTAATGCGACAAATCTAGCTGTTCCTCCTCCGTCCGTCTGACTATATCTTACAGCATCAGCAGTATAAGGAGAAATTTGAGCTATTGTATTATAAGAGCATAGAGTAGCAAGAAATATTATGAAGGAATATTTGAGCGTTTTCATATGATTGAATTTAATTTTGTGGTCAAATGGAATCTTTCAAGATTTTAATAACCTCATCTATATAGGAATCCCTTTATGGATACAAATAGAAATTAATTATTAGATCCGTGTCGATTTCAACGAAAAAAAGTTAATAGTGTCTATTTTAATTGACAGATTTTCTTTGGAAACTTTTAAGAATGAATTAATTATTAGAGATAAAAAAAGCACCTAAGGTTAGGTGCTTTTAAATATTATCATCCACCTCTTCCACCTCTTGAAGAGCTACTTCTAGAAGAACCGCTACTTCTTGAGCTGCTTCCTGAAGATCTGCTACTGGAGGAAGAAGACCTACCTACTGAACTACTGCTTCTTGAGCTAGAAGATGATCTACCTACTGATGAAGAGCTTCTACTGGATGATCCAGAAGATCTTCCATAAGAACTACTTCTACTTGAGCCCGATGATCTTCCGTATGAAGAATTACTTCCGCTAGAGCTATTTCCAAAAGATGAGCTTCTACCTGATGAGTAAGAAGATCTATTTGTTCTAGAGCTATTATAATATTGGCTACTGCTTCTTGTCGGAGTATTGCTTGATCTCGTTACATTAGAAGAATTATTTCTAACTGTTCTACTTCTATCACCAGAGTAAGATGCAGACCTAATATTATTATCTGAAGTAGATCTAGCATAAGCGGCTGTTCTTGAAGTTCTGCTATATGAATTATCACTTACACCTCTTGACCTAGCAGTAGCTGTCCTTGAATTACTTCTATCACCCGTTGAAGCAGTATATCTTGAACGATCAGAAGTTTGACTTACAACCCTAGTTCTATCAGTTCCTACATTTCTACTTGTATTATAAGTTTCTCTAGCGTTTCTAGAGGTATTATTAGCTACCCTTGAATTTCTACTTGTAGGGGTTGAACTTCTGCTTATTCTTGGACTACTACTATAAGTTCTAGTATTTCTATGACTATGGTTATCAGTTATATAATAGTTATTATATAATCCTGAATGATATCCATCATAAAAACCATTTCTATATCCACGGTTGTAACCCCAAGCATAACTTGAACCCCAATATGGTCTACCCCATGGGCTTCTATATGCATAAGGATTTCCCCAATAAGGGTCAAAGAATGGATCGTAGAATGGATCATAAAATCCTCTACCAAAACCAACTGACCAAGAAGATCTTCCCCAAGAATTGAATCCAAAACCAACATTAAATCCAGGTCTAAACATGAAAGGGTCATAAAAACCATACCCACCTCCGTACATCATCGGATTCATTCCTCCATAGTAATTAAAAACTTGAGTTTGGGCTAATCTTTCGCCAGTTTGAGGATTGCGACCATTTCTAGCAGCATTTTCATCATAATACCATCCTTCGTCTCCAGATTGCTCTGCAGCAGGAGGTGCTTGATTCAATTTAGCATTTTGTTCTTTTTCGCTATCCTTTAAATCACTAAAACTCTCATTAGATGATTCAAATTGATCATATGCGTAGCCTGATTTTTTTAATTCCTCAGCCTTACGCTTTTCTTCCAAGGCGATTTTTTTATTTAATTCCTTTCTATCTTCGGAAGTAAAATACAAGTCATCATTTTCTACTTTAAGATCAGATTGTCCAAATCCGACCTTCGGCAGAAAAAATATGCTAATTAATAATATAAAGCTTAAGGTTTTCATGGCTACATAATTTATAGTTTCTAATTTTACAACGATTATTATTGTAAATTGATTTCAATATATGAAAATCAATCGAGATAATAATCAATAAATAATGACACAAACTTCATACCAAAATTTATAAAATGGCAAAAGTATTACCAAAGAGAAGTGATGATTACTCACTATGGTACAATGAATTAGTAAAAAAAGCGGATTTAGCAGAGAACTCCGCAGTTAGAGGCTGCATGATCATTAAACCATATGGCTTTTCCATTTGGGAGAAAATGCAGCGAGAATTAGATGATATGTTTAAAGAAACAGGTCATCAGAATGCTTATTTCCCATTATTCATACCAAAATCATATTTAAGCAAAGAAGCTGACCATGTGGAAGGATTCGCTAAAGAGTGCGCAGTAGTTACTCATTATCGATTGAAAAATGATGAGAATGGAAAAGGAATTGTGGTTGATCCAGATGCTAAATTGGAAGAAGAACTTATAGTGAGACCTACTTCTGAAACTATTATATGGAATACATATAGAAATTGGGTGCAATCATATCGTGATCTGCCATTATTGATCAATCAATGGGCTAATGTAGTGCGCTGGGAAATGAGAACGCGTTTATTTTTAAGAACAGCGGAATTCTTATGGCAAGAAGGGCATACCGCTCATGCTACAAAACAAGAGGCCATAGAAGAAACTGAGACCATGATTAATATATATGCGGAATTTGCTGAAGAATTCATGGCTCTACCAGTTATTAAAGGCTTGAAATCTGAAAGTGAAAGATTTGCAGGTGCATTGGAAACCTATTGTATTGAAGGTTTAATGCAAGATGGGAAAGCTTTACAAGCTGGAACTTCTCACTTTTTAGGGCAGAATTTTGCAAAAGCTTTTGATGTGAAATTTGCCACAAAAGAAGGAAAGCAAGAATACGTTTGGGGAACTTCATGGGGTGTAAGCACCAGATTGATGGGCGCATTAGTGATGGCGCATTCTGATGATGAGGGCTTAGTATTACCTCCGCGCTTAGCGCCTATTCAGGTTGTAATTGTCCCTATTTATAAGACTGATGAAGACCAACAGAAAATTGCTGAAGTAGCTGAAAACCTTAAAAAATCATTAAAAAAGAAAAGGATTACTGTAAAATTTGATGATAGGGATACTCATAAGCCTGGATTTAAATTTGCAGAATGGGAATTAAAAGGAGTTCCATTGAGAATTGCTATTGGCCCTAGAGATTTAGAAAACGGAACAGTAGAATTAGCTCGAAGAGATACTAAAGAAAAGCAGACTGTAAATATTGAGGGAATTGAATCTGTAATTGAGGATACATTAGAATTAATTCAAGATAACATCTACAAAAAAGCTAAAGACTTCAGAACTGAAAACACTTTCAAAGTCGATACTTATGAAGATTTCAAGTCTCAACTAGAGAAAACAGGAGGTTTTATTAGTGCTCATTGGGATGGAACATCTGAAACAGAGGATAAAATAAAAGAGGAAACTAAAGCAACTATCCGTTGTATTCCTCTGGATGCCGAAGAAGAAAGCGGAAAATGTATTTATTCTGGTAAACCGTCAAATAAAAGAGTGCTTTTTGCAAAAGCTTACTGATTTTAACTATTTTTAATCATATTTTCAATCTATGATAGGTATTATATTTCTTATTCTCGCAGGTCTTTTGCTGATTATTGCTGAGTTAATTTTCGTTCCAGGTACAACTTTCGTTGGTGTGATCGGTCTATTACTCACTATTGTGGGTATTTTCATTGTATTTGATGACTATGGAAATACTGCAGGTTACTGGACTACAGCTGGAACAGTCTTGGTAACTATAGTTGGAATTGTCTACAGTTTCAAATCGAAATCATGGGACAGATTTTCCTTGAAATCTAGTATTCAAAGCAAAGTGAATGATGAAGATATTTTCACATTTCAAGTAGGTGAAAAAGGAAAAACAGTTTCTGATTTAAAACCTATTGGAAAAGCCGAAATTTTTGGCAAGATTTACGAAGTCAGAAGCAAAGGGGAATGGATAGGTGCAGGACAAGAGGTTAAAATAACCAGAATAGATTCTAAAAGAATATTTGTAGAACCAATTAAATAATATGGATACATCGTTAATTTTTATTGTAATAGCAGGAATAGTCTTATTTTTCGTATTCCTGTATTTTGTACCGATCAACTTGTGGATTACTGCAATTTTCTCAGGTGTAAAAGTAGGTTTGTTCGAACTTGTTTTTATGCGAATCAGAAAAGTTCCACCACGCATAATAGTGGAATCCATGATTACCGCTACCAAAGCAGGTTTAGAAGTCACCACCAATGAACTCGAAACCCACTATCTGGCAGGTGGAAATGTCCCCAACGTGATTAAAGCATTAATTTCAGCAGATAAAGCCAACATCACATTAGGATTTAAGCAAGCTACTGCTATTGACTTAGCAGGTAGAGATGTTTTTGAAGCGGTTCAAATTTCAGTTAATCCGAAAGTAATCACTACTCCAAAAGTTGCAGCAGTTGCAGCAGATGGAATTCAGCTAATTGCTATTGCAAGAGTAACAGTAAGAGCCAACATCCAGCAATTAGTAGGTGGTGCAGGAGAAGATACAATTCTAGCAAGAGTTGGAGAGGGTATCGTAACCTCAATCGGTTCAGCTGCATCTCATAAAAATGTATTAGAAAACCCTGATAAGATTTCAAAATTAGTATTGCAGAGAGGCTTAGATGCTGGAACTGCTTTTGAGATTTTATCAATCGACATTGCAGATGTGGATGTAGGAGCAAACATTGGTGCTAAACTACAGACAGATCAAGCCTCTGCAGACTTGAAAGTTGCAGAAGCAAAAGCAGAAGAAAGAAGAGCCATGGCTGTTGCAGAAGAGCAAGAAATGAAAGCTAAAGCTCAAGAAGCTAGAGCAAAAGTAATTGAAGCTGAAGCACAAGTTCCACAAGCCATAGCAGAATCATTCAGAAGTGGTAATTTAGGAGTTATGGATTACTACAGAATGCAAAATATTCAAGCCGACACTGATATGAGAGATTCTATATCAGGAAGTGATAAAGGATCAAGCTCAGGTAAAAAACCAAGTGGCGGAAAGAAAAATGATGATAAATAATAACAAAATATAATATTATAAAATGGCTCTTCTTTTCATTAAGTAGAGCCATTTTTTTTTAAATAAAAACCATTTCTAAATAATCTCTATTTACATTTCTTCAATCTTTTTTCTTATTTTCGGGCATGGCAAATACAATTAAATTTCAATTGATAGATGTGTTTACTTCAGAACCTTTTGGTGGTAATCCATTAGCTATTTTTGATAATGCGGATGACTTATCTGCTGAACAAATGCTTAAAATCGCAAAAGAATTAAACCTGTCAGAATCAGTATTTTTACATAAAGCTAGTGAAGAAGCTGATGTCAAAATGAGGATTTTTACTCCAGGAATGGAATTGCCAACAGCAGGACATCCAACTATAGGAACTGCATACTATCTTTTGAAAGAGAAAGGAATTAGCCCTAAAAAGGAAAATGAATTGCTCTTAGAACAAAATATTGGAAATCTGAAAGTACAATATGAAAAGAATGGAAATGAAATTTCTAAAATTCTGATGGAGCAACCCCTTCCCAAATTTGAACAGACTTTTAAGGATAAAAAACTAGTTGCGTCACTTTTATCGATAGAAGAAGATGAAATTGAGGAAGATTTCCCTTGTAGGATAGTGAATTGTGGGAATCCCTTTTTAATGGTGCCAGTCAGAACTTTAGCATCCGTTCAAAAGCTTAAATTAAATAATGAATTATTTAGTGAAATATTGGATGAAATATTTATCACAGGAGTTATGGCTTTTACCATGGAAACTCAAAACCAAGAGCATATAACACATAGTAGAATGTTTGCCCCTCATATTGGAGTGGCAGAAGATCCTGCAACGGGTAGTGCACATGGGCCATTAGCGTGTTATTTACATAATTACAATATGGTTGATTTAAGTAAGCTATCAATTGGCGAACAAGGTTATGAATTAGGACGGCCCAGTCAAGTGAAAATGAAAATTGTGCAAGAAGACGGAAGAATCTCTAAAGTAATGGTCGGTGGTTCTTGTGTTCAAATGGGAAGTGGAGAAATCAGGATACCAGAATAAATGGGAATTAAGAAAATATTTTTTGTTTGCCCCTACCCTTTTGATGAAGCGCCTAGTCAAAGATTCAGATTTGAACAATATCTCTCCATTCTAGAAAAAGCTGGTTATAAATATCAACTAGCCCCCTTCTTAAATTTAAAAGCATGGAATATTTTATATAAATCTGGAAATAGTATTCAAAAACTATTTTGGATCATGATATCGTTCATCAAACGCTTTCTATTATTATTTCAGCTCCAATCCTATGAGTTTATATTTATCCACAGAGAAGCTAGCCCAATTGGCCCACCATTCTTTGAGTGGGCAGTTCGCTTTATTTGGAAAAAAAAGATAATCTATGATTTTGATGATGCTATTTGGTTGGAAGATCCAAGTGAAATAGGAAGCTTAAAAGCAAGTATGAAATGGAAATCTAAAGTCAAAAGCATTTGCAAATGGAGCTATAAAGTAAGTTGTGGAAATGAATATTTAGCTCAATTTGCAAGAAATTTTAGCAAACAAGTAGTGCTCAACCCAACCACAATCGATACTGATTATCACAAAGAATTAAAAAATTCAAACACCCGTAAAATTTCAATTGGCTGGACAGGGACGCATTCTACCCTACCCTATTTGAAACCTCTCATCCCTGTTTTAGATAAGCTTTCCTTGGAATATGATTTTGAACTATTGGTGATTTCCAACCAAAAGCCTGATTTTGCTGTCAATTGTATGCGTTTTATACAATGGGACAAATCAAGTGAGATTGAAGATTTGAACCAAATTAATATTGGGGTTATGCCATTAAGCGATGATATTTGGAGTCAGGGTAAATGCGGTTTTAAATTATTACAATACATGGCCATCAAAAAACCAGTAGTGGCTTCCCCTGTGGGTGTCAATACAAAGATAATAAATGAAAGCCAGGCGGGATTTTTAGCAGAAACTGAAAAAGAATGGATTGCAGGAATTAGTAAACTTTTGGCTAATCCTGAACTTAGGAATGATTTAGGGAATAAAGGGAGATCCTATATAAAAGATTATTACTCTGTTCAATCCAATAAAAACACATTTTTAAGTTTATTTGGCTGAGCTTTACTATAAATCAAAAATTTCAATTAAATTTCAATACTTTTATCTATATGTCTTACCAAAACATAACATTATGAAAAGAATATTTACTATAATTTTAACGATTTTCGCAATTATTGCGAATAATAATCTTAATGCTCAAAATCAAAATTTTGAAAACGTACTAAACGGGGGTACAGCTGATGCCAATCTATATCTAAAAGAATTCATGAATCCAGTTGCTTATTCAATTGGGAATGGCCTTGCAAATGGATGGTATAATACAGCAAAGCCCCATAAGACTTTGGGCTTTGATTTAAGCTTTAATGTCAACTTGGCGACCATTCCAGATGTAGCTAAATCTTTTGAATTTTTAGAATCAGATTATTCAACTCTTCAAATAGATGGCCCAGCCACAAGTGCGTCTTTACCTACTTTTGCCGGAGGAGAGACAACAACAGAATTATTAATAAACGGTACTACTCAAACAATTGTGGCACCTTCGGGTATTGAAGAGCAACTAGGAGACTATCCCGGCCCACTAGCTATTCCAACACCAACAATCCAATTAGGGATTGGTATCATAAAAAACACTGACCTTATTATCCGATATACACCCGAAATAACGGCTGGAGATTTCAGTTTCCAATCATTTGGTTTTGGTGTAAAGCACGATTTCAAACAATGGATTCCAGGTATGAAATTATTACCTTTTGATTTATCAGCTTTAGCTGGGTATAATAATATATCTACCACTTATCAAATAGATGAGACTGCAGGTCAGTTTGCAGAATTTAATGCAAGCGCAACAACAGTTCAGGCAATAATATCGAAAAAACTATTGTTTTTCACCCCTTATGCGGGTGTTGGAGTGAACATTGTAAGATCAAATTTTGCATTAAATGGCACTTATGTAGTTGAGGAAAACGGAGAGACCATTGAATTGACAGATCCACTAGGTTTTGATTTTGATGGTAGTGGTGGACCAAGATTTACAGTTGGTTTTAGATTAAAATTTCTTTGGGCACTAGCTCTAAATGTTGATTACACTATACAAAAGTACAATACTTTATCTGTTGGATTTGGTATAAATGTTCGTTAAAAAAAGTAGATTAATATATTTATAGCACAGATCAAGCCATTGGTCTGTGTTTTTTTGCTTTTTATGGGGATACCATACATTTCATAATAAATTTGGGAAAATTGAGTTAATATTGTGGTTCAACTAACAAAAAGCATATTATGAAAAGTAAATTATTAGTTTTATTTATCTTATTATCTGTACAACAAGCTTATTCACAAATTGGAACTGGCAGTACGCTTATTGGAGGTAGCCTTCAATTCCAAAGTTTGGAAAGATTTAATACACAAGAGTTAAGACTCTTACCCAATGTACAGTATTTCATTAGTGATAATATTTCAATTGGTGGAAATTTAGGTTTTGTTACCGAAAGAAACAATTTAGGTCAAGATACTTACACTAGAACAAATACTTTCGTTTTTGGTCCTGAAGCTAGATATTACATAGATTTGGGTGAAAATGTTCACTTCTATGGAGCAGCAAGTCTTGGATTTGGTTTTGGTGGTTCAACTTTTATAGATGGAAATGATAGAACTGATACTGAGGACACCTCTACATTAAATTTCGGGGTAAATCCTGGAATTCTTTTTACACCAGGATCAAAAGTTGGATTTAATTTCGAACTAAATTTAATCTCTTTTGGCAGAAATTCGAGTACACCAGCTGGAGCAAATACAAGTACTGTATTTAACGGATTCACTTTTGGTACAAATACGTTTACACCAACTTTTGGTCTCTACTACATAATAGGCAATTAATTCATTTACTGAATAAAACCTCATTGGGAAAAAGCCCATGAGGTTTTATTTCAAACATTCACTGGCAAATATATCTTTGCCTTAGTCCATTCCCTTTGGTTGCTTTCAATATTCATAGTACCTCCTAGCTTCTTCAAAATCTCACGACTATTGTAGAGTCCCATGCCATTTCCGCTTGATAGTTCAGTTCCTCTATAAAACATATCAAAAATATAAGGCTTTACCTTTTCAGAAATGCCAATTCCATTATCTGTTATTTCAATCAAATGGAAGTCCTCATTTTGGGTCACCTTAATTTGAATTTCAAGTTGCTCCTTTCGAGTATCTCTGTATTGAAAACAATTTTTAAGCAAACATTTTATGATAATTCCTAAGCGGTCCGCATCAGTTTTAATAGTATAAGTTGTGGGTATTTCAAAATGAATTTTTGGATCTAAATCGTAAATATCATTTACAAACAATACCATTTGCTCAATAACATCTCGCAGGTTTACCTTTTCAAAATTAACATGGGTATGGATATTAGTGGCAACATTACTAATATCACTTACAAAACTATTTAACAGCCTCAAATTTAATCTTAAGTGATATTTTAATTCATTTACAGTTTGCACATCAGAAATTTCTATCACTTTTAACAAGCCTTCTAAAGATGCAATTGGTCCTCTAATGTTATGTGAGACGCTATAAAGAAATTTATCTAACTCATGATTGATTTGATTTAAAGCCAAATTTTGTTTTGTTATTTCCTCAGAGAAATTCAAATTTTCAGTTTTATCTTCTAAAATAAAGATAAACCCTTCTTCCAAACTATGTCTATGGCCTACAGGAAAGGCAGTAGCATTAATAAAAATTTCATCAGACTGCTTTACATTATGAATTACAAATGAAAATGAAACTTGCCCGCCCTCTTCATTCAATTTTGCAATTTTATCCCAGAATTGAGAAATATTTTTCACATAAATCGCATCAATAAAATTAAAATTCTTTTCAATCTCTCGACCAAATAAGGAATTGAATTTTTCATTATACCAAAGTGATTCAAAATTTCTATTAGTGTGTACTATCCCACTTGGTAGTTTATTTAATAAATCTTTATTAATTAATAATTCTTCAAAAAAATGATCGCTGGTTAATTCACTATATAGTTTATGGGAATTTACGTGTGGCGTTAATTCTAATATTTGAATCAAGGCTTTTCCTTCATTACGAAAAATAGGATTAAATAGAAAGACTTTATCATTCTGCTCAAACTGTACGCCTTCGATAAAGAAAGTCTCTTCAATGCTAACTTCAAATAATGCCAATGCATTCTGGAATTCTGAATGTTTTTTTACAAATTGCTGATTTACATTAAGAAATTGATTTGATCCCAAGTCAATAATGAACATAGGATCATATCCATTCTCAAAAAATTCTTTAAAAGCTTCAAAGTTCGCTTCCATCTTATTATCAACGGATACATATCTTTTTAGATTTTCCTTCAAGTCTTTTTGAAAATTTTGAATCATAAAGACAAAATTATAGGGGTTAAACTTAAAAGAAAAACAGCATAGCTTTAAAATATTACAATTGATCTAATAATAAAAAAGGCCAATATCTATTGTTTTCCAAGTACTTACGTCATTTTTATAGGTATTTTCACTTACTGATTTTTGAATATCATAAGTATTTACCCTAATTACCAATTTAATTATATTTCAAAATGAGATCAAATAATACAGTATGTTTCTACATATAATTATTAGGATTTAAGGTCGAAATTACTACAAATTAATGGTGGTTCTTGTAATGAAGCTTATCTTTGCGTAAAGAAAAAATTTCAGGAATTATGTACGGAAATCTTCAAGAAAAATTACAAGGCGAACTTAAACAATTAGAAAAAGACGGTCTTTATAAAAAAGAAAGAATCATTACTACTCCGCAGGGAGCTTCCATTAAAACTGATACAGGAAAAGAAGTATTAAACTTCTGTTCAAATAATTATTTAGGGCTTTCTTCTCATCCTAAGGTATTAGAAGCTGCAAAAAACACATTAGATAGCCATGGATTCGGCATGTCCTCCGTTAGATTTATTTGTGGCACACAGGATATACACAAAGAATTAGAACAAAAGATAGCTAAATTCTTGGGAATGGAAGACACCATTCTTTATGCAGCAGCATTTGATGCCAATGGTGGTGTATTTGAACCTATTTTAGGGCCAGAAGATGCCATTATTTCTGACTCGTTAAATCATGCTTCTATCATAGATGGAGTGAGGCTTTGTAAAGCTGCTAGATATCGATATCAGAATAATGATATGGCTGATTTGGAAGAACAATTGAAAAAAGCTAAGGATGCTAAAAGCAAAATCATAGTTACTGATGGCGTATTTTCCATGGATGGTTATGTTGCTCAATTGGATAAAATTTGTGATTTAGCTGATAAATATGATGCTTTGGTCATGGTTGATGACTGCCATGCTACAGGATTTATTGGAAAAACTGGAAGAGGAACTCATGAGTTAAATGATGTAATGGGTAGAGTCGACATCATTACGGGCACGCTAGGTAAAGCTTTAGGTGGCGCAATGGGTGGTTTCACAACAGGTAGAAAAGAAATCATTGATATGCTACGTCAAAAATCAAGACCTTATTTATTCTCTAATTCCTTGGCTCCATCAATTGTGGGCGCATCAATTGCGGTATTTGATTTATTAAGCAGCTCAACTGAATTAAGAGATAAGCTTGAAAACAATGTTAATTACTTTAAGGAAAATATTAAGAAAGCTGGCTTTGACATAAAAGACGGAGATTCAGCTATTGTTCCTATAATGGTTTATGACGCGGCATTATCTCAAAAATTTGCTGATAGACTTTTAGAAGAAGGAATCTATGTGATTGGTTTTTTCTTTCCGGTTGTGCCTAAAGAACAAGCAAGAATAAGAGTTCAATTATCTGCTGCTCATGAAAAAGAGCATTTAGATAAGGCAATTGAAGCATTTACAAGTGTTGGAAAGGAGCTTAATATTATCTAAAAAAAGAAATCCGTAGCAAGTATTACAAATTTGCTACGGATTTACAGTTTCTACAAATCACAAATTATACTCAGTTGCCTGTTTAGCTTCATATATTTTAAACATTGCCTTTATATAATCTTCCATTTCATCAGAAACTACTTTTATCTTTCCAGCAATATCATAAAGCTCTCCTCTATCAAATTGATTTAAGTCAATCAGATTAGTTAATCCTTTCATGCTTACAACTGGTCTTCTCATTACATGGGAGATATCAAATAAGATTTGATCTAAAGTAGCACAATAAGTGCGGTGAATACTGATGTCATTTATGACAGCCAAGCATTGATATATTCCAGTTTCCGAAAGTGACACATGTAGCTTGATTAGAAAATATTTTTTCTCTTGTCCATTTACCAAATAGGGATAAACATATTCAATACTTTGATCATTTTTTGAACGTACTATCATTTTAGTAAAGGAGACCAAATCCATCTGTAAAAGTGGCTCTATCATTTCAGATGAATTACCTGCATAATTTAGAAAAGCTGGATGATTCCTAATTAAATATTTACTGAATTGGTAATCCAATAATTCAGCATTTTTATCAATACTAAAATTAAAGAAAGCTGCGGGCAATTGGTCAAAATTAATTTGATGGATTTGAGAAAATGTATTTTCACTAATTAGTTTATCATAAAGATCTGTTATATGTTGACCAATGCTTTCAATTTGATGAACTATCGATTCAAAATCATAAGTTTGATCAGATGACATATTTAATCCCAAGACCCCTATTCTATTATCGTTATCATCTATTAAAGGAAGAAGATAAACATGAGTATTTTTATCATTCTCAGTAAAAAATTGAATATCACGAATTAAAGTGTGTAGCCGTGCATTGGAAACATAAATTACATCTGAATGTAAAGATTCAAATTTTTGCTTTAGTTGTTGTCCATCCAAATTTTCAGATTGATAAAAACCATTATTTTGATTATAAACTTGATTAAAATCCTCATTCCATAATGATAAAAAGACTTGATCTGCTTTTACGAGCTTAAAAAGCATTTTGAGAATCGAATCCATTTGTTCGTGCAATATCTGCAAGCGGGATTCAAAAATTTGGCTAGTATTTATTTTAGGTAAACTCATGAGCAAAAGGGGTTAAATAAATCAGCAGTTATCCATAATTAATATTTAATTAAACTGACCAAGATGAGAACCTAATTCATGAATGATATTCAATATATCCCACATTCTGGAATATCAATTTTGAAAGGTATTAAAAAAACCTGCTAAGACGGGACAATGACTGAATAACAACAATAGGGGAGAAGTTATACTTTCATTTTAGCTGTCCCGACCTAGTCAGGTAATGTCGCCTATATATAAAAAGTCTTGGTTGTTTTTTATTATTATTTCACTGGCGACATTTCAAAGGTAAGAAGGGAAATCTTAATAAAAAACACCATTTTAGGGGTAAAATAAAACTTTTTTGGGGGTATAAAATATACCCAAATGGGGGTATTTAACACCACTACATTAGAATAATACAATTTTGACATACGTCAAAAATAAAACTGTAAAACCACTAAAAAGGGCTCATAAACAAATTTGAGTATCTTTTCAGTATTCCAAACGCCCAGTATAAGTCTTTATTTTAGTAAGGATCAATAGTGAAAGCAGCTGTCAAAACCACCAAATAGGTATTGAAGTAACCCTCAATTAAGTATAAAAAACCCCTAAATAGGTGTTTTAGAACAAATTAAAACATTCTAATATTGTATATTATAATTAGGGAAAACAAAAAAGAAAAATTATGAAAGCTTTAAAAACAATCAAATTCGTATTAATAATAGCCGCTATGTTCACTTTTTCAGCATGTGAATTAATTGAAGAACCAGATTTTGATACTACTGAGACTGGAAAAACTGAAGCTGAAACTAGTGAAATGGGAGAGTAATACATTTTTAAATTATACATTTGATTAGTAACTTTAAATATGAAAAGGTTACTAATCTTTTTTTTACTTTTTATAACAATAAGCAATTCAATATTTGCTCAAAAATCTTTGGAAAAGCTTTTTGAAAAAGCGAAAGAACTTAGAAAAGAGAATAAGATTGACTCCTCTATTTCTATCTTTAAAAAGATCATTTCAAGCGAAGCAGAATCCCAAAACATATCTAACTTAACTGGAAGTTCACTAAATTATCTTGGATTAATTTATGAAAACAGAGATAACAAGGAAAATGCCTTAAAATACTATTATAAGTCAATAGAAGTTAACCAAGAAGTTGGAAACTTACTTGGTTTAGTTAGCAATTATAACAATCTAGCAAATTACTATTTGGCAGACCGTAAAGAATTAGCTTTAAAATATTACCAAAAGGCTTTTGATTTATTACCCAACAAAAATGAAGGCAAAAGAGCAGGAATCCTTAGCCAAAACATTGGTGTTCTTTACTCTTCAAAAGATTTTGTGCGATTCAACTATGATTCAGCAGTATATTATTATCTAAATGCTTTAAAAGTATCTAAAGCAATCAATGACTCTTCCAATATTTCTAAGTTATATCACAATCTTGGCTTGTTATATGAAGAAAATGAAAACCTAGATGCTGCTTTAAGCAATTATAAAAGTTCACTAATTATAAAAAAAGCACTTCAAGATAAAGATGGAATAGCAACTACATTAATGGGAATAGGAAATATCTACCTTAAACAAGAAAAATTTAAAGAAAGCTATGCGAGTTATGTAAAAAGTCTAGAGTTATCTAAATCTGTTGGAAACCCACATCGAGAAATGAATCTTTACTCCAATATGGTAAAAGCAAAAATGGGAGTCGGAGCTGTTGATGAAGCCTCTCTCCTATTTCAAAAATACAATAATCTTAGAGATTCCCTTTATGACAATGAAAAAATGGAGGAAATAAAAGA
Source organism: Marivirga salinae (assembly GCF_030503855.1). Lineage (NCBI taxonomy): Bacteria > Pseudomonadati > Bacteroidota > Cytophagia > Cytophagales > Marivirgaceae > Marivirga > Marivirga salinarum. The sequence continues at coordinate 2,368,096 of NZ_CP129971.1, read as the reverse complement.
TTTAGAAACCAAATATGAAACTGAAAGGAAAGAAGAAGAGATCCGGGCACAACAAATTGCCATCGAACGTGAAAATTTTCAGAAAAATCTATTCCTGAGCTTAAGTATTTTATTGATTATATTAATAATATCAACCATTTGGTTCTTCATTCAGAAACAAAAATATTTGAAGCGATTAAAAAATGAAGAAATCACCAATATGAAAGCTGAGCAAGAATTAAAAGAACTCAACGCTATGATGCATGGACAAGAGGAAGAAAGAAACCGAATAGCCAGTGACCTTCATGATAAATTAGGGGCTAGATTATCTTCTATTAAGCTTCTGTTTCAATCAAGTGATAAACAGATAGCCGCTGAAAAGGTAATGGAAAATATAAATGAGGCTATAAAAGAAACAAGAGAAATATCTCATAATCTTTCTACTGACCTATTAAGCAGATTTGGATTAGAAACAGCCATTAAAGACACTATTAGAACAATTAATGAAGCAGAAAGAATAAACGCTGATTTAGCTATTTATGGCCTACAAAAAAGATTACCTCTTGAAGTAGAGCGAAATATCTATCATGTAATATTGGAATTAATCAACAATACTATAAAGCATGCTGAAGCAAACAATATCAATTTACAAATAAGTCAAGCAGAAAATGAAATTAGTGTATTCTATGAAGATGATGGAATCGGATTTGATGTTCAGAATGTAGTAGATTCCGGCATGGGAATGAGAAGTATTTATGCAAGAGTGAATACTATAAATGGAGCAGTATATTTTAATTCAAAGCCTGGTGGCGGTATAAATGTAGTAATGAGCATTCCAGTGATAACTGACTATGAGAGCGAAGAACCTGAGGGTAAACAATCAAAACTAGCTTAAGGTAAATTGAACATCTACTGCTTACTCCACCTTATTCCTAGATAAAATAGATTTTAGATCAATTTTTTTATTCTGCTTTTTGCTATTTCTATACCATAAAATTCCAATCACCATAGCCACTAAATACGGGGCTGCAAATAGATAAAGAATACCGAAGTTCAATGAACTAGCAATTCCGATTTCGCCATTATTTACGTTGTTCTCTACTGTGGCTCTGCACATGGCACATTGAGCTACAGTTTCACTTAGATTAAGAATAATAAATGCAAATAATAATAGAAACTTTTTCATCTAGTCAATTTTAAATAGAACCACAAAACATTTTAATGAGTTCTGTTCAGTTTAGATAATATGGACTAATCATTAGATAAACTATAACTCCAGAAATGGAAACAATCAACCAAATAGGAAAAGTCCACTTAACTATTTTTTTATGCTTTTCTATTTTATCAGTCAATGCATAATAGAATGCAAAAAGAACAAATGGAACCACAACCGCTGCTAAAATTATATGTGGTAATAAAATACCTACATACAATCCTCTCCACCACATTAGATCTTTAGTTTTTTCAGCATCATCTAAAACTCCATTTCCATTTATATCTCCGTAAATAGTAGAATCAGCTGTAGAATGATATATCACATAACTTACTAAAAAAAGACTCCCAAAAGTAAAAGCAATAGACATCATACTCTTATGAGCCTTAATGTTTTTTTGCTTGATAAAATACAATCCTAATAATAATACAACAGTTGTGATAGAATTAAAAGTAGCATTCAGATGTGGGAGAATATAAACCCAATCACCAGCACCTTGTATTTTTTCGGGTGCGAATATAAGAATTGCAACAACTACAGGAATTGCAATGGATAAAACCCAAATTAATTTAATATATGATTTTTGCTTACCGTTTACTGATTCCATTTATCTATTACTTAATAAAACTCTTATTTCTAATATCAATCTGTCTACTTCTTTTGTTTCATAACCATCATAATAGCCCCTGATTCTATTTTCTTCATCTAATAAAACCAAAGTATGATCAAAAGCTATAATTTCCTCAGTTGGATGTTCCCCCTCCCAATCTTGAGTTGGAAATGCATAAATACAGTTTACAAAAACATCTTTTTCAGCTGTTGGATAAAGATACGTTTCAGATCTTTGGCCTGGTAAAAATGCTTTGCTTACTTTCATCTCACCCATTTTATTTGTGATTGCTTCAAAGCTTAAAAGATTAATAGACAACTCATCAAAAGTATTAAAGACTCTATTCAACTCATTTTTCAATGTTTGAATCTCTGAATCTTGAGGATTAGGAAAATGGATTATTTTAAAATCAGCATTATAAATATCTTCCAGCTTAAATGAATCTTGTAAATTCAAGCTAAATACTTGAACAGAGTTACTCTTTACTGTTGAATCATTACAAAACTTTTTCTCTGCATTCTCAAAAAACACAGGCAATGCAAATTCATTTTGCCCATAAGATCGCAAAAACAAGTAAAGAATTACTGGAAAAGTAAGTGTAAACAGTAGAATTAAAATTTTTGACTTCTTCATAAACAAAAAAATCAGGTTGATTTAGACCAACCTGATTTATTAAAAATATCAAATGAAATAATTTAATGTCTGATGTTAAATATAGCAGTACCTTCTACCATCAAGGCTACAACTAACCATAAAATCAGTATAGTAGGTATCATTATAGACCATATTAACGCTTTCTGTTCATGCTTTAAGTGCATAAATTCAGCAACTATATAAAATGCTTTTACTACTGTTAAACCTAAGAAAATAGATACCAGAATGATACCTCTTGGCAAAGTAAAAGCAAAAATAAATTCTATAATGGTTACAATTGCCAAAATCGCTGCTACTTTCCAAATCTTTTTGGTCTTCTCCTTATCTTCAGGAATTACCTGAACGTTATTAGTTTCTTCGTGTGACATATCTTATATGGATTCTAATAATTATTTTTGCAAATTCTTTCTATTTGATTCAACATCAAATAGAAATAGAATATACTTATTTAATTGCCTAATAGGCTCTATTTAAATAAAGTTAAATCAAGTAAAAAAGTGTAAATACGAATACCCAAACCAAATCAACAAAGTGCCAATAAAGTCCGGTTTTCTCAACCATTTCGTAATGACCTCTTTTTTCATAAGTACCCACTACTGCGTTGAAGAATATAATGAAATTGATCACTACCCCACTAAATACGTGGAATCCGTGGAAACCTGTAATAAAAAAGAATAAGGAAGCAAATAATGGAGGCCCATATTGATTTTCCGTAAGGTTAGCTCCATAAATAGTTTCACCCATTGCGTTAACAGTGCCCTCAGCAGTTCCGTGAATGAAGTGACTCCACTCCCATGCCTGACAAGCTAAGAAAGTTAATCCTCCAATGATAGTCCAAAGCATCCATTTGATTACAGCTCTTCGGTCCATTCTATGACCAGCCTCAACAGCTAATACCATAGTAACACTACTCAAGATCAATATAAAAGTCATGATCCCTACGAAAATCAAAGGCGCATGAACTCCATGTAAGAATGGAAGTGCTTCAAAAACCATTTCAGGAATTGGCCAATATTCTGTACTAAAAGTAAATTCAGAAGTTGGCCCCTGATAAGCAGGATGTGAATAGCGGATTAGACCATAAGTTATTAGTAAAGCTGAGAATGAAAATGCATCCGATAAAAGGAAGAACCACATCATCAGTTTTCCATAACTAGCATTCATGGGGGCTACTCCACCTCCCCATTTGCTTGTGGTAGTAGTATCAATTTCTACAATAGTTGCCATAAATTTAACTGTTCAATATAGGATTAATGATTTAACAACAAAAATATAAATAAATATACCCAAAGTCCATCTAAAAAGTGCCAATATGTTGTACACATTTCCATTTTTACCATATTTTTAGAATGAACCTTATATTTAAAAGCCGAAAATAACATAATTAAAATAAATATCAGCCCTGAAATCAAATGAAATGCATGTAATCCTGAAATTACATATAAAAATGAGCCTGAAGGATTACCCACAAAATAAACATCTCTATCTACCAAAGCGCCCCAAGCTTCATATTGCCCAATAAAAAAAGCTACAGATAAGACTGCCGTTATTATCATGAAAAGCTTTAATTGCTTAAAATTATCTTTCTTAGCCGCTAAATAAGCCAAATGCATGGTTACACTACTAGCAACTAATATTATTGTATTGTATAAAAAGATATTAGGTAATTCAAATATCAACCAATTCCCTTCTGATTGACGAACAATATAAGCGCTGGTAAGAGCTGCGAAAATCATCACAACAGTGACTATAAATAACCACAATGCAAACTTTAGAGGATGCATGGAGAGTATTTTAATACTCGGTTGTAATTGTTGTTCTTTATTTAAAGAAGTTTCCATAATTAAATTTTATCTAATAAATAAGCTACTTGTACTATTGGCAAGTATAAAAAAGAACCAAACATTATTTTCAAAGCTGCCTCTTTGCTGCATTCCTTCATTAAATAGAAGGTCTGACTTAAAAATAGAACACCACAAATAGTAGCCACTAAGGCTGAATAAATTCCAGTTATTCCAAACAAGGTAGGCAATAAACCTAATGGAATTAAGAATAAAGTATAAATCATAATTTGAATAGCTGTATTCAAATCCTTTTTCCCTCCTGAAGGTAATAATTTAAAGCCTGCTTTCTTATAATCTTCATCTGCAACCCAAGCAATAGCCCAGAAATGTGGGAATTGCCAAATGAACTGAATACCAAAGATAATCCATGCTTCTATACTAAATCCATTGGTTGCAGCAACCCATCCTAATAATGGAGGCAAAGCTCCAGGGATAGCACCCGCAAAAACAGCAATTGGCCCTACTCTTTTTAAGGGAGTGTAAACAAAGCTATATAAAATCAAAGATACTAATGATAGGATTGTGGTTAAGACATTCGTAAAAATTAATAATAATCCTAAGCCAGCAAGACCAGTTATAACAGCATAAATTGTAGCCTCTTGAATTGATATTTTACCAGTAGGCAATGGACGGTTTTTAGTCCTGTCCATTTTTTTATCTAACTCTATCTCTAAGATTTGATTGATGGTAACTGCGGAACCTGATACTAAAAAACCACCTAAGGAAAGAAAAGCAAGAACTGCATAATTTATTCCACTTCCGCTAAAGCCTAATACATAGCCAAAAGCTGAAGAAAAAGCTACCAAAAAGCTTAACCTAGGCTTCAATAATATGAATAGATTCTTTGCGTAACTTAATACAAAGTCCGTAATGGATATATTTTGTGAATTAGGATATTGCATACTCCTTTTTATTTGTCTTTTGAGTAGTATAAACTACTTGCAAAAATATATAAAATTGTGCTCCAAAAATCATACTACCTAAAACCAAATGAATTGGTTGAGCCCAAAATGGTATAGCAAAATAAGCCATAATAGTACCTGATAAAATCTCTAATATTATAAGACTCATTAAGATTTTTACATTTCGATAAATGTCTTTCAACTCATCTTTCGCCTTAAATAATTTGAACAAAAGATATAGGTGAATAATTGCAATTGCGATAGAAAAAGAGCGATGAATATAAAACTCAACACCCAAATCTTCAATCCAACTGCCTCTAAGAGCATCTCCTAACCTACTTGCTACTATATCTAAAGATTCTCTCACCTGAGTACCCAAAATAATTTGCACCAATATCATGAGCATAGCTATTACCAAAACATAAGTAAGCTTTTTTTGCTCTTGAATCACTAATTGCCTTTTATCAGTTTTGCGATGTACTACAAAATATAAAGCAGTTAAAACTGCTAGAATCACAAGTGCTAAAACCATATGTATGGTTATTAACCAGGAAAGTAGATTGGTAGAAACTACAATTGAACCTATCCATCCTTGAATCAATACTAGCACCAAAGAAGCAAAGGCCAATACAAATACTGCCTTAGACTGCTTTATATATTTAATAGAACCCACAACACAAAGAATAATCAAAAAACCAACTAGAGCACCTAAAAGTCTATTTACGTATTCTGTCCAAGTTTTAGAAGCATTAAATTCAGCTTCTTCTTTTATTGATTCATCTTCCAAAATGGCTTTTCCAATTTCAGAATAGCCAAAAACATCTAAATATTTGGCAAATCTTATATTCTTTTGATGTCTATATTCTGCATAAAAATCTTGATAATTTTCTGGCAGTTCTTCTGTAGAAGTTGGCGGAACCCATTGACCAAAACATTTAGGCCAATCTGGACATCCCATGCCTGAACCAGTACTTCTCACGATACCGCCTGCAAGTATCAAAAGATAAACAGCTACCACCGTAACTGTTACTAAGTTACGATAATAGCTGTTTACTTTAAATGATTTATTAGGCGTCTGATTTTGCATCAGCTGTTTTATCAACAACTTCTTTTTTCGCTAATTCAACTTCATGATCTAAATTAGACTCAGGAGTTTGCGACAATGGAATATGCTGCGGAATAAAATCCTCTTTAGCACCTGGCTTACTATAATCATAAGGCCATCTGTACACTTTAGGAATTTCTCCAGGCCAGTTACCATGACCAGGCTCAATTGGAGCTGTCCACTCTAAAGTATTTGATCTCCATGGGTTTTGAGGCGCTCTCTTTCCTCTATACATTGAATAGAAGAAATTGAACAAGAATAGGAATTGAGCCGCAACAGTAACAAAAGCTGCAATAGACACAAACATATTCAAGTCAGTATAAGCACTGAAAGCGTCAAAGTTAGTCCATGAGTAATATCTTCTTGGGAAACCAGCAATCCCGATGTAGTGCATTGGGAAGAAAATCATATAAACACCAATAAATGTCATCCAGAAGTGAATATGACCTAATTTTTCGTCCATCATTCTTCCAAACATCTTAGGGAACCAGTGATAAACACCTGCTAACAATCCGAAGATTGATAAACTACCCATAACTAAGTGGAAGTGAGCAACCACGAAATATGTATCGTGCAATTGAATATCAATAACAGAGTTTCCTAAGAAAATACCTGTTAAACCACCTGATATAAAGAATGAAACCAAACCAATTGAGAACAATGTAGCTGGTGTGAAAATGATATTACCTTTCCATAGCGTTGTTAAGTAGTTAAACACTTTAACCGCTGATGGAATAGCGATAATTAATGTTAAGAACATAAAAACTGAACCTAAGAAAGGATTTAATCCTGAAACGAACATGTGGTGAGCCCACACAACGAATGACAGAACAGTAATACCTAACATAGAACCAATCATCGCTCTATAACCAAATATTGGTTTTCTTGAGTTGGTTGCAATAACTTCTGATGTGATACCCAAAGCAGGCAACAATACAATATATACTTCAGGGTGACCTAAGAACCAGAACAAATGCTGATATAGAATAGGACTACCACCCATATTTGGCAAGGCCTCCCCACCAATGTAGATATCAGATAAATAGAAAGAAGTACCAAAACTTCTATCAAATACTAATAATAATGCTGCAGCAAATAAAACTGGGAAAGATAATAATCCAATAACTGCAGTTAAGAAGAAAGCCCAGATTGTTAATGGCAATCTAGAAAATGACATTCCTTCAGTTCTCAAGTTAATTACTGTAGTGATATAGTTAATACCACCTAATAACATTGAAACGATGAAGAATACCATTGCAACTAGCCATAAAGTCATTCCTAAACCGGAACCTTGAATAGCTTGTGGTAATGCACTTAATGGCGGATAAACAACCCATCCACCAGCTGCAGGACCTGATTCTATAAAAATTGAAGTCATCATTACCACACTTGATAAAAAGAAGAACCAGTATGATAACATGTTCATAAATCCTGAAGCCATATCACGAGCACCAATTTGTAGTGGGATTAAGTAATTACTAAAAGTACCACTAAGTCCTGCTGTTAATACAAAAAATACCATAATGGTACCATGCATCGTAACAAGTGCAAGATAAAATTCAGGATCTAATTGACCAGTCTCGGTAATCCAACCTCCTAATAAAGGTCTTAACCACTCTAATTGCATATCAGGAAATCCTAATTGCAAACGGAAGATTACAGACATTCCAACACCAATCAATCCCCACATTATACCCGTAACTAGGAATTGCTTACCAATCATTTTATGATCGGTAGTGAAAATATATTTTGAAATAAAGCTTTGTTCGTGATCATGATGCTCATCATGGTGAACATCTTGATCTATATTTACTTCTGCCGCTGTTGACATAACTTTATGATTTATTTTTTAGTCTAACTCTTTGTTTTCAATTCCTGTTTTCAAAAGTGCAACTTCTTTTAATTCAGTTGGAACTTTTGACAAATACTCAGGATTCCTTTTCAAGAATGACTCCTGCTCTGCATACCATGCTCTATAATCTTCAGGTTCATCCACTATCAAAGTTAATTTCATAGAATAGTGTCCTCTACCACAAACCTCAGTACAAGCTATTTCATAGTTGAATTCAGGATCATTCAATTCCTCTCTCATTTCCTCAGTAGTTTTAGTAGCCGTGAAGGTAAATGATGTTGGCATACCAGGAACTGCATCCATTTTCAATCGAAAGTGAGGCGCAAATACACTATGCAATACGTCTCTAGCTCTAATGTTAAATGTTACAGGCTCTCCTTTTGGGATATGCATTTCACGAGGAATGAAATCATCATAAGCAGCCTTGTCATTAAAATCAATTCCAAAGTTGTTGGTTGCATCAATCTCTCTGTAATCAGAATCACCTAATTCACCATCTAGGCCTGGGTAACGAACACCCCAAGCAAATTGGTAACCCATAATTTCAATATTATTAGTGTTTTCAGGGGCTGGTGCTGTAATATCAGTCCATACTCTCCATCCTGTGAAAACCAAAATTGCTAAAACAACAGCTGGCACAAATGTCCAAATAACTTCTAACTTGTTATTCTCTGGATAGAAAAGTGCTTTTGAATCTTCCTTATACTGATATTTCCAAGAGAAGTAGAATAATAAGATTTGAGTTAGAACGAATACAACTCCCGTAACCGCCATTGTTATCCAAAACAAAAATTCATATTCCGAACCATGTTCCGATGCAACTGGCAAATTATAATTATCGAATTCTTTAAATGAATACCAGAAAAATAAGAAACCACCTCCTATTAAAAAGACCAAGAACATGGCACCATTTATTTTATTAGAACTTGATTCTAACTTATCAGCATTTCCCTTTGCTACACTTATCAAAGAGGAAATTCTAAAGATCAAGAACAAAATTGCTAATAAAAGTACTACTCCTAAACCTATAGCTAAATTGAACATATATGTTATTGTTACTTAATTAAATTAAAATACGTGATGATGTTCTGCTTCTTTAATCATTGGATGATTTTTAGCCACCAATGGATATTTCGATAAACCTGTTAGGGCTACAAATAAGAATGCAACTCCAAAAATCATTGCCATACCTATTTCTAGTAATCCGAATCCACCATTTTCTTTCAAGACACCAGGAGTAATCATTAAATAAAAATCAAACCAATGACCGATTAAAACGATAATAGTAACGATTTTTAAGAAAACTGTATGTCTTTTCGAATCTCTTGGCATGAAAACCAAGAATGGAAAGAAAAAGTTTAATATTAGATTAACAAAAAATACAATGCTATAATGATCACTTGAAAGTCTCTCAATAAAGTAAACAGTCTCCTCTGGAATGTTAGAATAGTAGATCAACATGAACTGAGAAAACCAGATATAAGTCCAGAAAATTGAGAATGCAAAAACGAATTTACCTAAGTCATGCAAAACACCAATATTCACAATCTTCAAGTATCCTTGCTCTTTCAAAATCACAGTAATTAAAGTGATTGCAGCTAAAGCCGTTACCCACCATGATGCGAATACATACCATCCGAACATAGTAGAGAACCAGTGAGTATCGATAGATAAAATCCAATCCCAAGCTGAAGTTGAAGATGTAACAGCAAAGAAAACAATGAATCCTGCAGAGATCCCTCTTAATTTATAGTAGTATTTTGAACTACCATTTAAATCCTCTTCCAATGATTTTTTACGAATCCAACGGAACATTAAGAACCACACCACAAAATAAATTACCATTCTCACCAAAAAGAATGGAGTGTTTAAATATCCCTCTTTTCCAGCAATGATAGCATCATATCGTGGGTCGTTTACATCATATAGATATTCATGTGTCCAGTGGAATATATCATGACCACCAAACCAAAAAATCAACAATGTCAAAATACCTCCTATTGGTAACCAATTACCAAATGACATAGGAATTCTGATTAAGGCAGCTGACCAACCTGCTTGAGAAACGTATTGAATAGCTACAAAGAACACGCCTAATAAAGCTAAACCAACAAAGTACATATTGTTGATCCACAGATTAGCAAATATTCTTTTTGACCAATGGTAACCATGTCCTTCTTCGGCCGCATGCTCTTCACCAGCATGTGCTTCCTCGCCATGACTCTCTGCTACTTGTTCAGTTCCTTCTCCATGACTTGCTTCATCAGCATGATGGGAATTAGAGCTCGCAGAAAAAATACCTAATATAAGTAAAACGACACCTACAACAGCTAAAATAGAGAGTCTCTTTTTTGCTTTTGCAGTAAATTGAAATTGTTCTTCAGCCATGATAAATTATCTTAAAACTGTTATATTAATCTTGTTTTTGTAAAGTTTGTACATAACGTACAATTTTCCATCTGTCTTCTTGCTGCACCTGAGAACCATGAGCTCCCATTCTTCTGATACCATGTGTGATCACGTGAAAAATGTGACCTTCAGATAATTGAGAAGTAGCACCTGCACTGTAAGACGGAACACCTTGGTAAACTGCACCTACTTTTGCTGTTTCATCCATAGATCCACCACCATTTTCACCGTGACAGTGCGTACAATATTTTGTATATAATACTTTACCCTCTTCTAATATTTTATCATTGTCAGGTAAAGGATTTTTTAAAGTTCTAGCAGCTAATTCTACGCTATCCTTTGGTAATCTATAAGGTAACATTCCATTTTCACTTCTAGGAACTGTATTTTCAGCTGGCTTTCTCATGGTCATCCCGAAAGGATTGTTAGGATTCGAGTTGTAATACTCACCATATTCATCCTCATCAGATGATACCCAAGCACCAGCATCCTTTTCAGTAATCTGTGTTAAAGGCTCATATGAAACGGCATGATACATATTAGGTGCGTATTCCGTTCCTGGATCATCTTTACCTGGCTTACATGCCACAACTAATACTGTAACTAAGCCGAAAAATAAGATTTGAAATATTTTATTTGTATTCATCATTTGATAATTCAACTTAAAATTTCTTTTCATTTATTTCCACAGCACCTGAATCTTTCAAGATTGAACTTAATTCGTCTGTAGACTTTTTATTCTTAGCCAAATCAATTGCCATTACATGCTTATCATCTGTACTTCGAATATCATAAATTCTTGGCTTTCCGTATGGCTTAAGGTTACTAATCACGAAGAAAGTACCTACCATTCCTAAAGCAGAAAGTAAAACCGTTACCTCAAAACCAACTGGTACGAATGAAGGAATGGCAACATAATCTTTACCACCAATAATCATTGGCCAATCAATCCCCATCATGTATATCATCATAAGGAAAGCCAAGCAAGTACCCGTGATTCCAAACATAAAAGCTGCTATGGAAATTCTGGAGCGCTTATAGCCCAATTCATCATCCAACCCATGCACTGGATAAGGAGTATAACATTCATGAATTTTTACATCGCTTCCACGGACTTTTTTGACTGCGCTTAAAAGCACTGACTCGTCATCAAAAATCCCTACGATAAAGTTTTTACCGCTTTCCATAATTATTTTTTGTTTTCGATTTCACCTGAACTAGATTTCAATACTGCTTTTACCTCTGCCATATTAATCACTGGGAAGAATTTTGCAAAAGAGAAGAACAGTGTAAAGAATAAACCAAAACTGAATAGGTAGATCCCCATATCATAAATAGTAGGGCTAAACATTGCCCAACTTGATGGTAGATAATCTCTATGCAGAGAAGTTACAATAATTACAAATCTTTCGAACCACATTCCAATGTTTACCACAATAGATAAAATGAAAGTAGCCCATAAACTTGTTCTAATTTTCTTGAACCAGAATAACTGAGGAGAAATCACATTACATGTCATCATTGCCCAATATGCCCACCAGTAAGGTCCTGTTGCTCTGTTTAAGAAAGCATATTGTTCATACTGAACACCTGAATACCATGCCATGAATAACTCAGTTATGTAAGCAACACCCACAATTGAACCTGTAATCATGATGATAATGTTCATCAATTCAATATGGTTGATGGTTATATAATCTTCAAGGTTGTATACTTTTCTGGTTACCAACATCAAGGTTAGTACCATTGCAAATCCTGAGAAAATAGCTCCTGCAACGAAATAAGGAGGGAAAATGGTAGTGTGCCATCCTGGAATAACCGAAGTTGCAAAGTCCATAGATACAATGGTGTGTACTGAAAGTACTAAAGGAGTAGCTAGACCGGCTAAAACCAATGAAACGGTTTCGTAACGTTGCCATGTTTTTGCAGCTCCATCCCAGCCGAAACTTAAAGCACCATAAATACCTTTTGAAATTTTGTTAGTTGCTCTATCTCTGATTGTAGCAAAATCAGGAATTAATCCAATATACCAGAATACTAAGGAAACGGTGAAGTAAGTTGAGATCGCAAAGAAATCCCACAATAATGGAGAATGGAAGTTAACCCATAATGAACCCCAAGTATTTGGAATCGGAACGAACCAATAGAAACTTAACCAAGGTCTTCCTGTATGAATTAATGGGAATAACAAGGCACAGATAACGGCAAAAATCGTCATTGCTTCAGCCGCTCTGTTAATGGATGTTCTCCATTTCTGACGGAATAAAAGCAACACAGCCGAAATCAAAGTTCCTGCGTGACCGATACCTACCCACCATACGAAGTTGGTGATATCCCAAGCCCATCCTACGGTTTTATTTAAGCCCCACATACCGATACCGTCCCAAAGGGTGATGGCTAATGCATAGCCTCCGATAAATAGTGCTCCTAAAGAAATAGCCATAGCTGCCAACCATTTTGGATTTGGTTTGGCTTCTACGTGCCTACAGATATCATGAGATACATCATGATAAGTTTTATTTCCTGTTACTAATACTTCTCTTACAGGTGAAGTGACTTCCATATTGCTACAGTTATTAAATTAAGCCTTAGTATTTACTTTATCTTTATTTCTGATTTTGGTCATATACCAAACATTAGGTGCTACTCGCAACTCTTCCAATACATGGTAAGCGCGTTCTTCATTCACCTCTTTAATCGGTTCATCCGTTTTCTCTTTCAATTTCAAGTATTTTGAAATAGCTGAGTCTTGATTATTCAAGTCTCCGAAAACAATCGCATCAGAAGGACAAGCTGAAGCACATGCAGTGTTTACATCTTTATCTTCTAATTGTCTTTTCTCCTTTTTAGCTTTCAATTTACCAGCTTGAATTCTTTGAACACACATAGAGCATTTTTCCATAACTCCACGAGAACGAACCGTTACATCCGGATTCAATACCATTTTACCCAGGTCATTATTCATGGCCATGTTCTTATCAAACTTGGTATTGTCATGGTATTTGAACCAGTTGAATCTTCTTACTTTATAAGGACAGTTGTTTGCACAATATCTTGTACCCACACATCTGTTATAAGTCATTTGGTTTAATCCCTCTGAACTGTGAGTCGTGGCCGCAACCGGACAAACAGTTTCACAAGGTGCATTATTACAATGCTGACACATCATTGGTTGGAAAGTAACTTCAGGATTCTCGGCTGCTTTTTCCAATCCATTTGTATCGTCTGGAGCTGCATCTGAGCTGTAGTAACGGTCAACACGCATCCACTGCATATCTCTTCTCATTACTACTTCCTCTTTACCTACAACTGGGATATTATTTTCAGATTGACAAGCAATTGTACAAGCTGCACAACCTGTACATGAGTTCAAGTCAATTGCTAATCCCCAATGATGGTTATTGTATTTGTGGCCATTCCAAAGAGTTAATTTGGAAGGCTTTACTTTTCCTTTGCTAGTTGCAATATGCGGTTGGAAATCTCTTTCCCAGCCTTTCTTTTGGTAATCCTCTAATAAAGCTTCCTGGATTACAGTCTCACGTCCCATGAAAGTTTGGTGCGTTTGAGTCTGTGCCAATTGGTAGCTTCCAGCAGTTCCATCAACTTTAACACCTGATGTTAAAGCATAAGTTTTAGTTCCATTCAACTGACCTAAGAATGGATATACATCAAATCCAACACCATTGGCCACTTTACCAGCCATTTTTCTTCCGTAACCTAGGGCTAAACCTATAGTTCCGTTAGCTTGTCCTGGCTGAACTAAAGCTGGAACTTCCATTGCTTGACCGTTGATAGTCAAGTTGATTAATGAAGTTTTACCTTCAAATATTTTGATTCCTAACTCATTCGCCATTTTTTGTGAGATAGTAGCATAGTTATCCCAAGTGGCTTTTGAAATTGGATCTGGTAATTCTTGTAACCACGGGTTGTTGGCATGATAACCATTTCCGATGGATACTTTTTGATAGAAAGCTACTTCTAAACCAGTATTGTTTGATTTATAGTTTTTGTTAATTCTATTCGCGCTTGCAGATAAATCTACATCTTGAGCGGATAATTCACTGCTTTCTACATTATAAGTGAAAACACCATTATGTAAAGTCTTATCCCAGAAAATATCGAATGTTGGTTCTTGACCACTGAAGTGTTTGTCTTCCCAATTCTTTCTAAGGAAATTATAATATTCTTGCTTGTTTCCTGTCCAAGTCAAGAAGCTATCTTGAGCTTGACGAGTTTTGAACAAAGGAGAAATAGTTGGCTGAGTTAAGCTCAACTGACCTTTCTTAGGCTCTGCATCATTCCATGATTCTAAGAAGTGATGATCTGGTGCTACATATTTTACTAGTTCTGCCGTTTCATCTTTTCTATCAGAAGTAGAAACTGTTAAGGAAGCTTTTCCTAAAGCTGCTTTTAACTCCTCTCCCATTCCTGAATCATAAGCAGGGTTGGCATTATAGAAAATAACTGCTTTAACAACTCCCGCTTTAGCATCATTTATAAACTGAGTAAATGCAGCATCATCACCTTTTCTTGCATTAGAGTGGTGATTTAAGTCAACAGTTGCTCCGTAGTTATTCAACATGGAGTTGATACCATTAACCAATAATTGAATATCCGTATCATTCGAACCTGCAACAACTAAAGATTTGCCTTTATTAGAAACTAAATCTTTTGCCGCTTTGCCAATATTCGCTATCTCAACTTTATTAGTATTAATAGGAGAATTACCAGTCATTTTAGCTACTTCATTATATAAAGCAGCTACCGCTAATCCTTCTTGAGAAGGTTTAACTGGTGTTCTATAATCAGCATTTGAACCCGTTAATGAAAGGTTAGCTTCAAATTGATAATGACGAGACATATTTTTGTTCTCGCTATTTACCTTTCTTGTCTTACTGTATTGTTTTGTATGTTCGATTGGAGAAACCCAAGTTCCTAAGAAGTCAGCACCAAAACTTACAATAGTGTTTGCTTTGCTGAAATCGTAAGCAGGAACTGCTTTCACTCCGAACATTTTATCATTAGCCGCTAAAATGCCATGCTGAGAAACAGCATCATACATTATATGCTTTGTGTTGCCATATTTATCAGCCATTTCTTGAATAGCTTTTAAAGTAGAAGGTGAGTTGATTGTATTGGATACAATTCTTATTTGCCCTCCAGCATCACTTATAGATTGAAGTTGCTCTGTAACTTCTTTATCGATTGTTTTCCAATCTGTGCTTTTTCCTTCTTTTAGAGGACCTCTTAATCTTTCTTGATCATATAAAGAAAGAACTGAAGCCTCCACTTGTGCATTTACACCACCTTGAGTAATTGAAGAGTTTTTGTTTCCTTCAATTTTAATAGGTCTTCCTTCACGAGTCTTCACTACAATGCTGGCATAATCGCCACCTACCGAATAAGTAGAAGCATAATAGTTAGGAATCCCTGGATCAACATCAACAGGTTTATTTAAATAAGGGATTGCTTTTCTAACAGGTGCTTCACAAGCAGCAAGGGATGCTGCAGCCACACCGAACCCCATCAATTTCAAGAAATCCCTTCTGGAAGTACTTCCATTGGACTCTTTATTCTCATTGATTGGTAAGTATTCAGGAAATTCCTTTTCTGCGTTTTTAACAAATGAAGGATCATTTGTTAATTGTTCAGTTCCTTTCCAATATGTTTTTTGATTACTCATATCTATGATTAATGAAGTCTTAAATATTTTTTATTAATAATGACACTTTGCACATTCTAAACCGCCTATATCTACTACTTTCAAGTCGCCACCATCATGTGCCTCGACTAATTGATCGTAATATGCATTACCTTTTGCATTTACTTTAGTCTCTCTGTGACAGTTAATACACCATCCCATAGTCAATGTGCTCCATTGTTTTACTACTGCCATTTCCTCAATAGGACCATGACAAGTTTGACATTCAATTTCGCCTACATTCACGTGCTGAGAGTGGTTGAAATAAGCCAAATCAGGAAGGTTATGTACCCTTACCCATTCAATTGGCTTCTCATTTTCGCCAATAAAGTCACCAGACTCTTCATCGTAACCTAAGGCGTCATATATTTTTTTGATTTCAGGAGAAAAACCGCTTTCTCCGCCAACATTCTTTATTGAAGAATGGCAGTTCATACAGATGTTAGCTGATGGGATGTTAGCACTTTTGCTATTCATTACGCCTGTATGGCAATACTGACATTCAATTTCATACTGGCCCGCATGAATCTCGTGAGAGAAAGCAATCGGCTGCGTAGGCTGGTAACCTTGCTGAACCCCTACAGTATAAAGACCATCAATTACTGTTTTTGCGACAACGGCTGTAAATATTAAAATCACAAAGAATAAGAAGCCATTGCTTCTCACCAATTTGTTAAGATTTAATTTTTGATTTACAAATTCTCTATCTCTCTCATCAATATCCTCTTTTTGATTGATGAATTTGGTCAATACCGTTACGATTAAAACCAAAACGATTAAGATCAAGATCAAAACAACCACAAAACCAACAATGATAAGGGTTAGATATTCTGATGGAATACCTCCTCCACCAGCTCCTGCTTCAGTAGAAGTTCCTCCTGTATCAGCAGTTGCTTCCTGAGGTGGATTTTCAGTTTGATATTTAATATAACCTAAAATACTTTTGATTTCTTCATCTGCGAAGTAATCAAAGCTAGGCATTACTGCCTTTCCATATTCATTATAAAGGTTAACAGCATATTCATCTCCACCCTGGATTACTTTTTGAGAATTTTTAATAAAATTCAATAACCATGGCAACTCTCTTCTTTCGTAAACGTTTTTAAGAGCAGGTCCAATCATTTTATTTTGGACTTGGTGACAAACAGCACAATTATTTTTAAATAGTTTTTCACCATTGGCTATTGCCTCTTCACTTGTAGGCAATTCGCCATCTTGTGCAAAAGCATTGTTAGGTAATGATAAAAAACTCACTAATAGGAATGCTATAAAAGATAAGCGAGTAATATACGTTTTCAAGGACATATTTATTTGTTCATTTAGCATCTGGGAACACCAATTATTAATTGGGTACAAATCTACTGCCCAAAGCCATTATTTCAAATACATTTCGGATACAAATTTGGTATTTTTATATCCCAATTCATAAAAAAGGGCTTAATCAACTGAAATTAAGGTCTTTATAGTATTTTAATAACTGAAAACAATACTAATTTAGAAAAATTATAAATAGGATTGCGTTTGAACTTTTCTGCATTTAGAGGAAATTAGCGGAATAATGCAATGAATTCACTGCTAAGTATTGAAAAGAATGAAGTTGGTTTGAATTTATAATTTTGAAACAAGACAACTTAATAAATTTATCCTTGCTGGTAAGGCCCATAAATTTGATCCCGATAATTTCTGGACAGGTTTTAACTCAAAAAGTAAAAACTATCTATCCGAAATAGCTTATATAAGCTCCAATATCTCTAAGATATTTCCTACTAGCCTAAGTTTAAATCCAAGCAAAACATCTTCAAAGCGTCATATCAGTCCTGGTGAATCGAGATTATATTTTTCAAAAAAAATTATCCCAAATCTTAATATAGCATTTTGAAGGAGATACCGGAAAATTAATACTTTTTGAAATTTAAGTATTAATTTTCTGGTATGACGGAGCTTCTATTAAACTCAGGTTACTATTGAGTAAAAATCATCTTATACCTTTTGACATTTAGTTTATGGATTACATATCCCAAAAAAATATTTCATAAGGTCAATTTTATCACAAAATTGGTTAAAAATTATAGTTCACTATTGCATTAATTAAAAACAAATTAACCTTATTCAGAATAAAAGCTGGATTATCTGGATATTCTCCTGTGCCCTGTTTATAGGTCAATAATAATTCTGGTTTAAGGCCATTCCATTTAGCATTGTCATAGTATAAATCTAAGTTTATATGCATATAATTAGGGATAGCATATTTATTTAGTGTAGGTTCTGTTACTGATGGTCTCCATTGATGTCCAACACTTAAAATAGACCTTAGTTTTTGGTTTGAAAAGTTTAAATTCTGATGATAGTACATCACTACTGCATGATTATCTCCAAAACCTTCGCTCCTTTCTCTTTTCTGAAAACTAAATAAAAACTCTCTTCCCCACTCTCTAGGAAATAAAAATCTTCCTTGTCCTGTTATGTGATCATACCCTAAACTGATTTTCCCATTCGGTATGGAATGAGAAATTTGAGCACCAAAAATCTGAGCTATTTCACTTTGAACATACCTTAAACTCCGATCAGTATTTCCACCATCCCCTACTCTATTTTGTAAAAGCCATTCAAAAGCTACAGATAAACCTGAGTTTTTAACTTGAAAAGCTGGCTTTACATACAATACATTAAAAATATTGTCCACATAATAATCCCAAAGCTCAATCTTTAAATTTTTGAATTGGTAATCAGTATTAAGTAATGCAACATAATCCGATTGGGAGTTCTCTCTATATTCGCTGCCTTGTCCATCTATATTTCTTCCTACAGGATAAATACCCAAAGTCTGCCCAATATTTTCAAACCCATTATAACTTCTTGGGGCAATTCTATTTATGGCTCCCAGTTGAAATTTCAACTTATCTTTTTCTTCATATTTATAAAAAGCCCCTTCAAAAAGCGTTGGAATCATTCTGCCATCTTGCCCATTCATAAAAGGGGAAAAGAATCCTTGCCTCCCCACTTTCACTTGATGATTTCCAGTTTTGTATTGAACATACAGTTCTCCAGGATAAGCTATAAATCGTTGAGAGAGGTCTTGAACGTTAAAATTACCCGCAACATATCTGCTCTCCCTGCCAGTTGTAGAATCAAGGCTTTCTACATTGCTTATGCCCGTATTCCAGCTACTATAAACCGCCCCACCGATTTGCCAATTTTTATTGAAATCGTAAGTATATTTTAATTTTAGTCCGGTAGCCACTGCATACCAATCTTGCAAATCACCTTCATTAAATGAATGCATATAGTAATTACGCCACTGACCACTTAAATTCCCTTTTTTCTTTTCCGTATCATCCGCTTGTGCGACAAGAAATAAAGGGATTAGAATAAATATGCTAACTAAAGAAGTAAACTTCATTTATTTGGTTTTCTTGATTTGATAAACACTATCATAATATTGAACTATAGGCTGAAATGGTCCGAATTTATGCTGTTCAGCAGGAAACGGATCATCCCATGGACCATAAGCTGTTGAAACAGGCTTTAATTTCAAATCTGGAAAATCCTTTTCCGTTTCTGCTTTCTGAGGTCTATTAAAACTATTGATATATGCTGCCACATGAAAGGCTTCTTCATCCGTTAATTTTGGATTTTCTTTAGTAGCAATCAGATGAGGCATATTAGCTTTTATAAATTGAGCTGCTGTCAAAACCCTATGCATCCCAGCACCATGATTGAAGGAATCATCTCCCCAAAGTGGTGGATATTGGTAACCTTTTCGTTCATCTGCCAACTTAGTTCCTTGTCCATTTTCGCCATGGCAAACCTGACATTCGTTAATGTAAACCTGTTTCCCGAAAATGGTATCCGCTTTTACTGCAGGAATTTTTACACTTATGAATCCTTTATACCAACTAGCTGTATCTTCAGGAACATCTTCACTGAGCCATTCCATATAAGCAACCAATGCTTCCATTTGCTCTGAATCTTCTGGCAAAGCTTTTCCATTCATACTTCGTTCCATGCAGCCATTGATGCGTTCTTCAATAGTTCCAATTTTATTTTCCCTGCCTCTAAACTGCGGAAATCTATTGGTTACTCCTACCCATGATCCTGAACCAGCTTTGGTACCAGCTTCCAGATGGCAATTTTGACAAGTCAAATTATTTCCAGAATAGAGCCTTTTATCTTTATTAATGACTTGAGGCCCCATCCATTTTGGGGATTCGGTCGCCAATAAATAACCAAATTTCACTTGTTTCCCCTTTTTACCATCTGGTAAATCAGTCTCAATATTAGGCAAATGCCATAACTGATCAGTTTTTGATGAAACCCCCAACCATTGCGGGGCTTCATCTATAAAAATAACCGCAATGAAAAGTATTGATACAATAGCCAAAATGACTGACAATATTGCCGTTGTCATTTTGATTAATTTTAAAAAGTCCATTTCCCAATAATTAAATTAAATTCAGGTCAAATTTTAAGCCTCCCTAAAAAATTTAGTGGGGTAATTTATGCCTTATTTTACCATAAACGTAAGTTCCTAAAACAGCAGATGCTATCACCACTAAGATTACACCTACACCATTACCTAATAAAATGAACATAGGCCCAGGGCAAGCGCCTGTCATAGCCCAGCCTAAACCGAATATTGTACCACCGATTATATATCTTGACCAACTAAATTGCTTTGGAGCAATGATAATTCTCTCACCATCTATTGATTTTAGCTTTTTCCTTTTAATTAGCTGAATGACAATAATTCCCACTACTATAGCTGAGCCAATCACGCCATACATATGGAACGATTGGAACTTGAACATTTCGTAAATTCTAAACCATGAAATCACTTCCGCTTTTGCGAGCGTAATCCCAAATACAGTCCCTATTAATAAATATCTTAAAAATTTCATCTATTTTATTTGATTAAATTAAATTACTATCGTTGTGAGACTACAGTTTATTATTTGAACTATATAGCCTCAATAATAAGTCGGTCATTGACCGTTTTCTTTTTAAAAATTAAGAATAATCACATTACTAATAAATGTGGTAAAATAAAGTAGGTCATCACTAGCCCTCCAATAAAGAAGCCTACTACTGCTAAAAGTGACGCTGGTTGCAAATCACTCAAGCCAGAAATGGCATGGCCTGAAGTACATCCACCGGCATATCGAGTTCCAAAACCTACCAAAAAACCACCCAAGACCATAAAAATGATGCCTTGTACAGATAGTAAGTTTTCCCAATTAAAAATTTCAGTAGGCACTACATTCTCACCTGGATTTTCAATTCCAAAAGCTTTTAATTCAGTAATAGTAGTTTCAGAAATATTGGCAGCGGGTTCATAACCTAAATATAAATAGGAAATTAATCCACCTAAAACTAAGCCTGCAGCAAAAACCAAATTCCACATTTGGTCTCTCCAATTAAAATCAAAAAAATCGCAAGATTTCCCAGCACCCAAAATGGAGCACATCGTTCTTAAATTGGCTGAAAGCCCGAATGATTTTCCAAAAAACAACATGGAGAACATAACCATTGCGATCAAAGGACCTGCTACATACCAAGGCCATGGTTGACTTATCCAATCTAATAATTGACTCATAAAATATTTCTTTTAAGTTTTAATCTTATTTAAACATTCATTTAACAAGTTGTTCAAATAATGCATCCCATCATTTTCCCAAATTGATAAAACAAAATTAGTGTAGTAACATTCATTGAGGCGTAACAAAAGTTACGAAATAGATGACAATTGTCATGTGGCTTGCAAAAAGCAAGGCCTATTTCCTTTAAAAGAAATTAAAATCATAATTTGCAGCTAAAACAAAGCAACTTAAGAAAGTGGAAAAAATTATAACAGAAGAGACCTTTACCAACAAAGATTTTTCTAGAGATGGAATTGAAATTGCTGAATACGAAGTTTGTCTATTCAAAAATTGTAATTTTCAAAACTGCGACCTTTCAAGCTTAAAGTTTATGGATTGTGTATTTGAAGATTGTAATTTAAGTTCAGTGAAAATGAATAATACGTCTTTACAAACCGTTGAATTTAGAGACTGCAAAATATTAGGAGTTCATTTTGATGATTGTAATACTTTTGGATTATCCTTGAGTTTTGAAGGCTGCCAACTTAATCATTCTGTGTTTTTTCAACTTCAAATACCTAAAACTAAATTTATCGATTCAAAACTTATTGAAGTGGATTTTGCAGAATGTGACCTCCGTGATTCACAATTTCAACATTCAGATTTATCAGGAGCAATCTTTGAAAATTGTGATTTACAAAAAGCAGATTTCAGAAATGCCAATAATTACAGTTTTGATCCAGAAATGAATAAACTAAAGAATGCAAAATTTACTTTGGATGGACTTCCTGGTCTTTTAGGTAAGTATAAAATAAAAGTAGAGCATTAAAATTGAATGCTCTACTTTAAAAAAATATAAACACTTTTATTTCTTGGGTACTAATTTCTTAATCGTTAATCCTTGTACAAGAATTGAGAACACTACTACAGAATAAGTTGCCGAAAGAATTATATTTTTTGCTTCAAAATCATCTGGTATTGATAAGGCCAATGCCACTGAGATACCTCCACGTAAACCACCCCAGGTGAGAATGGCTAAGGTATTTTTCTCGAAAGACCTGAGCCGCTCCATGATCTTAACGGGAATTCCCACTCCGACTAAGCGTGCAAATAATACAACCACAATAGCGCACAATCCAATTAAGAAATAATCAGGATGGTACTCTTTAGATATGACAATGATTTCAAGCCCTATTAATATAAACAAAATTGCATTAAGTGCTTCATCTACTAAGTGCCAGAATTTGTAAACATAATCTCCTGTAGCTTTTTCAGTTTCGGCAGAATGACCTTCCTTACTTAGAAATAAACCTAAAACAACGACTGCCAGTGGGCCTGAAATATGTAAAAATTCAGCCGCACGATAAGATACCATCACTAAAGATAAAGTGACTAACACCTCTAATTCAACATGCGCATTATCAATGATTTCTAGCAACTTTAAACCAAAGAAACCAAAAACAGCACCTAATAAAATTCCTCCACCTACTTCTACTCCAAATAGACCTAATGTGCTACCTATGCTGAAATTTTCAACGCCTGATTGCGCCAAGCCCAAAATTGTTAAAAAAGTAACAACACCTATACCATCATTGAATAATGATTCACCCGCAATTTTAATTTCCAATTTTTTGGACACTTTTGCATCAGATAGTAAAGCTAAAACAGCTATAGGATCTGTGGGTGAAATTAAAGCCCCAAATAGCAAACAATAAATTAAATCAATCTCGTAGCCAAAAAAAGCAAAAACATAGAACATTAAAAAACCTACTACAAAAGTAGAAATCAGAACTCCAAGAGTAGCAAAAATTAATATTGGCCAGCGTTCTTCTTTAAGACTTTTAACGTTAATGGATAATGCCCCTGCAAATAATAAGAAACTCAGCATCACATCGAGGAGAACTTCTTTAAAGTCAAACTCTGAGACTATGGAAATTGCCAAATCAGTAATCTCAGGAAATATATAACCAGATAATAGAATTAAAACCGAAAGGACTAATGCAATTATCATCAAACCAATGGTAGATGGTAATTTTAAATAATTAACATTAATAAAAGTGAAAACTGCAGCTAAAAAGATTAAAAGCGTGATAAGGTCTAAGACTCCCATTATTCTTTAATGATTATTTAGTTTAACAATTTTTATAGCGTCAAAATAGTAATTAAAAAGAATAATGCCTCGATAATAATTGAGCATTCATCGAAAAAGTACAAAAACAATTTACTAAAGTAATATTAGTAGGATATAAATAACTGATTAAATTCAGAAAGATTGGCAGAATAAATTATCTACCAAAAGCTTCTACGCTATAATCAAGCTTGGTACCATACATTGGAAAGGTGATTTTTAACATCCCATAAAAACCTCTTTTGGCGAGGCCAGGTCTTAAGCCTATTTCAGCACCGTAGCCCCATCCTAATGTTCTATTAAAGTGACCATCAATTCCGATTCTCCCACCAAACTTGAAAGTATTAATAGTTGAAGCATTATAATGAATAAAATCAGTAGCTCCAGCGGGTTTATGATAAAAGTTTTGTGCAATTACCATTGGAAAGATAAATAAATCCATAAAAGTTGAAAAAACATGATCATCCACTAACTCTTCGTATGTTTTATCCGGTTTTGCAGCAAAGTTTTTAATCCAAGTAAAGCCACCACCAACTGAAACACCTGCACCTAGTACATTACCAAAAACTGCCTCTTCTGATTCTCCAGAAAGGGAATTAGCAGTTTCTTCTGTTGCTCCAACTGGATTAACCGTTACGTCTTGCGCAGCAATTGCTCTACTTAATTCTGATGTAGTTTGATAATAAACACCACCTAAACGAGCAAACAATATTTCTCTACGTTTATTAGGAATATCTGCTCTCTGTGGAACTTTAGCTGCCCATTCAGCACCTTCATAATTTTTAGAATAGAGCGGTATCTTACTTTGAGATTCTTGCTCTTTATCCCAAATGTGATAGGATGCACTTGCTTCTGCAAAAAAGAATGTTCGAAACCTTGATTGAGAGTCTGCCCCATTTTTATCAGCAGAATTTCTAGCAAAATCGCTTCCTATAAAATAAGGAGTTCTTGCATGAGCTTTAAAATGCATGAAATCATTTAAATAATAAGTGGCATCTACACCAAAACCCGTTGTTATATTAGTTACATGTATATCACCGTAGGCTGGAGTAATTCCTATGAACAACTTATTAATGTCATAAGGATCATTATACATTTCTTCATATGTAACGGTCTTGTTTTCCGATCTGCGTCTAAATTGTGCTTCCGAGGAAAAGACAAAACTATACGAAATTGCTATGATGAGTGCGAGTCTTACTATTTTCACTATAATTCTTTTTTTTACAGCTGTAAATATAATAATAAATTAGGACTACAATAAATGTAGTCCCTAATTGAGAAAAATTCCTATTAAATTAAGGAAAAATAGCAATTATTTTTTCAGAAACCACTTATGTTAAAAGGTTTTTCAAAACTTTTTCATGTGATTTCACGATATGATCCAAATCTTCTGCGGAAAGTGAAGTAGATAAAAACCAAGATTCATATTGTGCTGGCGGTAAATACACCCCCTCATTTAGCATACCTTGGAAGTACTTCCCAAACATCTCTGTATCACAAGCTTTTGTCCCATCAAAATTATCTACTGGCTGATCTGTAAAGAAAACACTGATCATTGATCCTAATTGATTGATTGTATAGTTTTTACCTAAGGCAGTATTCACTTTAGCAATCTCCTTTGCTAAATATTTTCCAGATGCTGCTATTTGATCATAAACTTCATCGTGGTCATTGAGGTAATGTAGCATTGTCAATCCCGCTGACATTGCAATTGGATTACCTGAAAGGGTTCCGGCTTGATAAACTGGGCCTTGAGGAGAAACAAAATCCATGATTTCCTTTCTACCTCCGTATGCACCAACTGGCATACCTCCGCCTATAATTTTACCAAGCGTGGTAATATCAGGTTTAATTCCATAAATTCCTTGAGCACCAGCTTTTGATAATCTAAAGCCCGTCATTACTTCATCAAAAATCAAGACAATTTCTTCTTGGTCGCAAATGTCTCTCAATCCTTGAAGATATCCTTCTTTTGGGATGACGCATCCCATATTTCCCGCAACTGGCTCCACAATTAGTGCTGCAATTTCTCCTTTATTTTGTTCTACTATCTTTTTAACAGCTTCCAAATCATTAAAAGGAGCTGTTAAAGTATCTTTGGCAGTGCCTGTAGTTACTCCAGGAGAGTTAGGGGTTCCCATTGTGGCCGCACCACTTCCTGCTGCTATCAAAAAACTATCGCCATGACCATGATAACAACCTTCAAATTTCAAGACTTTATCTCTTCCTGTAAATCCTCGAGCAAGTCTCACAGCGGACATAGTGGCTTCTGTACCAGAATTCACCATTCTAACTTTTTCGATAGAAGGCACCATATGTGTAATTAATTCTGCTATTTCAATTTCTTTAGCAGTTGGTGCACCAAAGGAAAGTGAATTTTTCAAAGCATCGGCCACGGCAGCTTCAATAGCTTCATTTCCATGTCCTAAAATCATTGGTCCCCAAGAATTGATAAGGTCTATATATCGATTTTCATCCTCATCATACATATAGGCTCCTTTTGCACTTTTCACAAAAATTGGGTCTCCGCCTACAGCTTTAAATGCTCTTACGGGGGAGTTTACTCCACCAGGTATAAAGTTCTGCGCTTTTCTAAATAATTCTTTGCTTTTGGACTTATCCAGCATGTATTTTTAATTTAATTGATTCTAAAATTTAATCACACAAATTATCTCATTTGAGTTTTATAATCTGGTAATTACTTTAAATAATTATTTATAATCACCTGAAAATCTTTATATAATGATTTAATTCTATTCTTTAAAATCAGAAGGCATTTCATCTACCTCCTCATAATTCAGCATTTTCAATTCTAAAGACTCCATAGTAGTAATCGGAACTACTTGATTATCATTAGCATTGGTATAATCAAATCCAAAGTATAAATACCCTGGTTGAAATCCTTCTTTATAAATTCCGTATTGATAGTAATTCCCATACTCTATAAGTTTTTCGCCAAAATATCGCATAGTTTCATATCCATCATAACTAAAATGTGAAGGCAATTTGTTATATGTTTTTCTATAATCTTCTTTAAATTCTGCTACTTCAGGTGAGCTGAAATCAAAATAATTTTGCCCTACCATTATTACTTTCATCCTCTGTAGCTGATCAAAAGAAATTTGATTCATTTCTAACCAATCATCAAAACCGATCACAGGAATACTATCTCTTCTGGTATCCAAAGCACTTAAAACATTAGATACTAATAAATTATCTGATGAAGCTACCATTACATGACCTATTGTATCTCTGCTTAAAATCAAAGAATCTTCTTCTCCTACCCTCACTTTTACTGTATTACTTATATAAACCTTATTTTGATTTTTGAGCGTATCAGTATCGAAAACTTCTGTTAAAGTCCTTAAAATCTCAGTACTTGCCAGTGGATCTCGTGCAGCTGCCATCCAGGTAATATTAAAAGAGTCCGCCTCTAAGTATTCCTTATAATTATAAGCGAAAACAGAATCTTGCTCCTTATCTCCATAAAAAATGGTAGCATTCTTATTTTTAAAGTTCTGTTTAGCATAGTTCGCTGCTATTTTAGCTCTAGTTTCTGAAGTCGATTTCATCAAAAACGAATAAGGATTTGTTCCAATAGTTACAGAATTAGTTGAAAGAGGATTTACCATATTAATTCGATTCTTAGCTGAATACTCTCTGACCAATTGAGCTGGATCTGGATATAATGGCCCGATAATCAAATCCATCTGTTCTAAATCTCCACTTTCTAAAAGCTCTGCCGTTGCTGCGCTATCTTGCTGAGTATCATATGCAAACAGTTGTATTTGCTCTTTTTCTTTATTTAACTCTGCAACTGCCTCCGAAATACCTTGATATATATCTAGTATAAACTGATTGCCTTTATTTCCTTTGGAAGTGCTTAATCCATCAGCCATAAAAGGGAGCATTACACCTACCCTGTATGTATCTTTCATTTGCGAAACACTTTCATCTACAAAATCAAATCCACTTCTATTTAAATCAAATGAATCTATTAAGAACTCCATTAACTCAACTTTTCTTTCCACCAATGGTTGGCGACTAATTTTATTAGCCAAATGTTGAGCCAAAATTTTATCGTACGGATTTAATTCAATGGCCTTCTGCAATAGTGGAATACTATCATAGCTCAGCAACAAACTTTTTTCAAGATCTTCAGCTATAGGCTTTACATCCTTCGCTTCTATTGCATTCAGAACTTCTATACCTTTAAATAAATCGCCCTCTTCTAATAACATTTTCCCATACCAAACCTCCACTTCCGCTATTTTATCCCAATCAGGATGTGTGGAGCGAATTCCTCTTAATATCTCCATTGCTGATTCAACATCACCCGTTTCATATGCCGATAAAGCATAGTAATAAGAAGCGTATAGATAAAATGGATTGCTTTCATTTATGTCCAATAGCTTTTGGAAATGATTCTGTGCTCTTTGATATTCTCCAGCCTTAAAGTAATTCTTACCTGACAGATAATCTGACTGATAATTTGTTTGTGCATTCAGTTGAAATACACTTAAAATTAAAATCACTCCAAAAATGACAATTGGTCTAAATCGCATGGTATATTTATTAAAATATTATTTAAGCTTTAGTATTTTATTCAATTATTCCCATTCAATAGTAGCTGGTGGTTTTGAACTGATATCATAAACCACTCTATTCACTCCTTTTACCTTATTAATAATTTCATTTGAAACATCACTTAAAAACTCATAAGGTAAATGCACCCAATCTGCAGTCATTCCATCTACACTTGCTACTGCTCTTAGCGCTACTACTCTTTCATAGGTTCTTTCATCTCCCATTACACCAACGGATTGAATTGGTAAAAGAATAGAACCGGCTTGCCAAACTTGGTCATAAAGCCCTCTTTCTTTCATCATTCCGATAAATATTGAGTCCACTTCCTGAATAATATGGACTTTTTCAGGTGTTACATCTCCTAGTATCCTAATCGCTAAACCAGGACCAGGAAATGGATGTCTCCCTAAAATCTTATGATCTATTTCTAATGCTCTTCCTACTGAACGTACTCCATCTTTAAAAAGTGTTTTAAGTGGCTCTACTACTTTCAAATTCATTTTTTCTGGTAAACCACCTACATTATGATGAGATTTAATGGTAGCTGAAGGCCCTTTCACTGATACAGATTCAATAATATCCGGATAAATTGTTCCTTGCGCTAACCATTTAACATCTTTAATAGCTTTTGCTTCTTGGTCGAATACTTCAATAAAAGTTCTACCAATAGCTTTTCGCTTTCCTTCAGGGTCTGAAATACCAGCTAGGGCTTTATAAAACTGATCTTTAGCATCAACTCCTTTTACATTCAGTCCCATGTGCTTATAGGACTCTAATACCTCCTCAAATTCATTCTTTCTGAGCAAGCCATTATCCACAAAAATGCAGTAAAGGTTTTTTCCAATAGCATGATGAATTAGCATGGCAGCCACTGAAGAATCTACTCCTCCTGAAAGCCCTAAAACCACTTTATCATCACCTAACTGCTCTTTTAATTCGGCAATGGTAATGTCTGCAAAAATCTCGGAGGTCCAATCTTGAGCACAACCGCAAATTTTCACTAAGAAATTCTCTAATAATTGTTTTCCTTCCAAAGTATGTGTTACTTCTGGATGAAATTGAATACCGAAAGTTGGTTCATTTTCCAATTCAAAAGCGGCAACTTCAACAGAAGGTGTACTGGCTATAATTTTAAATCCTTCAGGCAAGGTTTTGATAGTGTCACCATGTGACATCCAAACCTGAGAGCCTTTAGTTAAATTCTTTAGCAAATCATTATCCTGATCAAAACTTGTAAGTTTAGCTCGACCGTATTCTCTTATTTCAGAAGGCAATACTTCTCCCCCATTATTTTGGGCAAGATATTGTGCTCCATAGCAAACGCCTAAAAGGGGAACTTTACCTCTATATTTGGTTAAATCAATTTTGGGAGAATCCTCATCTCTTACGGAACATGGGCTTCCAGAAAGAATCACTCCTTTTACATCAGGAGTTAATTCTGGTGCATCATAAAACGGATGAATTTCACAATAAACATTGAGTTCTCGCACTCTTCGGGCAATGAGTTGGGTGTACTGTGACCCAAAATCAAGAATAATAATTTGCTCTGTCATGCTGCAAAAATAATAGGATGAATCAGTTAAGCATAGAAAAAAGTAAGATAGCTTTTAAATAACTTGTTTTCAGGATGTTACAAATGATATTTCAGCTTTAAAAACACGATTTTCCATAATTAACACAGATTTCAACTTTTATGTATTCAAATAATTAAGAAAAAATCCTAAATCCCCACACCAACATATCATCAACTTGTTCACTTTCTTCCATCCATTCATCAATGGTTTCTCTGATAATAATTCCTTGAGTTTCCATCTTTTTCATATGAATACTTGATAGTAACTCCCTAAAATTTTTAATCATAAACTTCTTGTCCTTCTCACCTCCAAATTGATCTACATACCCATCGGAAAATAAGTAAAAGCAAGTATCTCCTACTAAGTTGATTTCATGTGTGTCAAAATTTTTTATATTTTTCTTCTCATCAAGCCCTACTGTAGTTTTATTACCTTTTAATTGGTGAAGTTGCTTATTTTGAATGTAAATTAAAGAATGATTAGCACCTGAAAAATGCACTTTATTTTTCTTTTTATCCCACACACAAACTGAGATATCCATACCATCTCTATTATCGCTTTCTTCTTGCCTTAAAATATGAATAATGCTCAATTTAAGCTGTTTAAGTATTTCAGAAGCTTTGGATACTCCTTTAAAATTCACAATATGGTTGAGCATATCATGACCAATAAAACTCATGAAAGCTCCAGGGATTCCATGTCCTGTGCAATCTGCAACAGCTACCACTACCTTTTCTTCGGATTCACTAAACCAGTAGAAATCACCGCTTACAATATCTTTGGGCTTGTAAAAAATGAAAAAATCCTCTAATTCCTTTCCAATTCGTTGAGAAAAAGGGAGCAAAGCAGTTTGAATCCGTTTGGCATAATTAATACTATCTGTAATATTCTTATTTTTCTCTTCTATCAACTGATTTTTTCGGATTACATCAGTATTAATGGTCTTTAACCTTTCTGCCTGCGTTTCTATCTCCTCTCTTTGTTGGCGAATTTCTTCGTTTTGGATTTTCAATTGGTTGTTTGCCTTTTGCTTTTGATTTTTAGCTCGAAAAGTAATAATGGCAAATACGATTATAATTACTAACACACTTCCAATTGCCACATTCAAAATGCGTTGTTGGGTAATTTGTTTTTGCTTGAGTTCTTTATCTATTCTTAAGATTTCATTTTCCTGCTCTTTTTGTTCTGATTCATAAATGATTCTAAGGTTAGCAATCTGTTTTTGCTTTTCCTCATCCATTAGTTGATTTTCATAAATATAGGCTGAGTCTTTATATTGATAAGCAGTTTTAAAAGCTCCTTTTTGAAAAAAGACTCTTGAAAGATTTTCGAATGAATTGATCTTCCATTTTAATGAATTGACTTGCTGTGCAATTTTTAAGGCAGTATTGGCATTTTCTTCGGCAGAATTCAAATTACCATTTGCCAAATAAATCTCAACTAAGAAATTTAAATACTCTACTGCTCCCAAGTAATCTTGGCTTTCAATCAAATATTCCAATGACTTATTAGTAAGTTCTATTGCTTTTTCTTGATCTCCCAATTGATGGTTCACTTTCGCTTGAATACCTAAAGCATAGGCCATCCCATTAATATCATTCAACTGATAAAAGATTTCATAAGCTTCCTTTTCTAATTTTAAAGCGTCTTGATTTTCATCTGTAGCCTGATATACTTCACCAATATTGAGCCTATAAACAGCGGTACTCATGGGGTATTGGGCTGAATCAATTAATCCTAATGCTTTGGAGTAGAATTTTTTTGCATTTGCATAATCTTCTTGATTGAAATATAAAATCCCCAGACTATTTGATGAGTTTGCTACACCTTTAGAATCTCCCAACAACTCATAATTCCTTAATGACTCTAATAAATTTGAGATGGCTTTTTCGTAGTCTCCTAACACCGTATAAACGGCTCCCAAAACATGTAATGCACCAGCTTTTCCTGAATAATTGCCATTTTTCTCCGCAATCTTTAATGCATCATTTGCATATTTTAATGCCAAATCGGTTTCTAAGGTTCGATAAGCAACAGCTAAATCAAGGTAAATCTCTACTTTTGTGCTATCACTACCTTTTTCTGCAACATTTAACAGACTATCTACTTCTGAATTTTGGGCAGAAATTTTATAGCAAAAAGCCAGTAGAAGTATGAATAATAAGTTGTTTTTCATCTTAGCTAAAAAAATTAATGAATAGAAAGTAGTTACTTCCTTCCATAATTTCTCATTATATTTCGAATCGAATAATGTCAATCAAAACAGAACTGAAAATAATCTATAATTTAAATGATTACAAAATATAATTTTATCATTTTCAATATTCATGAAACAATCCTTTAAAAACTTTATATTTTTATTTTTAGCAGTGTTAACTATTAGCATAACTGCACCAGAATTTACATTTTCACAGGATAATATTGATAAGAAAACAGTTGATTTAGACACTGCTCTCTATGAAACTGATAAAAACTCGCTCTTCCCGCTTCCAGTAGTTTATTATACTCCAGAATCAGGTTTATTTTATGGTGCCAGTATCTTATACAATTTCTTTACGAATAGAAAAAAACCAATTAACGCTAGTCAAATCCAATTAGCAGCGGGCTATACTACCAAACAACAAACCTTGATATTTCTACCTTTCCAGATATTCTGGAATCAGAATAAATGGAGAAGTATAGGGGAATTAGGTTACTATAATTATGCATATCCATTTTATGGAATAGGTAATAATGGTCAGCAAGATGTTTATTCCACTTATAGAGCTAGTTTCCCAAGAGTACGTGTGTTTTTATTAAAAGAAACCGCTCCGAATTTATTTGTCGGTGGACGTTATTGGTTTGAGAATTATGATATCATCGAATGGGACAATTCAGGAGATTTCCAGCAAGAAGACTTTTCTGGTGGAACATATAATAGAACTAGTGGATTAGGGCCTGCTATGATTTATGACACTCGTGATGCAGTTTACTACCCAAGGGAAGGACATTATTTAGAAAGCTTTATTGAATTTAACCACCAATACACAGGGAGCACTCATAATTACACCGCCATCTCTTTTGATTATGCTTATTATTATTCCCCTGCAGAAAAAACCGTTTTGGCCGCCAATGCTTTTTCATGGTCGAATGTTGGTGATGTTCCATTTAACAGATTAGCTCAGTTAGGTGGTAATAAAAAAATGCGAGGTTATTTTCAAGGCTATTTCCAAGACAATAATTTATTGTTAGGACAATTAGAAGTGAGACAAGAGCTTTTCTGGAGAATTGGAGTAGCTGCATTTGGTTCAGTTGGACAAACAGCAGAAACTTGGGGTGATTACGGCATGAACCGATGGAATTATGCCGGAGGAGCAGGTTTAAGATTCACTTTCGATACTAAAAAACACATTAATGTGAGGCTTGATTATGCTGTAGGTAAAGATAGCAATGGGTTCTATATTGCTTTTAATGAGGCTTTTTAAGGCAATAATGATTTTGTTAACTCTAAGATTACACTTTATAGCTGAATTTCATTTCATGTTTAAAAAAATTAGTGCTGTAATCAACTCAAAACCTACAAATTAAAGTTAAATTCCTTAAGTTAACCATTTTGACTTTCCCCTAAGATCTCTATTTCGGTTCTTCTATTAATCTCTCTTCCTCCTATTTCATCATCATTTGATACTAGGGGCTTTTCTTCTCCAAAGCCTTTAGCCTCTAAACGTTCGGTATTAATACCATTAGCAATCAGGTAATCTACCACAGATTGAGCTCTTTTTTTAGAAAGCAACTTATTGTAAACTGAATTTCCTACATCATCAGTATGTCCATTGATCTGCACTCTAAGTTCAGGTGAATTCATTAAAAGGTCTTTAATCACTTTAAGCTCACCTAGCGACTCAGTTCTTAAATCAGAGCTACCACTATCGAAGAAAATATTCTTAAGTACCATTTTAGTACCTACTTCTGCCCTATCCAGCAATATTGAAACATCTATTTCCTGATACTCAGAAAATTCGGGTAGCCTAAAATTGATTGAATTAAATAGATAGCCTTTTTTACTCGTTGATACACCAAAATCACCTCCTTCTGTAACAATCAATTCAAATTCACCTGATTGTGGATCAGAAAATGCTTCTGCAGTCAACGTACTTTTCTTGTTATCAACCATCTTAATTACAGCACCAACTGGTAAGCCCGTGCTGGCATCAAGCACTTTACCTTTAAATACAGTAATCACAGCTTTAGTATCAGGCTCCGTCATCTCTACTTCAACTTCTTTGTCATTTTCAGAAGGTATTTCATTATTTTCTACTAATACAGGTTCAGGCTCGGACTGGACGATTTCTTTAATTTCTATTTTTTCTTCCATATCTACATGATAGATATCTACCATTCCCGAACCACCTGGTTTTCTGGAAGCATAATATGCATGCTTAAGATCGGCAGAGATCACAAAATAATTATCATCATAAACCGTATTGATCGGGCACCCTAAATTAACGGGTGCCAAAAACTCCTGACCCTCTATTTTACTATAATAGATGTCATATCCACCCATTCCTTGATGACCAGAAGAACTAAAATATAAGGTATGTCCATCTGGGTGTATCATCGGTGCGTCTTCAGCGGCTTCAGTGTTAACGGAAGGCCCAAGGTTTTGGGCAGTACCCCATTCGCCATCTTCTCCTTTCGTAGTTCTGTAAATATCCAAGCCTCCGTAACCACCCGGACGGTTGCTTGAGAAATATAAGGTTTGACCGTCAGCAGTTATTGAGACTGATGTTTCCCAAAAAATGGAGTTGATCTTATTGCTAAGCGGTTGAGGATATGTCCATGTTGAATCTTGAAAATTTGAAAAATAAATATCTCCATTGCCCTTCTCTGAATATAAAAAAAGCCTTTTCCCATCAGGAGAGATAGAAGCTACAGCATCATGATAATCACCGTTTAAGTTTCTGCCAAGTTTTTGGGGTTTGCTCCATTGCCCGTCTTGTAGGGAAGAGCTGTAAATATCTTCATAAAAACTACCGTCCTGTAATTTCCTGCCTCCGGTAGAACCCGCTCTGTTTGATGTAAAATAAAGTGTTTTGCCGTTAGCCATTAAGGCGGGTGTGTAATCATGCTGTCCTGAATTTACCGTTTGACCCAGGTTTTCAACAACCACAGGCTTAGGATTACTGTACAAAGAATCAGCTATTAGGCATTCTTCAATTTTTAAGTCGGCTGTATAACGGTTTTTCCTTTTTTTGTCACCGAAAAGATCGTAATACCTGATAGCCTCGTCAAAATTATAATCGTATTGATGAGCCTGTCCTAAATAATAGTCTATGTTAATTCCAATTTTGGGATCGAGTTGCCTCACTAATGTCAGCTGTTTGAGTGCCTCATCATTCTTAAAATCGAATAAGTAGGCTAGCCCCAAGCCGTAAGTGGCATCCGCATTCCCAGGCTTATATTTCAACGCCTTTTTATAATAACTTATGGCTTTGCTATAGTTATTTTCGTTTAGGTATTGATCGCCCTTTCTAACACTTTTTCTAAAATTTTGCGCATGAAGAGCCGAACTACAAATGATAATTAACAAAAAAACTTTTAACCGTAGCATAATTTGACCTCATTAATCTTTTGATATAATTGATAGCATGAGCATTAAGTGTCGAATTTAGTGAAAATTACGATTTTAAAGGTAAGATAATGGTCTTAAAAATTAATTGACTTCTGATAGAATACCCAAGGGTACTTTTTATGAGCCTGCTTTGTTACATTATTTTGTGTGCCTGTTGTATTACAATAAACTAGCTTATAAATAAAGCTTAAATTTTTGGCAGGCCTGCCTGCCGGCAGGCTTTAGCCCGAGAAGTAGATGAGGTGCTTGAGACTTTTTAAGCAGGCCCTATTTAGTTCCCTAATATCCACAACTAAGTGTAACTTAATTATTCTAAAAGTATAAAATTAATTTAAACTAAAGATAAAAGAGTTCATTGTTTTTATAATATTACTCCAAATAGGAACATGCCAGAACTAAAAAATCCCAACAAAAACCTGATTGAGGGATTTTTTAACCATAAACTATTAAACTTTACTATCTACAAAAAAATACTTATTCCAACTCTGTGAAATTTCCTAAATCCAGGGTCCAATCATATTCTTTATAATTCACATCAGGATCAGCATCTTCAGGGATACAATCATATTTATTTAAATATCCAATTACACCTCCTCGATCTGAAAAATCTCCTTTGAACCAACTAAACAGCCTAGTAACATAAACCTGATCTTCATTTTCATTATAATCAGTGGTTCTATTTAAAAACTGTTGGGTAATTTGATCTAGCTCTTTGTCCAATTCATAGGCACTATAAACTGCCACATAAGGACATGAAGTAGCCCCACAATTTACAGCGAAATGAATTCTACCGTCTGTTTCCTCCACTCTAAACTGCTTTTCTAATTTGCTTGCGAAGGGATCTTTCATAAAGCCCATGGATAATTTTACGACAGAGCCTCTAATAATACCATGTTCTATAAAATCTAAACTTAACAACTCCCCTCCTACATTAATTAAATCGCCCTTAAAAAAAGCCCCTCTATCTTCAAAAAGCGAAGGATCTTCCGTTAAAAGTATCTGCACATAAGCATTATAAGTATTGATCCAGAATGCTTTTGTTTTATTATCTGTATCTAATGACTTTGCTAATTTATCTAATGGCAAGGCTTTATATTCATTTACATATTTATGATAATCAGCATTGTCCTTTATGGCTGTTATTAAATTCATACTTAAACGCACAAATTCATTGGGTTCTTTTTCAATTTTACTTAGTCCAAAACTATTAAATCCGACAAATAGTAAATAAATACTAAAGAGTATAGAGCTAAATCTTTTCATTATTGTTATTTCGTAAGTTATGTGAACATAATTACGCATTATTTTAAATTACAGATGCCAGAAAGCTACAATAATAAAATAAGTGTCATTATTCCGACACTCAATGAAGCTGAAAACATTGGAGAATTACTTCAATGTTTAACGCAAAACGGAAAAAATCACATAGCGGAAATCATAGTTTGCGATGCTAAAAGTGAAGATGAAACCACTGCAATTGCTAAAGATATTGGAGCTCAAGTAATCTGCTGCAAACAAGCATCTAGAGCGCATCAAATGAACGAGGGGGCAAAATATGCAACTTCTGATATTTTATATTTTGTCCACGCTGACGCAAAGCCACCTGAAACTTTTGCAATGGATATTATTAATTTCATCAATAAAGGATATGACTTTGGTTGCTACCGTTTCAAATTTGACTCCAGAGATCTTTTTTTAGCCGTAAATTCATTTTTCACCCGTTTCAAAGTGCTTTGGTGTAGAGGTGGAGACCAGACTTTATTTATCAAAAAATCTGTTTTTGATCAGAATAATGGCTTCAATGAGGAATTTGTCGTAATGGAGGATTTCGAACTTATAAAAAGACTATGGAAAAAATATAAGTTCGGTATCATCCCTAAATCAGTTTTAGTGTCTGCCAGAAAATATGAATATAACAGCTATTGGCAAGTGAATATAGCCAATCTTAAAATTTATCGAATGTTTATGAAAGGGTATCACCCGCAAATCTTAAAGGAAAAGTATTTTCAGTTGATAAAACATCCTAAAGAATAAGAAGCCCCTGTATCACTACAGAGGTTCATAAAATAAACCACTACCCTATTAATTAAAAATACATAGGGTCTACCTAAACGTGGGCTATTGCTAGCTTTTTTAATGTTTGTGATCAAAATCGATTTGAAAGGCTTAGGTCAGACGATAGTCAGACCGGATTCCGCTATTTTATGGACTACGCTATGAAACCGGTCTGACCTTCGATACTGACCTCGATAATGCTGTTAATTACTGGCTCATCAAAAATTCATAAGTACCGTACTCTCCTCTAGCCGTTTCTTCTTGATAAACTATCGTAATGGTTAAATTACTATTATTGATAGATGCAGTGAACAACCTGCCGTCCTGTCGAACAAACTCATTCTCCGTTTCAATATTCTCAAAATCAAAGGTGCCGCTGCTTGGCCATACTGGTGATCCGTTTTCAGTGCTATAGCTTTTATCCGTGATGATCAAGCTAAAGTCATTGAAATCACTAATTACCGTGTTTTCTTTTCTTACCTCCTGAGCCGTCCAAGTTCCTTGCAGCGATTCTACTAAATCTTGTTGGGCTTGTTCGGTGGGTGTGATCGTTACCTCATTTTTGCAGCCGATCATGGAAGTCAGTGCTATCAAGCTAATTAGTGTTATATATCTAAATGTCTTCATTTGTTTTCTATTTTATGTATTGAGTGATTTGTTTAAGGTTGAATTTTAAGAGGGCAAGTAGGGTTTTAATTCCTATTGCACTCTTTCTACTCTCTCTTACTCCTTAATTATTCTTTTCATCTTACCATCGTCCAGACGGATGAAGTACATGCCTGCTGGTAGCCCTGTCATCTCTAGCAGAGTTTCTTTTCCACTTGCTTTTTGCTCTAGGATTATCTTTCCCTTTGCATCCATCAAACTGATCTCGTTCACCTTCTCTCCGTGCGATATAGTAATTTGATTGATGACCGGATTAGGGTAAATATTAAATTCAAAGGCTTCTGTATTGGCCGTTACTCCACCTATCGAATAACTTTCGGTAATGCTACAGCCTGCTTCATCAGTTACAGTTACTGTGTATTCCCCTATTCCTAAGTCAGTAAGGCTAGCTGTTGTTGCGCTATTGCTCCACTCATAGCTATAGTTTCCGGTTCCACCATTTACTGTCAGGCTGATACTTCCATTTCCGAAAATACTGTTGCTGTCTGTGGTCTCAGCAGTAATTTCTAAAGCTTCTGCTTCGCTAATTTCAACTGTAGCAGTAGCACTGCAGCCATTGGCATCGGTTACTATGATTTCATAACTTCCTGCCATCATATTCTCGAATAATCCGTTATCCTGGTTTTCATTTCCTATGGTGTAGGTAAAAGGTGCTGTTCCACTGCTTGTATTTACTTCAAAGCTCCCGCTTGCATCGCCATTGCAACTTACATTTTGAATGACTGTGGCAGTTGCCTCGAAACCGATGCAAGGATCTTCCACTACCTCAAAAGTTGTGGTAGCAGATGCTGCATTGTAATTGTTATTTCCAGCTTGGCTCACTTCTATTTCAACTGTTCCCGGCTCGCCTGTCAAGTTTATTAAATTACCGCTGACAGTGGCAGGACCTGATAAAACACTATAAAAAAGTTCCAGTCCGCTAGTAGTAGTGGCTATTACCTCAAAATCAGCTGCCTCAACATCTTTATCGGATATTTCATCTATTGTGATGCTTTGATCCGCTTTATTCACTACTAATTCTTGGCTGACAGCAGCTGCTGCGCTATATTCATCATTTCCTGCTTGACTGGCTGTAATTATAGTAATTCCTGCTCCGATTATAGTTACAGTAGTTCCGTTTATAGTAGCGACTGATTCATTGGAGCTATTGAAACTTACTGCTAATCCTGAACTGGCTGTTGCCGTAAGTTCAAATGGTTCATCTCCAAATGTTTTTTCAGGGATCGCATCAAAAGTAATCGTCTGGCTTAGACTATTATCTATTAGTGTAATCAATGCCGTTACTGTTTTATCAGCATCCATTGTTACAGAAATAGGATTGGTAGTTCCTGAAGCATCGCCAGACCAACCATCAAATTGATATCCTGCATCTGGTACTGCGGTTAGTTCAATTACAGTTCCGTTATCATAAGTTCCGTTTGTTGGAGCAACATCTGGCGTAATACTTCCATTCGTTGCGTTTAAGCTCAACGTTCTCTGTAGTGGGCTAAAGTTTGCTGTTACTGTTTTATCAGCATCCAGCGTTAAAGAAATAGGATTCGTAGTTCCTGTTACATCGCCAGACCAACCATCAAATTGATATCCTGCATCTGGTACTGCGGTTAGTTCAATTACAGTTCCGTTATCGTAAGTTCCGTTTGTTGGAGCAACATCTGGCGTAATACTTCCATTCGTTGCGTTTAAGCTTAGCGTTCTCTGTATGGGGCTAAAGGTTGCTGTTACTGTTTTATTAGCATCCATTGTTACAGAAATAGGATTCGTAGTTCCTGTTACATCGCCAGACCAACTATCAAATTGATATCCTGCATCTGGCACTGCGGTTAGTTCCACTACAGTTCCGTTATCATAAGTTCCGTTTGTTGGAGCAACATCTGGCGAAATACTTCCATTCGTTGCGTTTAAGCTTAGCGTTCTTTGAATTAAAATAAAGTTTGCCGTTACTGTTTTATCAGCATCCATTGTTACAGAAATAGGATTCGTAGTTCCTGTTACATCGCCAGACCAACCATCAAATTGATATCCTGCATCTGGTACTGCGGTTAATTCCACTACAGTTCCGTTATCATAAGTTCCATTTGTTGGAGCAACATCTGGCGTAATGCTTCCATTGGTTGCGTTTAAGCTTAGCGTTCTTTGTAGTGGGCTAAAGTTTGCTGTTACTGTTTTATCAGCATCCAGCGTAACAGAAATAGGATTTGTAGTTCCTGAGGCATCGCCAGACCAACCATCAAATTGATATCCTGCATCTGGTACTGCGGTTAATTCCACTACAGTTCCGTTATCATAAGTTCCATTTGTTGGAGCAACATCTGGCGTAATGCTTCCATTGGTTGCATTTAAGCTTAGCGTTCTTTGTAGTGGGCTAAAGTTTGCTGTTACTGTTTTATCAGCATCCATTGTTACAGAAATAGGATTGGTAGTTCCTGTTGCATCGCCAGACCAACCATCAAATTGATATCCTGCATTTGGTACTGCGGTTAATTCCACTACAGTACCGTTATCATAAGTTCCATTTGTTGGAGCAACATCTGGCGTAATACTTCCATTCGTTGCGTTTAAGCTCAGCGTTCGCTGTATGGGGCTAAAGGTTGCTGTTACTGTTTTATCAGCATCCATTGTTACAGAAATAGGATTGGTAGTTCCTGTTGCATCGCCAGACCAACCATCAAATTGATATCCTGCATCTGGTACTGCGGTTAATTCCACTACAGTTCCGTTATCGTAAGTTCCGTTTGTTGGAGCAACATCTGGCGTAATGCTTCCATTGGTTGCATTTAAGCTTAGCGTTCTTTGTAGTGGGCTAAAGTTTGCTGTTACTGTTTTATCAGCATCCATTGTTACAGAAATAGGATTGGTAGTTCCTGAAGCATCGCCAGACCAACCATCAAATACAAATCCTGCATCTGGTACTGCGGTCAGTTCCACTACAGTTCCGTTATCGTAAGTTCCGTTTGTTGGAGCAACATCTGGCGTAATACTTCCATTGGTTGCGTTTAAGCTTAGCGTTCTCTGTATGGGGCTAAAGGTTGCTGTTACTGTTTTATCAGCATCCAGCGTAACAGAAATAGGATTGGTAGTTCCTGAGGCATCGCCAGACCAACCATCAAATACAAATCCTGCATCTGGCACTGCGGTTAATTCCACTACAGTTCCGTCATCATAAGTTCCGTTTGTTGGAGCAACATCTGGCGTAATGCTTCCATTCGTTGCGTTTAAGCTCAGCGTTCTTTGAATTAAAATAAAGTTTGCTGTTACTGTTTTATCAGCATCCATTGTTACAGAAATAGGATTGGAAGTTCCTGAAGCATCGCCAGACCAACCATTAAATTGATATCCTGCATCTGGCACTGCGGTTAGTTCCACTACAGTTCCGTTATCATAAGTTCCGTTTGTTGGAGCAACATCTGGCGTAATACTTCCATTCGTTGCGTTTAAGCTTAGCGTTCTCTGTATGGGGCTAAAGGTTGCTGTTACTGTTTTATCAGCATCCAGCGTAACAGAAATAGGATTGGTAGTTCCTGAGGCATCGCCAGACCAACCATCAAATACAAATCCTGCATCTGGCACTGCGGTTAATTCCACTACAGTTCCGTCATCATAAGTTCCGTTTGTTGGAGCAACATCTGGCGTAATGCTTCCATTCGTTGCGTTTAAGCTCAGCGTTCTTTGAATTAAAATAAAGTTTGCTGTTACTGTTTTATCAGCATCCATTGTTACAGAAATAGGATTGGAAGTTCCTGAAGCATCGCCAGACCAACCATTAAATTGATATCCTGCATCTGGCACTGCGGTTAGTTCCACTACAGTTCCGTTATCATAAGTTCCGTTTGTTGGAGCAACATCTGGCGTAATACTTCCATTCGTTGCGTTTAAAGTTAGTGTTCTTTGAACAACTGCTGATGGATCGAATTCATAAGCTCCGATATCCACCGTAGAATTAAGTATACGTTGATTACCTTCCAAATCTGTTGTAACACCTGCTGGTATTTTAGAGTTATCTCCAGCATCAATTGCTGGTGAGCCTGTTTGTAAAGTGAAAACATTATTTGCCATATCAGCAAATAAGGGGTTTGAATTTAAGGTATTAAATAAATTAGCAGGATTAACATATGTGAAAACATCCTGATCTATAGAATTGTAGACTGTAATACTATTTGGAGCTTGTAAATTCCCTCTTCCAATCGATCCAACGATAGAACCTGAGGCGTCAACATTATTATAAAAGATTGAATTGCTCACGGTAATATTATGGACGTAATTTGGATCTGCAAATCTTTTACCCACATTAACAACAGCTTTTTCTGCTATGGATGAGCTAGTATTTTCAAAATTATTTGCAAAAGTACAATTGCTAATATTTGTATTTATTGTAGAGTTGTTCTCATTTGGTGAAATATAAATCGCAGTTCCAGATCCACCAGCTGCGATTTGGTCATTTATGTAATTATTTTCAAATAAACAGTTTGTAATTTCAACATTTATTGTTCTACCGACTTTACTTAAAATAAAAATCCCCACTCCATTGTTTGCAATATTATTATTAAACTTAGAGTTTTCAATCTTTACAGTAGTGTTAGCGTTAATATTAGCTCTTATACCAGAACCTGAATAAGAAGTGTTAAGCGTAAACTCACAATTTCTAATTACAAAGCCTGCGGAATTATCAAAAACATATATACCAGCCCCAACTTTTTGAGAACTTGTCCCACCAGTTGCTACGCCTTTGGTAATAACTACTCCATCAATACTAACGTCATTAGCGTTTATCGTAACCACATGATAAGCATTATCCCATTTTGTGTTTGATGCAGTGGCAAACAAACCGAGATCATTATCAAGTAAATCACCAGACAAAATAGTTTTATTTGCCTGCAAATCACGTTCAGATAGTGAAGA
Organism: Marivirga salinae; assembly: GCF_030503855.1. Classification (NCBI taxonomy): domain Bacteria; kingdom Pseudomonadati; phylum Bacteroidota; class Cytophagia; order Cytophagales; family Marivirgaceae; genus Marivirga; species Marivirga salinarum. Next base: position 2,324,734 of record NZ_CP129971.1, on the reverse strand, counting down.
TTCTGTTCCATTAAATCCACCATATATTGTGACATTTGAAGCATCAAATTGATATGATGATGCCCTCGAACTGCCAGGGATATAGGTTCCGTCAGCTATCCAGATCTGATCACCAGAAGCATCCAATGCTAATGCACTTTGCAAGTCAGTAAAAGCATTTGACCAAGAGGTACCATCATTTAACCCTGTTGCATCTTTATCTACATACAAAATAGTTTGAGAAAAAGATTGTAACGAAATTGCTAATAATGAAATCAGTAAATATTTTTTCATGGTTTAAATATTAAGATTAATAATAGCCGCAATTATGTATATTATTAATTCAATAATTATCTAAACCTTCCCAATGGACAGAACTAGTTTCCGAATGACAACTTTTTGTACTATTGTATGATTTTATTGAATTGATCTTAACAATTCTTCTTTGTAGGACCTACTTACTGAAATTTTCAGCTGATTCTTCATTAAGATCTCAGCATCTCTCTTAGAATATTTTTCTACGAAGTTGGTGTTTATAATCCATGACCTATGCACCCTTATAAACTGGCTGTTTTCAGTGAGCACATCTTCAAAATATTTAAGCGGCTTCGCATAGATATATTTACTTTTTTCGGTGTAAATCTCAACATATGCCCTATTCGCCTCAATACAAATAATTTCTTTGGTATCTAAAAGAATATAATCGCCTCTCTCTGGAATGGCAATCTTAGTTATCTTACCTTCAGCTTCATTCTCCTGAAGTGCTTTTAAGCGCTTGAAGACTGTATTTTTATCACTAAGATTCAATACTCGTCCTAAGCTAAGGTATAGTCTCTCAATATCAAGTGGTTTCAATAGGTAATCAAAAGCAGACACCTCAAAGGCTTTAATTGCATAGTGGTCATAGGCAGTAACAAAAATTATGGGAAAGTCTATTACCTCAAGTTCATTGATCAGTTGAAATCCATTCTTATTTGGCATTTCAATATCCAGAAAAAGTAATTCAGGCTTATTTTTAGTAATAAGCCTTTTAGCTTCGTCTGCATTTTCTGCATATGTAATATCAAAAGTTGTAGGCTCATAAGCTTCCAGCAGAATAGCCAAATTTTCTCTGGCTTTCAATTCATCATCAACAATTAATGTTTTTACCATGTGTCAAATTAATTATTTAAATGGAATTCTAAGCACAACCTTCGTTCCTACAGCTTGATCATTAACTGCAAGATCTTCATAAGTAAAGCCAAGATCTAGCTGGTAATACTCTCGAAGTATTGCAAATCTTTTTTGAATGGATGAGGTTGAAAAGGCTTTCTTATTTAGGCCTTGCTCTTTCTTTATTTGTTCAGAAGCATCTCTTCCTATACCATTATCGATGATGGTGCAGATCAAGTATTCTTGTAGCTCAAAGCTTATTTTAATCTCTTTAGAACCTTTTTTATGTAACAAGCCATGTTTAACGGAATTTTCAACAAATGGCTGAATAATCATAGCAGGCATTTCAATAGTACTTAAGACCTCTTTGCCCTCAATATGATAATTCAAATCTCCATTGAAACGTAATTCTTCAAGATCCAGGTAAGACTCTATCATCTTAAGTTCTTCTTCAGCATCAATAAAATCCTTTTCAGAATGAATCAATATATTCCTTAGAATTACCGATAACTTATTCAAATAACGATAGGAAGCATTTTTATCCCCTTTTAGAATAGAGTTTTGCACAGCATTTATTGCATTAAAAATAAAATGCGGATTCATCTGCGCCTTTATGGACGATAGTGTTGACATGGCTAAGCGCTCATGCAGTATGGCATTAGTTCGCTTCACTTTGTATCGATAATTTAAAAAACCTCCTACTATAAGTACTGAAAATAGAGAAATTGCAAAATAAAACCAAGCCTGTTGATAAAAGGGAAAAGCTATACTGAAAGATATCTTTTCGACAAAATTGCTGCTTATTCCAGCTTCATTTACAATCTTACAACTCAATTCATAATCGCCTGGTTGTAGGGCATTAAAACTTAAGCTAAGACCATCTGTAAATTGCCACTCCTGATCTTGTTCAAATTTATAGGCTAGCTGGAAGCTCTTTTGACTACGCAAAGCATAGGTGGAAAAATTAAACAGTAAGTTATTTTGCAGGTGTGTGAGATCACTTATCTCTCCCTGGGAGAACGTTGCCCCATTTACCTTAAACTCATCTAAATTGATGGATGGTTTATGTTCATTATACTTTCTTTTGAAGTTTGCAGGATAATAAAATAAGCCATCGTAGGTGGCCAGATAAATTTTATCATTAAAGATTAATCCTTTATGAATTTCACTCGTGATTAATCCATTTGTATAATCAATCTTTTCTAACTCAGCTGTTTGGTGTAAATAGGTATAAACAGCCTTACTAGCTACTATGAACAATTTGTCTTTGTAAAGGTCTAAATTTTTAATCGCCATAGAAAAACTATTTATCTTCTGAATTTCCCCTTCCTTCTCAATAAGAAATAGAGAGCCATCCGTACCGGCAATCCAAATCTTACTTCCATCTTTAAGTAAATCTATAGCTACAATAGGTTGATTGTTATACTTTATCTCGACATGATCACCATTCTTATAATGATATAAAGCATCAGAATAAGCAACGTAAAATTCCGCTTCATTGACAATCAAATTAGAAATGGAGCGCTTTTGACGAATAACATACTGAGTAATTCCAGTTTCAAAATGCTTTCCAGTGGAATCACTTAAATAGGGTCTTAAGTTGTTTCTCAATTTTGAATTTCTACTGCTAATCAATATTGCACTACCAGATTGAGAGACGATTAGATTGGTTGAATCAAAAGTATTTAATGATTTTATATTTGTAAGGATATTTGGTTCAGGCCCATTCCGCAATAAATTATATTGAGTACTCGCAGGAAATAAATGAATAACCGCCTCAGGATAATTAAAAAACAATGAGGAGACCCTTTCCTCACATTGATATAAAAATTGAGGCAAAAGCTCACCTTCTGACATTTGGAATAAATTATTTTGTTCGTCTAAAATAAAGGCGGTTCCTTCCGGACCTGCTATTATATCTACTATATTATCAACCCTTAATCCGCTGTTATCCTTTCTATAAACCTGAACATCCAAACTATAAATGATCTGTAGGCCTTCATTGAGCGTACTCAGTAAATAATTACCCTCCACATCTTGAATAATTGAGGTGACATACAATTGCTGCAATGAGGCTTTCGGCTCTAATAGATCAAGGTTTTCATCAAACACATAAAAACCTTTCTGCGAACCTAACCAGTACTGCTGTTTCTCTTCAAAGTACTGCAGTGATTGTGTCACTACACCATTCAGACCCCTATAAACTCTTTCGGTCACCTTATCACCATCTATCTGATAAAGTACAACTTCTCCTTCTCCCAGTAATTGCACCCCAAAAATTTTATCCGCCACCTTTAGTAGTTTAACTTTCGATCTAGAAGGCATTCTGGTTTGTGAGATGGGAATAACTTCACCCTGCCTAAAGCTGTAAATAGTAGAGCTATGTATAAAATAAAGTGTCTCTTGTGTAGCTATAATATTCTCAATTGGTGAGACCTTCAGCTCATCAAAATTTTGTGGCACTAACTTTTGATTTTCAAAGGCAAAAGCTTGGTATTCCGACTCCTCCTCAATATTAAACTTAAAAATTCCATATTCAGAACTTACTAACATGATAGGGTACCGGCTGATATCAAGACTGATTAAGCCATCTCTGGTGTATGGTGATAAATCTTTAAACAAGCGAAGCGAATCCTCTTTTATGAAGAATATTTGACCGCTAAAATTTTGTAACCAGATCCTACCATCTGGATCTTCTTTAAGATTTGAAAATTCTGACTGATAACGGCTATCTGCATATCGTTTAACTTCTCGTTGATTGAAGGAAAACACCCCTTGATCAGTGCCTATCCATAGTTTCTCGTCACTTGCTTGCATCACATCATAAATTGTGCGTACATCAAAATCGTAAACATCCGAAAATGACTGAGTAACGTAATCCTGTGCAATTGAGGGCTGCAAAAGACCAACAAAAAGATAAAATATGATAAATTGCCTCATGAACTTTGCAAGATAGAGGCCGTAAATTAGCTACTTTATCATAATATTTACAGAAAACTTCATGTATATTAAATTTCAAGTCACAAAAAAAGCTGATCGCACAAGGCAGCTAAACTAGCTGTTTCATTTTCCTCAAACTGTCAGGCATTTTTCTCTCCTCATTTCAGTTTGCTGTTATTCCATCTTTCTATTCAAAAGAAGAAAAATAAAAAAGCCTCTGTATCACTACAGAGGCTCATGAAAAAACCACTACCCTATCTTTCAACAACACTTAGGGCCTACCTAAACGTGGGCTATTGCTAGCTTCTTCTATTTTCTTTATTCCATGACAAACTCATAGGTGCCATATTCTCCTCTACCGGTTTCTTCTTGATAGACGATGGTGATTGTTACAGTGCCGTTATTGACTGTTGCCGTAAACAGTCGCCCATCTTGCCTCACAAATTCATTTTCTGTCTCTATGCTCTCAAAGTCAAAGGTGCCACTGCTTGGCCATACCGGTGATCCGTTTTCAGTGCTGTAGCTTTTATCCGTGATGGTCAAGCTAAAGTCATTGAAATCACTAATTACCGTGTTTTCTTTTCTTACCTCCTGAGCCGTCCAAGTTCCTTGCAGTGATTCTACTAAATCCTGTTGGGCTTGTTCGGTGGGTGTGATCGTTACCTCATTTTTGCAGCCGATCATGGAAGTCAGTGCTATCAAGCTAATTAGTGTTATATATCTAAATGTCTTCATTTGTTTTCTATTTTATGTATTGAGTGATTTGTTTAAGGTTGAATTTTAAGAGCGCAAATAGGGTTTTAATTCCTATTGCGCTCTTTCTACTCTTACTCCTTTATTATTCTTTTCATATTACCATCGTCCAGACGGATGAAATATATGCCTGCTGGTAGTCCTGTCATCTCTAGCTCGGTTTCTCTTCCAATTGCTTTCTGCTCTAGGATTATCTTTCCTTTTGCATCCATCAAACTGATCTGATTCACCTTCTCTCCGTGCGATATAGTAATTTGGTTGATGACCGGATTAGGGTAAATGTTAAGCTCAAAAGCATCGCTATTAGCCGTTACTCCACCTATAGTATAGCTGTCTTCAATGCTACATCCTGCCTCATCTGTTATAGTTACTGTATATTCTCCTATACCTAAGTCTGTAAGGTCTGCAGTGGTAGCTCCAGTACTCCAATCATAGCTATAGTTTCCGGTTCCTCCAATTACTGTCAGGCTGATACTACCATTTCCGAAAATACTATTGCTATCCGTGGTCTCGGCCGTTACTTGTAAAGCTTCTGCTTCGCTAATTTCAACTGTAGCAGTAGCACTGCAGCCATTGGTATCGGTTACTATGATTTCATAACTACCTGCCGTCATATTCTCAAATAGTCCATTATCCTGGTTTTCATTTCCTAGGGTGTAGGTAAAAGGTGCTGTTCCATTGCTTGTATTTACTTCAAAGCTACCGCTTGCATCGCCATTGCAGCTTACGTTTTGTAGTGCAGTGGCCGTGGCGCCAAATCCTTCACATGGATTATCTACCACTTCAAAGCTAATGGTCGCAGAAGCAGCTAAGTAATTCTCATTGCCCGCCTGACTTACTTCTATTTCTACTGTTCCTACTTCACCGCTTAGCGTGACGATATTTCCGTTGAGGGTAGCTGGGCCTGACAATACCACGTAGCTCAATGCTAATCCGCTTGTAGTGGAAGCAACCACCTCAAAATCTGCTGCTTCGATGACTTTGTTAGAGATAGCTTCTATCGTGATCTCCTGATCTGCCTTGTTGACCACCAAGGTCTGACTGATGGCTGGCGCTGGGTTATACTCCTCATTCCCCGCTTGGCTAGCTGTAATGATCGTTGTTCCTGCTCCCACTATCGTCACCATTGCTCCCTCTATTGTAGCTACTGTTTCGTCTGAACTGCTATAGTTCAATGTCAATCCTGAGCTTGCCGTGGCACTTAGTTCGAAAGACTCATCCCCAAATGTTTTTTCAGGAAGGGCCTCAAATGTGATGCTTTGATTCTCTTTTGCGGTAGAGAACACATCAAATGATTGTGACACCGGTTCTGCTGCCTGGTAGTTATCATTGCCTTCCTGACTAGCCCTAACCGTTACCGTTCCCGTACCGCTTAGACTCAAGGTAGTTCCATCCAAAGTAGCTGGACCGCTTACTACTTCAAAGCTCACCGCCAAGTCAGAACTCGCTGTTGCCGAAAGGCTCACCTCTGTGCTTTGATCGATATCCACATCTGACAGCGCATCAAAGGTAATTTCTTGCGCTGCTTTTTCGATGGTTAGGCTTCCCGCTTCAAAGCTGACATCATAATTCGCTGCTGTGGCTCCTGAAACATTGATGGCATAAGGGCCTGCATTACTATTTTGATCGGCTGTAGTGTTGATCTCAACTGGCGTGCTTAAGTCATTTTCATCATCGTTATAAACAAAGCCTGTTATCTCATAAGTCAAAGCTGGAAGGGCTTCACCATAGCTCATCACCTTATCTTCGGCAATGACCGTTAAGCCTGCTTTTGTAATAGCAAAGCTTTGATCCACCGGCTCTGCTGGATTAAAACCATCATTCCCTCCTTGCGTGGCGCGGATCGTGGCTGTTCCAACTCCTGTGATGGTCACTTCATTTCCCGTCAAACTCACTGGTCCCTCTACTACTTCAAAACTTACCGCCAACTCGCTATCCGATGAGGCGGTTAAGCTAAAGGAAGCATCTCCATATTCTTTGTCTGCTAATGCTTCAAATGTGATTGTTTGATCTTGCTTTTCTACCACATCATTGATAGTGATAGAAAATTCTTTATCAAAAGTACTGCCATTTCCATCATCAGTTTGAACTCTAATAGAGTAGCTTGATTTGGTTTCAAAATCAAATGCTTCGGCTGCTTTTAGTTGGTCATCGGTGATAGAAAAGCTGACATTGTCAGTATCACCTGCTCCAGCTACTAGTGAGTAGGAATGCGTATCACCTGCATCTGCATCGGTGGTAGTAAATAAACCCACAAGATCTCCTACTGAATTACCTTCATCTATAGTTGAAGAACTCAAACTAATATCAGTCGGTATGGAATTCACCCCAGTACAATCTTTGACATCCCCAATTATAGTCCAATTATTAGGGCTATTAATTAAACTATTCCTGGCATCCTCACTATTGCAATAAGCTAACCCATCTGCACCTAGCGTAACACCAGATTGCACTGATTGTGTAGCCCAGCCTTGAATTGTGAGATCATAATTATCTACAGACATTGAAGAATTTTCAAAAACTTGAGATAAGTCGGTGACGTTTCGAATATCCCATGCTGACAAATCCTGGTCAAAATCAAACGCTCTTCTAAACATTCCGGACATGTTAGTGGCTGAAGAAGTGTTCCATCCACTTAAGTCTTGATTAAAGTTTTCAGCAAAATTAAATGCACTACCAAAGTCTTGGACATTGGAAACGTCCCAATTGGAGATATCTTGATTGAAAATACTGGCATTTAAGAATATAGCATACATGTTGTTCACATTTGATACATTCCAATTTGATACATCCCCATTGAATGATTCTGCTCCGTAAAATAGTGAGCTCATATCAGTTACATTGGTTACATCCCAGCCAGATAAGTCACTATTAAAATTAGCACAGCCTCGAAACATTTCACTCATGAAAGTGGCATTACCAGTATTCCAGCCAGATAAATCTCCTGTAAAATTGGTACAGCCCTTAAACATTTGGCTAAAGTTTGACACTCCCGAAAGATCCGGATTATCAGTAGCATTAGAAACCAAATTCGAACAGCCGCTGAATGCACGAGACATTGATGTCCATTGTATATCTCCCCATTGCTCTATTGATTGAATTTTTAGGACTTGACTGTTTTCATTAAAAAGAATCCTTGGAAAATCTCCATTAATCTCCAACTGATAAGTATCTCCATTAGATAAGCCTGTGACAGTATAATTTCCTGCTTGATTTGTAGCAGAACCGTCTCCCACACCAGGGTTAGTCAGGTTGGTCCAGGTGATATCATAATTATAGCCAGTTCCAGTGGTCGGAATAGTTATTTCCGTGTCATCTGTTTGCCAAGTGGTTATGAAAGGGGCAGATTGTGAAGGACATTGAAGCCCGTCATCAGATATAGTCCAGTTGTAGGTGTTTATCAGCGTATTTCTGGCGGTTTCCGCAGTGCAATAGTTTAAAAAATTTGCTCCAAATATTACATCAGACTGAACAGTTTGTGAAGCCCAATCTTGAAGAGTGGCATCATAATTTGCTATTGATAATCCACTGCCTACTAACATATCATCCATACTGACAACATTAGTAATAACCCAACTTCCTATTGCCTGATCGAAAGAAGTAGCAGACTGAAACATCTGATCCATATTCGTAACATTGGAAAAGTCCCAAGTACTAATATCCTGATTAAAAGCGCTTGCTTTATAAAACATCTGGCTCATATCGGTTACATTTTGAACCTGCCAGTTGTCAATGTTTTGATCAAAAACTGCAGCACCCGAAAACATAGAATTCATATCGCTAACTTGACTCACATCCCAACTATTTAAAGGCTGATTGAAGCTCGAAGATTCACTAGCAAAGAAGTCATCTTTCTTAAACATGCTTCTCATGTCCGTTACATTCATTACTTCCCAAGCATTCAATGGCTGATTGAAGGCAAAAGCATCGAGAAACATGAAGCTCATATCTGTAACTTGCCTCACATCCCATCCTTCAATATTTTGATTAAAGCTGTGTGCTCTAGAAAACATTGAGTTCATGTCGACAACATTCCCCACTTGCCATGAACCTATATTTTGGTTAAATATTTCTGCTGAAGAAAACATACTGCTCATATCTGTCACATTAGAAACATCCCAACCACTTATATCGGCATTAAAAGATTCCGCTCTAAAAAAGAGATTGTTCATATTTTCAACATTTGAAACATCCCAGTCTCCTATATCGGCATCAAGGCTAAAGCAAAAAACAAACATACTACTCATATCTGTTACATTAGACAAATTCGGTGAATCCGAAGCAGTTATATTTAAATTGGAACATCCCTGGAAAGCTTCATGCATTGAAGTCCACTCAATATCTCCCCACTGTTGAATAGTGAAAATCTTATCTTCAACCCCATCTTGAATTTTCCTAAAGTATATTCTCGGGAAATCACCAGAAATACTTACAGTATAAGTTCCTGCATTAGCATAGGTGTGCGATGCATCACCTGTAAGACCAGACTCAATATTCCCATCTCCCCAATCTACAGCATAATTATAAGTCTCGCTTGAGTTGGTGGGAATGGTAATACTTTCACTTGGTGAAGTGGTTTCCCAAGTCGTAATAAAAGCTGTGGCTGGATTAATTTCTGCAACATCATTTATAGTGATACTTAATTGTTGTTGATAGGTATTACCATCCTTATCCTCTACTTGAATTCTAACAGAGTAAGATGACTGCGTTTGGAAATCAAATACTTCTCCAGCTCTTAAGAAACTCCTTTGAGATATTGCTCCCTTATCAATTGTAAAACTTGCATTATCTGTATCTCCAGCACCCGCTACAAAAGTGAAGGTGAAGTTTTCACCGGCATCGCTATCAGTTGCAACTAATTCACCAATTTGAGTTCCAATTGCATTATTCTCATCTATAGAATTAGATGTTAATGATATAGCTGTTGGAGTACAACTTTGTTGGTCTCCACTGAAATTCCAATTATAGGTATTCTGTAAAATATCTCTTCCGCTAGCATCACAATAAGTCAAACCATATACATACATGTTTATATACCCTGGGGGAGTTATCGATCCATCAGTCCAGCCATTTAAGGTATTATCATAATTCTCAGTGCTTAAAGCAGAACCGTAGAATGCACGGTACATGCCGTTTGAACCGAACAAATTACTAATATCCCAGCTTCCAAGATTTTGGTCAAATGAAGATGCTCCATTAAAGGTGTAGTTCATTGAGGTTACGCTTGACACATCCCAACCGGAAATATCTTGATTAAAGGACGTTGCGTCTTCAAAAGTACTGCTGAAGCTTGTAACTTTACTCACATCCCAACCGGAGATATCCTGATTAAAGGCAGTAGCATCGTGGAAAGTATTTGATAAATCGGTAACATTAGAAGTGTTCCAGGCATTCGTTCCTGAATTGTAAGCTATAGATTGATTAAAATTTGTTGCTCCATAAAAGATTCCGCTTAAATCCGTCACCTTGGTGGTATTCCAACTGGAGATATCACCGTTAAAACTAGTAGCAAAAGCAAACATGCGTGACATGTCTGTAACATTACTTACATTCCAACTATTTAGAGATTGATTAAAACTGGAGGCATTATTAAACATATGTGACATATTCTCTACCAGTGAAGTATTCCATCCCGAAATGTCTTGGTTAAAAGTGGTATTAGCAGAAAACATATAGTCCATCTTGGTAGCGCTTGTTGTAGTCCATGAGACGATAGATGAATTATTAAAGCTAGAAGCTGAAAACATGGAACTAAAATTTGTTACTCCAGAGACATCCCAACCAAATAAGCTCCCATTGAAGTTTGAATTTGAAAACATTAAAGCCATATTAGTAGCACTGGAAACCACCCAAGAAGTTAGATCTTGACTGTAATTCTGAGTACTGGAAAAAGTAGCAAGAAAATCCTCAACATTAGACACGTCCCAGCTGCTTAAGTCTGCATCAAGACTTGTACATGATTGGAACATACTACGCATACTGGTAACAGTACTCAAATCTGGAGCGTCAGTGGCTGTAATATTGAAGTTTGTACAGCCTTGAAATGCTCTCTCCATCGAACTCCACTGAATGATACCCCACTGTTTGACGGTGAGGATTTTATCCTTTTCCACTCCGCCATTGAAGTAAATGCGAGGAAAAGTACCAGAGATTACTATCTCGTAAGTTTCATCATTTGTCAAACCTGTGATGGTGTAATCGCCTGTTATACCGGAAGCAGATCCATCTCCCACACCTGAATTATCAAGGTTGATCCAGCTGATATCATAGTTATAACCAGAACCTGTAGTAGGAATAGTTATCTCTGTATCAGTTGTTTGCCAAGTAGTAATAAATTCGTTTTGGCCTTGAGCTTTGAAAGCCAACAAGCTCAATAAGCAAAATAAAATAGGTAGAAAGTTTTTCATATCGATTTTCTGATTTGTGTAAAACAAAGTTCAAATAAATCTCAGAAAAATGATATAAGGAATATTCCTGATTATTTTGGAGAAAAACCCTTAGTGGAAAATACTACCCTGCAATCTGCTACTAAATCAATCTAGTTTTACGAAGCCTTTTTTGATTGCATATTTTATTAAATCTGCATTATTTTTGGTATTCAACTTTTTAGAAATCAAGGCTTTGTGTGATTCCACTGTTTTTTTGGAAATGTGGAGTTCATCGGAAATCTGTTGGTAGGTGAGTCCATTAGCAAAGCCTTTCAATATTTCAATTTCCCTTTCGCTTAGCTCCTTCTCATCTTGATGTAGATCCAGTTTGTTTTTTAAGCTTTGGTAAACGTCTTGTGATAGATTATAATCAATATAAATATTCTCTCTCATCACCTGTTGAATCGCTTCCACTACTATTTCTTTCCGACTGCTTTTCGAAACAAAACCATTCGCCCCAGCACGCAAGGCCATTTCTAAATAATTGATTTGATCATTGCCTGTAATCATTACAATTTTAGGTGCTATACTATTTGATTTTATCGATTTAGTGATTTCAATTCCTGACTTCTGCGGTAGGTCTATATCAAGCAAGATGACATCCGGTATTTTTTCTGACATTTCTTTTTCAAGTCCGCGATAATCACCTGCTGTAGCAATTACTTCTATTCCATTCTGGCCCATAAGCCCTAATTCCAGGCCATCACGCACTAACTCGTGATCATCCACAATAATGACCTTGATGGTGTTACTCTCATTCATGCTACAAATTTTAAAGTAAAGGTTGTACCAACGTTTTCTTTACTCTCTACCAAAATTTCTCCTTTCAGACGATCCATTATATCTTTGGTAAGTGATAGCCCCATTCCCATTCCGCTATTTTCATTCGCTTTCATTTTCTCATCTGAAAACAAAATGCCTTGTTGCTCTTTTCCAATTCCTATCCCATTGTCGTGGATAGTAAATATAATAGCACCATTTTTACGAGTAGCATATAAGTTGACTTCCCCTCCCTCCTCGGTAAATTTAATCGCATTATTTATTAAATTTCTGATGACGGTCTTGAATAATTCAGGGTGCGTATGAATAACAAAATCATCTTCCAATTTATACTCTAATCGGATTGATTTATTTTCTGCCAATGGGGACAGCAATCTAAATACTTGTTCAATCATCGGCTCTACGGCTAAATCTTGCAATTCAAGCCTTTCTTTTCCAATTTCCTTAGAAGCCCATGCCAAAAGATCGTTCAGCTGTGTTTCCACCTCTGCCGCATTAGTTTGCATTTTCTTTAAATAATGACTGATTTTAGCTTTATCCAAGTGGCTTTGATTCTCAACAAGCGCCTCTGTCATATTTCTGAATGCAGAAACTGGGTTTCTTAAATCATGCGAGATGATGGCAAACAATTTATCCTTTGTAGTATTTAGCTCTCTTAGCGCAGTGTTTTTATCAGTTAACAAAGTGGCATTTTTTTGTTTTTCTCTATATCTGACGTAAAATAATATCGCCAGGGCGAGTAAGAACGATACTGCCAAAATTAGAATTAGCCTAAACCTTCTTTCATTCTCTGCCTGTACTTTTTGCAGGGCTGTTTTATTTTCTAATAATTCTATTTTTTGCTCTTTGCTGCGCGTATCATATATTTTGGATAAAGATAAAATGGTATTTTGCCTTTTTTCCAAATTCAACGAATCAGTATAGGATAGATATAACCTTAAATCCTCAATGGCTTTTTTATTTTGTCCTATGGTTTCAAATATTTCCGAACGTAATTGGTAAATCTCACTTAATGCAGCTTTGTGATCCTTCGTTTTAAGTCTACCAATAACTTCGGTTAGATGGCGGATTGCATCATTGGTATTACCCATTAAATAATTGGCCTTTGCAACGATCATTAAGGCCTCAACATCATACTGATTTATGGTTTCGCTTTCAAAGTATTGCTGTAAACGGTACCCTAATTCACGAGCTGAATCAAATCGTTCCTGCTTCAATAATATTTTGCCTTTGACCAACCAGTTTTTATGTAAAGACAAAGAGTCGTTTATACTGATAGCCTGTCTGGTCGCTTTTTCAATAAAGAAAACGGCACTATCGATAGCACCTGTTTCCATGTAGGCATCGGCTAATTTTCCTAACCTAAGGATGAGCGTATTGTGATTATCTGCCCTCGTTTTTTCGACCTTTAAGCCATTCTTATAGTAAATAACTGCTTTTTTAAATTCGCCCATTCTGAAAAAAAGACTTCCTAGGTCAACCAAGTCATAAGCTAAAGCAACAGAATCCTGCAATTTGAAGTTGATTTCATATGAACGCTGGAAATACTCTTCAGCTAATTCAAAATTATTAAGATGCGTATGAATATTCCCTAAATGAGACAGTTGGGTAGATATCTCTGTAGAATCATTTGCACTTCGTGAAATTTTAAGGGCTTTCTCATAATAGGGTAAAGCTTCTACATATTGGCCTAAATATAAATAGCAGAAGCCTGCGTGACTATAGTTTTCTATGAGATAGACTGTATCAATCTCTGCTTCAGCAAGGTGCTCAATTGCTAACAAATAGCTTTCTAAGGACGCGTTTACGTCATTTAAGAAATAGAGCGCATCCGCTTTAATCTGATAAATTCTAGCACGTTTGGGTAAATTTTCTAGCTGCAAAAGTGAATCAGCTATCTTTACTACCTTATTAAAATCTTCGTTTTCGTAGTGTTTAAGCAACAGCAGCTCATTTTTATCCTTAGTACTTCCTTGGGCAGAAATGCTAGAATAAGATAATAGAAGAAAAAAAAGGATTTTGATTGCTTTCATTTAACTATAGTGAAAGCTCTAAAATACAAGAGAATTTTTCTAATTGATTGTAAAAAATAGACAATTAATGATATAAATTATTTTGTAATAGAAATTGTATCCAATTACTGTCCAGATTATTTATTTGATCTGGCGTACTTCCACTAAATTTTTGAATTGCTTTTATTAAATGTGATTGATCATAATAGCCCGATTTCGTCACCAAATCCATTCTATCAACACTTTGGTTTTTGATAATTTCCAATATGGCTGATTCGAATTGGGTTATACTGAAATATCTTTTTGGAGTAAGTCCAGTATACTTTTTGAAAAATCTGTAAAATGTTTTAGGATGCATTCCAACTGATTGGGGCACTACAGCAATTTCATATTTCCCTTTGCTTTTTTCGGCCAACTGTATGGCTGCTAATATTTCTGTACTATATTTCTTTTTACTATTGCTTAATTGCATCAGTAAGGCGCGATCTAAGGCGGATTTAAAATTTGTACGATTCACCTCATCAAAGTGAATATCATGATTAGAAGATTTGTACCTAACTATCTGATTGAGATTTTTTTTCATGTCAAAATCAAACAAATAATGTAATCCAACAGGAGTGAATTCAATCGCTATCACTTCCACCATTCCTGATGAAAACCTGACTTCTAGAGGAGTATCAAAACAATGCCTAACGCTAATTTTTGCCTGTTCGTAAGTTGAAATTTCCGTATTCAATTTCACTTTACCTCGTTTTAAAATCAAAATTTGATTCCTTCTATCGGCTGGAATCCAAAGTGGAGAATCCGGTGCTTCAAAAGATAAACTCAAATAGAATTTTACATAAGGACTTAAAGCCTTTGTAGGCTCTTCGTATTGAATGCTTTTGAAATTGATTGAATCCACTTACCGTTTGATGATTTTGACCACTCAAATTAAATTCTTTTGGCCAATAAAAAAAACCTCTGTATCACTACAGAGGCTCATGAAATAATCAATACTACTTACGGTTAATGTAATGTTCTTATTAAAGCTGGACTATTGCTAGCTACTCCTATATTTTATTGACTCAAAACAAACTCATATGTTCCATATTCACCTCTGGCGGTTTCTTCTTGGTAAACTATTGTAATTTTCAAGCTAGAATTATTAACTGAGGCGGTAAACAACCTTCCATCCTGGCGAACAAACTCGTCTTCCGTTTCAGCACTCTCAAAATCATAAGTACCGCTACTTGGCCATACTGGCGATCCATTATCAGTTGTATAGCTTTTATCCGAAATGGTCAAACTGAAATTTGAAAAATCTGAAATGACTGTTTGATCTTTCCTCACTTCGGTAGCTGTCCATTTACCTTGTAAACTTTCAATAATTTCATTTTGCATCTTTTCATTCGGTGGTGGATCTTTCGGAGTACATGAATTTATCAATACCATCACCAATGGAATCAAAACAACGCATTTAATTATATTCTTCATCTTAAATATTAATTTATGTTTTAGTTTGAATTATATTTCTATAAAGGCAATAACTAGTTTTCATACTAATTACTGCCTTTATAAAATTTTATTGTTTTACAAATCTATGTAATTGTGAATCTCTATCCGCTCGGATAAAATATAGACCTGAAGGCAATTCACTTACATTTATTTCTGTTTGAGTTCCTTCTGTAGAAACTTGCTTCAATAATTTACCTCTTGCATCATAAATACTCAATTCTTTTGAACTTTGATTATGCTCCATTTGCAAGATATCTTTTGCTGGATTAGGATAAATAAGCGTAGCATTCGATAATGATTTATCGTTTGAAGTCACACCTCCAACAGTATAACTTTCTTCTAGGCTACATCCGTTTTCATCCGTAACTATTACTGTATACTCACCTATTTCCAATTCATTAATAGATGATGTGGAAGCATCTGTATTCCAGCTATAGCTATAATCGCCAGTTCCTCCAGTCACGGTAAGACTGATGCTTCCGTTTCCAGTAATGCTATTACTATTCACAACTTCTGCCTCTATTTCTAGCGCATCTGGACTGTCAATAGTAATGGTGGTACTGGCTGTACATCCATTTATATCTGTAACTTCCACAGTGTACTCACCTGCTGCCAATTCTGTAAATATATTGGTTTCAACAGCTTCTGCTCCAGCTAAACTGTAGCTAAAAGGTGCCGTTCCTTCTGTAGTTTCAATAGTAATTGTTCCGTCCTTAGATCCTGAACAACTAACATTTGTCACAGAAGCAGAAGCATTGAAATCCAAACAAGGATCTTCTAGTACTTCAAAACTAATAGTAGCAGATGCCGAGTTGTAATTACTATTTCCTGCTTGGCTCACTATCACTTCTACTGTCCCAAGAGTTCCATTTAAAGTTAGAGTAGTACCTTCAATAGTTGCTGGTCCACTTACTTCATAAGTTAAGTCTAAACCACTAGTAGTAGATGCTTCTACTTCAAAAGGATCATCATTACTAAACTTATCCGAGATTTCTGAAATAGTGACTTCTTGATCAGCTTTATATACAGTTAAAGTTTGTTCAACAGGTATAGCCGCTTCGAATTCAGCATTACCCGACTGAGATGCCGTAATAATAGATTCACCTGCACCAATAATGGTAACAAGATTTCCATCAATTGTAGCCACTTCCAAATTACTTGAAGTATAACTTATTTCTAAACCTGCAGATGAAGACGCTTCTAATTCAAAAGTTTCATCACCAAAAGTTTTTTCAGGTAAACTACTGAATGTGATTTGTTGCCTTGCAGCATTGTAAACATTCCAAGTAAACCCATCTTCAGTTTCAAATTGTCCAGATTCCCAAAGAATTAAAACTGTTTCCTCAGCTTGTAATTCTAAACTAATTTCAGATTGATAAGTAGAATTTGAGGCATCATCATTTTCTGCTCGAATTGCTCCTCCACAACTATCGTAAATTTTAAGGATAGTGTCTTTGTCACTTGACTCAACAGTAGATGATATTTCATAGGTGCCTGCTTCATTAGCAGTAAAACTATACCACTGAGGAGTAAAGTCAGCTTGATACTGTCCTTCTTCTACTACTATAGGATCAGCACAAATATCACCCGCTACAGGGTCAGTTAATAACAAGGACCAATCAAAGTCTCCACCGGTTAAATTATTAAATCTAAAATAATAATCTGTTTCAGGCTCTGGCTCTAATGCAAAAACAGCACTATCTCTTGTCTGTAACACGCTACTATTATAGCAATTACTTATATAAACGGACATTTCCACACCAGTCCTCGAGTTGGCTTGTAACTTCTTTCCTGCAACATCAGCAGGAGTTGTATACTTATACCAATAGTCTTGCATCTCAGTAGCAGGAAGTGAATTTGTACCTAATGCAGCTGTATTAGCAATACTACAATCTTGACCTACTTCAGGAACTTCTACTTCTATAGTCCATTCGAAATTAGTTTCCCCACTAAGGTTTAGTCTAATAAAAAGTTCTTCATTTGCTTGATAGCCTGTAGTATAAAATCCTGAACCACCTGTAACATTACTTTCATCTGTTAAATTGTCACAAGTTCCTTTAAATATAGTTGCATCAACCATAAAAGGCCAGTCAAAATAAATACGTGTATCATCTAAATCAGGCATAGTAAAGGTATACCAGTAATACTTACCTTCTTCTGCAGGCATAGTATTCGTCCCTTCATTAGCTTCAACTGCTAAATCACATATATCTCCTGTTTGAAATTCAGAAACATCTAAAGTCCAATCAAAAGGTTCTGCATTACCTGCATTTATTCTAATTTTTATAATTTGGCTAGGTTCTGCATCATAATAAATAACCTTTCCATAGGATGAGGTTAAGTATTCAGTATATCCATCACAACCAGAATATAATCCTACAACATTGGAATTAGGTAAATCGATTGTCAATTTACCACCACTTTCAGGCATAGTAAATTCATACCAGTAGTAATTATCATCTGGTGCAGCTGCTTGGGTATTCGTTCCTACTGTAGCGGTAACTGCAGTTGAACATTCACTTTGACTATAGCTTAAAAAGCTATAAGAAATTAAAATTAATAATAGATAGAGTTTTCTCATTTATAAAAATTTTTAGTTGATTAAATCGCAAAACTAGATCGCTTAACAGTCTAATCAAAAGTAATTCGAATGTAATTACGGAAGTAATTAAATGTTGAAACATACATTTTATAAGTAATTAAAAACTAGTAAAGGTTTAAAACCAAAAACCTACTAAATTTCTAATTTTAATCCATTTTTTCACTTAAACAATGGTAAGAAGCGATGATTTGACTATACATTTTGCTCTTTAAAATTTATAAGAATTTTTAGTCTTTATTTTTAATCAAGATGGTTATCATTTTGCCTTCAAGGCAGATGAATTATTTAAAACCGAAAAATAAATTTTTGAACTTTAATTTTAACGTTTCGGTTTTTATGCTTTACTTTGAAACACTTATCCAGAAAGACTGAGGGAATGGGCCCTTTGAAGTCTTAGCAACCCTTCCAATGCAATTGCAAAAGGAAACGGTGCTAACTCCCATCTTGACAACTTTTAATGGTCAGGAAAAGATAAGAAGCAGCCTTTCTCATGGCACTTTCTGGATGCAAAATCATAAATATTCAGAATGAGCCGATTTTCTAAATCAATTCTTCAAGATAAAATTTTAGTACTCGATGGTGCAATGGGCACTATGATTCAAAACTATAAACTCTCGGAAACTGACTACCGTGGAGAACGTTTTGCCGATTATCCTTCCGATTTAAAAGGTAATAATGACTTATTATCCTTAACCCAACCTCAAATTATAAAAGATATCCATAGGGCATATCTCGATGCTGGAGCGGATATCATTGAAACCAATACCTTCAGTGGCACTACCATTGCCATGGCGGATTATGATATGCAAGATTTGGTTTGGGAACTCAATGAACAATCTGCCAGAATTGCGCGTGAGGTAACAGAGGAATATTCGGATAAGCCTAGATTTGTTGCAGGTTCTATAGGCCCTACCAATAGAACTGCTTCCCTGTCTCCTGATGTAAACAGACCAGGATTTAGAGCTACTTCCTTTGATGAATTAAAAATAGCTTATAAAGAACAAGCAGAGGCTTTAGCTGCTGGTGGAGTAGATATATTTCTAGTTGAAACTGTTTTTGATACACTGAACTGCAAAGCCGCTTTAATGGCTATACAGGAATTGAAAGAAGAAAAAGGAATCAATATTCCGGTGATGGTTTCTGGTACTATTACAGATGCCAGCGGCAGAACACTATCCGGTCAAACCGTTGAAGCATTTTGGAATAGTATCCGTCATTTTCCTTTGCTAAGTGTGGGATTCAATTGTGCTTTAGGGGCTGACCAGCTCAAAACCTATTTACAGCAATTAGCTAGGATTTCAGATGTAGCCATTTCCTGCCACCCGAATGCGGGATTGCCCAATGAATTTGGGGAATATGATGAAAGCCCTTCAGAAATGAGCGGCATTATCAAAAGCTATTTTGATGAAGGATTGGTCAATATCATTGGAGGTTGTTGCGGTACTCAACCCGAACACATCAAAGCCATTGCAGATTACGCTGCAAAATCTAAACCACATCAAATATCCTCTCAAAAGAAAATTATGCGATTGAGCGGTTTAGAACCTTTATCGGTTACTCCTGAAATCAATTTTGTAAATATTGGGGAAAGAACCAATGTATCCGGCTCAAAGAAATTTGCTCGCTTAATAAGAGAAGAGAAATTTGAAGAGGCAGTTGATATTGCCATTGACCAAGTTGAAGGCGGTGCTCAAATTATCGATATCAATATGGATGATGGTATGTTGGATGCTGTAAACGTACTGCCTAATTTCGTCAATCTAATTTCCTCAGAGCCTGATATTGCGCGACTTCCTTTTATGATTGATTCGTCCAAATGGGAGGTAATTGAAGCTGGATTAAAATGCTTGCAAGGCAAAGGTATTGTCAATTCTATCAGCTTAAAAGAAGGAGAAGAAGCGTTCCTTGCATCCGCTAAGAAAATAAAAAGCTATGGAGCAGCCGTAGTGGTGATGGCTTTTGACGAAAAAGGTCAGGCTGATACTTTTGAAAGAAAAATAGAAGTCTGTAAAAAATGTTATGATTTATTGGTCAATGAGGCAAAATTCCCAGCAGAGGATATCATATTCGATCCTAATATCTTGACCATTGGAACAGGGATGGAGGAGCATGATAATTATGCGGTGGACTATATCAATTCCATAAAATGGATAAAAGAAAATCTACCCTATGCTAAAACAAGTGGCGGAGTTAGTAACATCTCTTTTTCCTTCAGAGGAAATAATGTAGTCCGAGAAGCTATGCATTCTGCTTTCCTTTATCATGCCATCAAAGCCGGACTAGACATGGGAATAGTCAATCCTGGGATGTTAGAAGTCTATGATGAGATTGATAAAGAATTACTCGATTATGTAGAAGACTTGCTCTTCAACCGCAGACCGGATGCCACCGAACGATTAATGTCTTATGCTGAAAACTTAAAACCTGGAGAAAAAGCTGAAAAAGCCACGCAAGAATGGAGAAATCAACCGGTCAATAAGCGATTAGAACATGCTTTAATTAAAGGAATTACAGAACATATAGAAGAAGACACTGAAGAATCCAGGCTTCAAGCTGAACGTCCGCTGGATGTCATTGAAGGTCCATTGATGGATGGAATGAATATAGTAGGAGATTTATTCGGTGCTGGTAAAATGTTTTTGCCACAGGTGGTAAAAAGTGCTAGGGTGATGAAAAAGGCGGTGGCTATCCTCCTCCCCTATATTGAAGCAGAGAAAAAAGCCCAAGCCCCGAAAGCCCCCTACCCCCCAAAGGGGGAACAAGCCCAGCACTGGCAGACTGCAGACCCGATTCTATATGGTTTGATGAAGGATTTTGCTAAAGAAATGAGGCATGATCATCCTACTCAAGCTGAAGAAATCCTGTGGGATGCATTAAAAGGAAAACAACTTGAAGGATATAAATTTAGAAGACAACATATCGTTGGTGGCTATATCGCTGATTTCATTTGCTTAAAAGAAAATCTAATAATTGAAGTAGATGGACTTATCCATCAATTACCTGAAAACAAAGCCAATGATGAAGAAAGAACAAAATGGTTAGAAGAACAAGGATTCAAAGTAATTCGCTTCACCAACGCTGAAGTAATATCTCAGTTAGATGTTGTCCTAGAGAAAATTTTAAAAGCACTGACCAAAGCTCCCCCTTTGGGGGCGGGGGGGGCTGGCAATGGAAAAATTCTAATGGCTACTGTAAAAGGCGATGTTCACGACATCGGAAAAAATATAGTGAGCGTGGTTTTAGCCTGCAACAATTATGAAATAATCGACTTAGGCGTGATGGTTCCTTTGCAGAAAATACTGGAAGAAGCCGAAAAGCACCAAGTAGATATCATTGGTCTGAGTGGATTGATTACGCCTTCTCTGGATGAAATGATTTATGTAGTAGAGGAAATGGAAAAAAGAGGCTTAAAAACTCCTGTTATGATTGGTGGAGCTACTACTTCTCGAATTCATACAGCAGTAAAAATTAAGCCAAATTATACTGGGCCTGTCATTCATGTGAATGATGCTTCTCGATCTGTAACAGTTGCTGGTAAACTATTGGGGAAGGATAAAGAAGAGTTTTATAAAGAAATAGAAAGGGAATATGCAGAGGCAAAAGCTGGACACAGCAGAAGAGGTGAAAGCAAGAATTATGTAAGCATAGATGAAGCCCGTGCCAATAAATATCAAGTTGATTGGGATAGCTATCAACCGCATGCTCCAAAGAAAATTGGTAGTGAAGTTTTAAAGGATTATGACCTTAAGGAAATAGCTGAATACATTGACTGGACTCCATTTTTCCAAACATGGGAAATGAAAGGACGCTATCCTAAAATTTTAGATGATGCTGAAAAAGGTGTTGAGGCTAGAAAACTCTTTGCTGATGCACAGCAAATGTTGCAAGAAATCATTGATAATAAATTACTGTGCGCAAATGCCATTTTCGGACTTTTTCCTGCGCATACTAAAAACCATGACAGCATAGAAGTGTTTTCTGATGCAAATAAAACCCAAAAGTTGACTGAGTTCCATACGCTTCGTCAGCAAAATAAAAAGGGCGAGAAAAATCCTAATTATGCTTTTTCTGACTTCTTGGCTCCTTCAGAAGCAAATTATACTGATTATATGGGTTGCTTTGCAGTTACCACAGGAATTGGACTTGATAAGTTAACATCAAAATATGAAGCCGATCATGATGACTATAATAGCATCATGGCAAAAGCATTGGCAGACCGTTTAGCGGAAGCTTTTGCTGAGTTATTACACAAAAAAGTAAGGATTGAATATTGGGGCTATGCAGAAAATGAAACAATAGACAATGAAGGATTAATTAAGGAACAATATAAAGGCATCAGACCAGCTCCTGGTTATCCAGGATGCCCTGACCATACAGAAAAAATCACCTTATTTGAACTACTGGATGTAGAAAAGAAAACGGGAATAACACTGACCGAAAACTTAGCCATGTTACCAACCGCCTCAGTAAGCGGTTTCTATTTCGGACATCCTGAAAGTCGCTATTTCGGACTTGGCAAAATCGGGAAAGATCAGGTGGAAGATATTGCCAAACGCAAAAAGCAGGATTTCAAAGAAATAGAGAGATGGTTGAAGCCTAATTTGAATTACTAAATTAGGTTGGCAAGTTGGCAGGTTTACAAGTTGTCAAGTTCTCAGTTAATCTGATTTAGTTTCAATTAAAAAAAACTTGAATTAAAAAATAATAATTTGAAATGGCGACAATAAAAAGATTCGAAGATTTAGAAGTTTGGAAAGATGCCAGAGAGTTTACAAAAGTGATTTATCATATAACTACAAATGAAGGATTAAATAAGGATTATGCATTCAAAGACCAAATCAGAAGAGCTTCAATATCTATTATGAATAATATAGCTGAGGGTTTTGGAAGATATAGTAATAAAGATTTTCGAAGATTTTTAGATATAGCAACTGCATCAAATTTAGAGGTAAAAAGTATGCTTTATTTAGGATCTGATTTGGAATATATCCCAGAATCTAAACTTGATAATCTTATTCAACAAAACGAGAAACTTCATTATCAACTTTTAGCACTAATTAAATATTTAAGATCTAAATCGAATTAAAAATCAATATTAGAAATGCATGGCAACTTGACAACCTGCCAACTCGACAACCTGAAAACTTGAATCATGAAAGTAACTGAACACATAAATAACGCAAAAAAAACAGTTTTCTCATTTGAGATTTTACCTCCATTGAAAGGACAAAATATAAAAGCTTTATTCGAAAATATTGAGCCACTAATGGAATTCAAGCCTCCTTTTATCGATGTTACTTATCACAGGGAGGAATATATTTATAGAGATAAAGGCAATGGCTTATTGGAAAAGCGCACAACTCGAAAGCGACCAGGTACCGTTGGAATTTGCGCAGCCATAAAAAATAGATTTGACATTGACACAGTCCCTCACATTATTTGTGGCGGATTTAGTAAAGAAGAAACAGAAAATGCTTTAATAGATCTTGACTTCTTAGGAATTGATTCTGTTTTAGTTTTGCGAGGTGATCCTATAAAATCGGAAAATAAATTTGTTCCCGATCCTAATGGCCATGCTTATGCCATTGAATTGATGGAGCAGGTAGTGGACATGAACCAGGGAAAATACATAGACGAAGAGCTACAGTCTGCTACACCCACTGATTTTTGCATAGGTGTTGCTGGATATCCTGAAAAGCATTTCGAAGCTCCGAGTATGAAATCCGATCTGAAAATTTTGAAGCAGAAGGTAGAAAAGGGTGCAGAATATGTGGTGACCCAGATGTTTTTCGATAACCAAAAATATTTCGATTTTGTAAAGCTTTGTAGAGCGGAAGGAATTAATGTACCTATCATACCCGGATTAAAACCAATTACCTCGTTAAAACAAATGTCTGCCTTGCCAAGAACCTTTTACTTGGACTTGCCAGATGATTTGGTGGATGAACTTGAAAAATGCAAAGATAATGCAGCTGCAAAAGAAGTTGGGATTGAATGGTGCATTCAACAGTCAAAAGAACTGATTGAATTTGGTGCACCATGTCTACATTATTATTCTATGGGGAAATCTGATCCAATTTATAGAATTGCAGAAGGGGTATTTTAAAAACAATCAACTTTTCCAAAGTTCAATATTTTGGAAAAGTTGATTCTATCTTATTTATATCAATACAAAGCAGGAAACTGCTCCGGATCAAATTCATGCATCATGGCATAAATTCTTTCAAAAACATCCTCTATTTGTGGCTTACTGAAATAATCTCCATCTGATGCGTAAGCAGGTCTGTGCTCGTTTGAAGTAATCGTAATTGGTTGAGCATCCAAGTATTTATAAGCTTTCTGCTCTTCCAATACTTTTTGCATCATAAAACCTGTAGCGCCACCTGGAACATCTTCGTCTGCAAAAACTACTCGATTTGTTTTCTTAACCGATTCTACTATGCTGTGATCAATATCAAATGGCAATAAAGTCTGTACATCTATCACTTCACAAGAAATCCCCTGATCTGCTAACTGATTAGCTGCATCCATTACCACTCTGCACATAGAACCATATGTTACAATAGTTACATCACTTCCTTCTCTGATTACTTCTGGCTGACCTAAAGGAACAGTGAACTCACCAACATTTTCTGGTAAAGATTCTTTTAATCTATAGCCATTCAAGCATTCAATAATTAGTGCCGTATCATCGGACTGCAACATAGTGTTGTAAAATCCTGCTGCCTGAGTCATATTTCTTGGAACCAATACATAAATCCCTCTGATAGCATTTAAAATCATGCCCATAGGAGATCCTGAATGCCAAACACCTTCTAAACGGTGACCTCTCGTCCGTATAATTAATGGCGCTTTCTGCCCACCTTTAGTTCTGTATTGAAGAGATGCCAAATCATCTGACATAATTTGAATGGCATACAATAAATAATCTAAATATTGAATTTCGGCTATTGGTCTTAAACCTCTCAAGGCTGTTCCTATTCCTTGACCTAAGATGGTACATTCGCGAATACCAGTATCCATCACCCGCAAATCACCATACTTTTCCTGCAACCCTGCGAAGGCTTGGTTTACATCACCAATTTTACCAACATCCTCACCAAAAGCAAATACCCTTTGATCACGAGCTAGTGCTGCATCAAAACAAGCTTGCAATACTTCTCTACCATCTACTTTTTTAGGATCATTAGAATACTCTGGATTTATTACCTCAACCTTTAAAGCAGATTCATCTGATTCGCTATATAAATGAGAACTATAGCGATCATGCCCTTCTTCATTTACAGCTTTCAACCAATTAATAAGCTTTTGCTTAGCTTCACCTTGGTGATTGATAACCAATCGTAACGCCTTTTTAACGGCTTTGATATTATCCAATCTTAATGGATTCATTGCTGATTTCAACTCCTGTGCAATTTCGGAAATCTCATTTTGGTCAGATTCCTCTGCCAAAGCTTTCAACAATCCTAAAGCTTCTTTCTGCTGCTCTTTAATTTCACCTATAAAGGCTTTCCAAGCTGCATCTTTAGCATCCTTTGCTGTCTTTTTAGCTTCATTCTCTATCTCATCTAATTCCTTTACAGAAGCAATTTTATTGTCAAGAATATATTTCCTGAATTGGTTTAAGCAATCATATTCTGCTTCCCATTCCAATCTTTCTTTTGACTTATAACGTTCATGAGAACCTGAGGTAGAGTGACCTTGCGGCTGTGTCATATCATAAACATGCACCAAAGATGGAACATGTTCTTCGCGGGAAATTTTTGCAGCCTTTTGATAGGTCTCTACCAAAGCTTCATAATCCCAACCTTTAACTGTTAAGATTTCATATCCCTTTTTATCTTTTGTTCTTTGGAAACCGGCCAAAGCCTCAGAGATACTACTTTTAGTGGTATGGAATTCCTGCGGGACACTTATTCCATAATGATCATCCCAAACAGAGACCAACATAGGAATTTGTAAAACCCCAGCAGCATTTATCGATTCATAGAACATCCCTTCCGAAGTGGAAGCATTTCCTATGGTTCCGAAAGCCACTTCATTTCCATTAATGGAATACTGTTCGAATTCCTTTTTATTTAATTCTTTATTATTTCTGAATAATTTTGAAGCAAAAGCTAATCCTACCAATCTGGGCATTTGTGCTGCCGTTGGTGAAACATCAGAAGAGCTATTTTTGCTTTCTGTCAATTTTGTGTATTTCCCTGCTTCATCCAACATTCTAGTGGCGAAGTGTCCATTCATTAATCGACCAGCAGAAGCAGGATCGGCATTAACGTCTGTATGAGCATAAAGCTGAGCAAAATATTCTTGTATGCCTAACTCACCAATGGCAAACATGAAAGTTTGGTCACGGTAATAACCAGACCTAAAATCTCCATTTTGGAAAGATTTAGCCATAGCTAATTGTGCTAATTCTTTTCCGTCACCGAAAATCCCGAATTTAGCTTTACCCATGAAAACTTCTTTACGCCCCATCAAACTGGCATGCCTACTCTCCCATCCTAAACGAAAATCGTTTAAGACCTCCTCCTTAGAAAAAGAGGATTTTTTATTCTTATTGCTTTTGGTGGTTGTCATCAGCTTTGTGTTTTATTGAGAAAATACAAGCTCACTTTTTAAGTAAGTTCAACAAAAATAACCAAAATGATGAGGCTTTCAAATCCTAATTTGACAGTTAAGCCTAACAAGCGTTTGGAAAGCACAAGTCAGTTTATATTTTTGGCTTTTATCATTCTGTCAAAATAATATTTCACCAAACATTAACGAACTATAAAGATTCAAAATAAAATATTAATCTGATTTTGAAATTAATAAATAAAGTGTCTTAAAAAAGTATACACAAAGTCTGTAATTTCTATTGTTTGCTTTATATTTGCCCCCATTAGGAAACATTAAAATTATTTTGTTATGATCATTGGGGTACCAAAAGAAATCAAAAACAACGAAAACCGTGTCGCCTTGACACCGGCCGGTACACAAGAGTTGGTCAAAAGAGGCCACCAAGTATTTGTACAGGCTACTGCCGGAGAAGGAAGTGGTTTTTTGGATGAAGATTATGTAGAATCAGGTGCTCAAATTTTACCTGACATTCAAAGCACTTATGCGAAAGCTGAGATGATTATGAAGGTAAAAGAGCCTATAGAAGAGGAATATGAATTGATCAAAGAAGATCAATTGGTATTTACTTACTTCCACTTTGCCGCTTATGAAGGTTTAAC
This sequence comes from Marivirga salinae, assembly GCF_030503855.1. Lineage (NCBI taxonomy): Bacteria > Pseudomonadati > Bacteroidota > Cytophagia > Cytophagales > Marivirgaceae > Marivirga > Marivirga salinarum. Next base: position 2,297,370 of record NZ_CP129971.1, on the reverse strand, counting down.
CAAGGCAATGATCAAAAATAAGTCAATCTGTTTGGCTTATGAAACTGTGGAGAAAACAGATAAAAGCTTACCCCTTTTGGTACCAATGTCTGAGGTAGCGGGAAGAATGTCTATTCAGGAAGGTGCGAAATACTTAGAAAAACCATTAAAAGGAAGAGGAATTTTATTAGGTGGTGTACCTGGTGTTCGCCCTGCTAAAGTTATGATTATGGGCGGTGGTGTTGTTGGAACAAATGCTGCTAAAATGGCTGCCGGTATGGGCGCTGATGTTACCATCATGGATGTAAACCTACAACGTTTACGTTATTTGGATGATGTAATGCCTGCAAATGTTAACACTTTTATGTCTAATGAATACAACATTCGCGAGATGTTACATAGAGTTGATTTAATTATTGGAGCAGTTTTAATTCCAGGTGGAAAAGCACCACACTTAATCACTCGTGATATGTTAAAAGAAATGAGACCAGGAACGGTACTTGTTGATGTTGCTGTGGATCAAGGTGGATGTATTGAAACATGTAAGCCTACGACTCACGAAGATCCTACTTATATTATTGATGATGTAGTACACTACTGTGTAGCTAACATGCCAGGAGCAGTTCCTTATACTTCTACATTGGCACTAACAAATGCTACACTTCCTTATGCTATTCAATTAGCAAACAAAGGATGGGTAAAAGCTTGTCAGGAAAATAGAGAATTAGCTTTAGGATTAAATGTTATCAAAGGAGATGTGGTTTATGATGCTGTTGCTGAAGCTTACGATTTAGAGCACGTTCCATTTGAGAAATATTTGGGAGATGTTTGGGGAAAATTAAAAGATTAAAAATTATTAATTCAAATAATAGAAAGCCTTTTTGTATTACTACAAAAAGGCTTTTTTTTTAGTCTTAATCAGCCTTTAAATTATAAGAAGCTGTTAATAATATAATTTGAGTTTCTCTTTTTCGTGTAAATGTTTGCTCAAATTCAGGACCAAAATTTTCTCCTCTGAAATTTCGAGTATCAAATAAATCTCTGAAACTAGCACTTATGCTTAATTGCTTATTAAGGAAATATCTTTGCAAGCTTCCATCCACATAATATCGAGCTAAATCTCTACCTTGAGCCTCAATTTCAGGAGCAAAATAATTTCCAGTAAATTGAAGGTTTATACCTAATGGCAAACTGATATCTGTGGTAACTTTAGCATACCAAGATAAACCTCTATTTGTAAAGCTTTCATCTAAATTAGTACCATCAATTCTTGATTCAAATATTGAGTAACTGGCATTCAAATTCCACCAGTCTGCTAATTCAGTAGTATTTATAAATTCAACTCCATATAAATCTGCAGTATTTAAATTTTGTGGGCCTCTATAGGAAATACCATCTTCAACCCTCACAATCCAATCTACCTGCCCATTGATTCTTCTATAAAAAGCATTAGTAGTCAAGGTAAATCCTCCCTTTTGATACATATGACCCAATTCAAAAGAATTTATATATTCAGGTTGAAGATTAGGCGCTCCTACCCTCACATTCAATGAATCTGCAAAATCTGGAAATGGATTTAAACTCCATCCATTCGGTCTATCTATCCTTCTGGAGTAAGTTGATTTTAAAATATGATGATCATTCAGGTGATATGCTAACTGCACACTTGGAAAGAAATCAAGATAACGTTGATTGTTATTTAAGTCTTCTACTGCGACTAATGAATTTTCCACATTCAACAATTCATTTTCCAGTAATGTTTGCTCGGCTCTTAAACCAACAGCATAATTGAAATTTGGTATACTGTCAGAATATATAGCATAAAGGGCATGTATCTGATCTTGATAAATAAAGCGATTACTAATACTGTCGTATGATTGAAAATTTTCTGATTGCGGATTCCCTAATCCATATTTATAATCGTTATCAAATTTTCTAAAAATAGACTTATAACCAGTTTCTATCAATCCACCTAAAACAGGTGTTGCATAATCTAATTGGATGACAGAAGTATTTCTAAACTCATCCGTTGTACTTCCCTCAATTCTATTAGGATCTCTTCCTTCATCTTCTAATGTATTATTATAAATATCGATTTTTTGATTCTCAACTTGATCTCTGATGGAAACGCTAGCTAATGCTCTAAAAAATTTATCCTTATCATCAAAATCTCTTTCATATATTAAAGCATTATCATAAGTGTAATTCTGCTCTGTTTCATTATTGTTTCTCACGTATCTAGTCGAAAATTCATCATTATCTAGATTTTGAATAAAAGCCTTGCTCGACTCATAATCACTTTCATCTTCAGTATTAAATACTCCTTCAATACTTAATTTATTCTGTCCCCAGAAATAATCTCCGCCATAGTTAACTGTATGTTCTGAGTCTTCATTTCTACCTTCTTGCTCTTGACGAAATAATTCGTTTTCTCCGTTAAATGTACTTCTTCTTTCTGTTTCCCTACTTCCTACTCTAGGCCACTTTCTATAGCTGTATCCTCCATAAATGGCATATCTAGCAGTTCTTTGAGATAAATTCACACTGGCATTTGTACGCATTCGAGTTCCCATTGTCAATTCAGCTCGCGCATTAGTCCCTAACTCTTCACCTCTTTTCAATTTGATATTAATTACCCCACCATCTGCAGATGCATCATATTTTGCATTGGGATTATTTATAATTTCTACCGTTTCAATTGCACTTGCTGGAATTTGCTCTAAATCAGTAGCTAAAGCTGAGTTTCTTCCATCAATTAACACATTTGTACTTCCACTACCTCTTAAAGATACACTTCCGTCATCTGATACATTTACGGAAGGCGTATTTCTTAAAATATCTAAAAGCGTACCTCCTACATTTGCTATTGTTTCATCAGGTTTAATTTCCATTCCTTCCATAGTAGTCATTACAGGTCGTCTTACTTCGTTTCCTTCCACTACTACTTCGTCCATAATTTCCTCTTCAACTGAAAGTTCTATATCACCCAAATTCACACCACCTTCGTGAACGGTAATTTTTTGTTCAAAATCTTGGTACCCAACAAATGAAACTATCATTCTATAATCACCAGGCTCAATTGAAATATTAAAACTTCCGCTTTCATCAGTAGTAGCTCCTGTAACAGGCGATTGGCTATCACTTTGATAAAATGCGACTTGAGCAAAAGGAATTACTTTACCTGAATCAGGATCAGAAATTATTCCTTCTACAATTGCATTTTGAGCAAAAACTGGATTTAAAATAAGAAATGATAAGAATAAAATTAGAGTGTATTTCATTAGTTTTTTTCAATGTCGATACACTTAATTGAACTGCTGAAAGCTATAAAAGTTTAAATTTTAAGAAGAAACCTCAGCCACACATTTTAATTCAATGGCTATGGGTGTTGGCAAGGCATTTATCTCCACTGTAGTTCTGCAAGGCTGAATATCCTTGAAATAATCGGCATACACCTTATTAAAAGTAGAAAAATCATCTTTCATATTAGTAAGGAAGACTTGCACATCCACTAACTTATCCCAACTGCTACCACAATCTTCTAAAATCATACGAACATTCTCAAAAACTGATTTGCATTGAGTTTCAATATCATAAGAAACTATCTCTCCTTTATCATTCAGCTCCACACCTGGAATATTTTTACTATCCTTTTTTCTGGGACCAACTCCTGAAAGAAATAGCAAACCACCCACTTTTCGAGCATGTGGATATAAGCCAACGGGTAATGGTGCACGATCTGAGTTTCTGATATTATCTTCCATTATGCTACTGTTTTCGGTAATTGTTCTTTTACTTTTTTTGCCTGATTGATATGCCGCTTAGTATGCCGCATCATGATATACAATTGTTCGCCTACATTGAATTTCAATAATTTACTTAATGGACTGTAAGTATGAACATGCTGATGATCGTAAGCACAGGCTTTCAATGATACACCAATGATTTCTTCCTGCAATTTTAAAAATTCTTCAAGGGTTTCATGACCTTTCTCTACTTTATTTTCTTTTACAGGCTTGAAAATCTTAGGCGCAGGGACTTTCCATTTATATTTTGGATCAACTGCATATAGAAATAATTTTCCTGTGATTGAGAAATTGATAGGGTATTCGATGGTTTTGACTTCTGCTTTTTGCAGTCGCTTTTCTATATCCTTTATATAAATTGAATTAGCAATGATGATATGTTGCAGACATTCCGCAATCGACCATTTATCAGGTGCAGGTTTCCAAACTAACTCTTCTTCGCTTAAATCTTGAAACTCATAGGTAGTAGTTTCTTCTATTTCTTTTAAGTCTTTAATTACGTCTTTTAGCCAAATCATATTTGCTTATCGGATTTCAGGGAGAAAGGTTAGGGAAATTATGTAGTTTCCATTGCCTTATAAATTACTTTGAATAAACTCATCCATCTGGGTCGAATACCATTTACCAAATCCACCAGTCTCAATTTCATGCTGAAATCCCATTAAATGCCCTCCATCATAAATTTTAACTTCTGGTTCTACAGTAAATTTATGTCTATTTGATTTAGCATCCTGAGCTGTAGTGACTTTATCCTCTGTTCCTGCAAAAAGCAAAATGGGAATATCGATTGCTTTCCATTTTAAGAAATATTCATCAGATTTAATTGGTGAAAAGGTCTCATTTCCCTTTAGAGATTTTATTCTTCGGATATGATCTTCAGGATTATAAACGAATGCATCGTAAATCAGAAAATCTATTTTATCCTTAATATCTTCAAAAGTATAAGTGGTGACCATAGTGCCCATTGACAACGCCCAAATACCTAGTTTTTGATCTTTAAATCTACTTTCAGTGAAATCTACAATCGCTTTTAAATCATTGGAAAACTCAGTATGAAACAAATATTCAGATTTGATTTTAAAATCAGAACTTTTGCCAAATCCTCTATAGTCAAAAGTGACCACTGTATATCCTAAATTTGCCATAATGGAAGCATGATAAACGAAATAGGACATATTTCCTGCGTCAGGATAAGCCAAAATCAGAACCTCATCTTTTTGGTTTTCAGGATTAGCGGCATAAATCCAAGTATTCAAATCATAACCATCTTCTGTAGTAATTATTAATTCTTCATATTCCCAACCAATGGAATCGGGAGTCATAGTATATTCCCTGTCAGGGTCAATGGCTATTAGGTTTAATGGGAGGAAAAGAAGGATTAGGAATTTACTCATGGGTTAATTATGTCTAATTGAAAATTGACTTTTATTTTGACAGTAAACTATTAAATCTAGAATATATTTAAATATTATTCAAATAATTTGAACCTGAATAAATCTGAACAATAGTGTCGTAATCATCTACCTAAGCCAAGAATTTTATTTTGGCAATTCCGTTTTTAAAGACAGGTAGTTTGACTACAGACAATTTCAGGGCTTTGTGCCTATTTGCAATAATTTCAATAACCTTTAGAATAAACTTACTGAAAGTTTGATTTTTTTCGACATTAAATTACCTTTATAAAAATTAATATATATTACATTTATCAACAAACATTTTTAAAGTAATAAAACCAAAACCTTATGCCCCGTCCTCCCCCATGATATTCATTTATAGAAATTTTAAAATAAGTCAAAGTAAAACCTATACATTTTTTTTTTATAAAATGAACCAATTAATAAAAAACACTACATTAATAATTCTTATAGTTCTAACAATCTCTTGTCAAGAAAATAAAGAATTCGATAAATTTACCGAAAACGTAAACATAAAATCTAATCAGTTTGAATATTACAATAAAGAAGACAACAATAATAAAAACCGAAATAAAATAACAAAAAACTTAGCTGAAGCTTTGAATAATGGTGATTTTAGAAATTACCTATATGAAGAAGCACAGAAGCAAATTGATGGTGATTTTAATGTCTATCTTCGAAAGATATTTGAAGATTATAAAAATGAAAATTTTCAATTTAAAGAGGAAGTTGAATCCATATTGTTGATTTCAAAAAAGAATCCTAATAAAGATTTAGCTCAAATTGAAAAAGATGATCCAAATTTAACAATTAGTATTCCAATCAATTTTGACAAATGGAATCCAGATACTCAAATACCTAATGTCTATTATCTTCCAAACAAATTTGATGAAAAGGAATTAAAATTCTTAAAAGGTTATGATAATCAAGGAAAAAAAATAAAAATAGATGCAAATGATCCACCACAGGACCCTGTTATAGTCTTGAGAAAATCTGAAAGCGTACCAGATGATTTTGATTATAAAGGACAAAAAACAAACGATGCTTTGAGAACCGAAATTTCTAGTAGAAGCATTACAAAAGAACCAATTCTTTTAGACCCAATAGAATGCGAATACGAAAGTGTACCTGGGAAAATTGAATCTGGATCTGCGACACTTTCTGGAAACTACCTGCAATTAAATTGGACTGCGGCAAGCAATGCAGTATCGTATAGAATTTATAAATATTCAGATTATACAGCTAGCTATAGTTTCATTGGAAATACAGAATCTACCTACTTCAATTATTCGCCCTCAATAAATGATGCAGTATCTTACTATAAAATTGAAGCCTATAATTGCAAAGGCATTTCTTTTATAGGTATTTCAACCGACCATTGTTTACCTGAAATTCCAATGGCAACTGCTGTAACTCCTAAACCTACTGGTATAGAGGTGCAATGGAATAAAGTGGATAATGCTTCAGGATATCACTTAGATTACTGGGCCGATGGAGAAGCAAATCGCAGAAGAAAAACCATTAACTCAGGCAATACTTTAAGCGGAACAATCACAGGTTATTCTTCTGGTCAACACATTAATATTAAATTGAGTGCTTTCAATCAATGTGGGCGACTAGAATCATCTAAATTAATTGGTACTTATTACTCAAAGAGAAGCTCTGATAAATTTTTTACTCTTGACCATATTAAGTATAAAAATAAAGTAGAGCCATGGTACTTAGGAGATTTAGATTGGCGTATTCACTTAGTGCTTCAATCCGAAAACAATCCAGATACACGTACTTATGATGAACAGTTTGAATTTAAAACAACGAATTATAACGATTGGGGATTTGGTGATAATAACGATATTGTAACAGCGGAAGTAAATAAAAAGTTTTTTCAATGGAAGGCCGAAGATGATGGTTACATATGTGTATTTGGTATAGTAGAATACGATTATAAGGCTAGCGAAGGTAATTCAGAACTAAATCTAGCTGCAAAAGTCAAATTAACAGGTACTAAAGATACGAAGTGGGGTAGTGCAGAAGGAACTGTTACTGCTGATTGGGCAGGCACAATTAAATTTAGTAATATTGAAGATGAAGTATGGGATCCAAATTATATGTATCACTGGGAAGACCCAGAGAAAACTTATACCTTTTCTGAACGAAACCATTCTAAAGGAGAAATAGATGTCAAATTCACAGAGTCATACTAAACAAGAAAAATCATGAAAAACTTAATCTTAGGAATATCATTAATTATAATAATTTTATCAATCTCAGCCTGTGAAAAAAAAGAGAGTTATTATGCACTAACCACATTTGAACTTGACAGTGCGGATGTTAACAAAGGCCCGATAGTTTTAAATGCGGTGAGTATTGGAAGCAGTCCAGAATCACAATCAACAGCTTTCAGGGCTCAAAATGGACTTCGTGGTGTTGAAGGAGACAGAGAATATGATCTAAGTATTGCTCATTTGGACGACTCTTTTCGTGGCGAAGGCGAGTATAGTAAAGAAGATAATATTGGAATTAGATTTGTGCATCATGATGAATACGATGAGCACCCTACTAATTTATCGTATGCCTATACTGTGATTGATAGCCTTTGGTTAAAATACACTACAGTCAACAAGGATATAATAAAAGGTGAATTTTTTATAAAAGTTAGTTCAGAGCAAGACCCTTCAGTCACTTATACTTTAAGTGATGGAGCCTTTGAATTCTCAAATTATGAAGATAAGTTTTATTAGAAGTCATTTTTGAATATAAAGTCACAGGAAAGTCTGCATAACCATTATGCAGACTTTTTTTTAGTAATTTGCTGATAAAATATGCTCAAAAAATAAAATGCCCGAAATCATCGACCTAAGCCAAGAAATTTATGAGGGGATGCCTGTTTTTAAAGATCTTCCACAAGTCAAAATGAAAATCCATAATTCGCATGAAGAATGGGCTGGTATTCAAAATCCTGAAAAACGAACTCCGGCTGTTCATAAACTAGAGTTAGGAGAACATACGGGCACTCATGTAGATGCCATTAATCACATGGCACAGCAATATGAAGGGCAATCTATAGACAAAATGCCCTTGTCTATGTTTTATACCGAAGGGATTTGTTTAGATTTTTCTCACAAAAAGCTAGCAGAATTAATAGAACCTCATGAAGTTGAATTGACGTGTAAAAAAGCTAATATTGAAATAAAAAAAGGTGATACGGTACTACTTTATACTGATCATTACAGAAAACATTTCAATAAAAAAGATTGGGGAAATGGCCCTGGAATTTCTGCCGAAACCGCTCGCTGGCTAGGAGAACAAAAGATTTCAGCTTTTGGAGTGGAAACTATGTCTCCAGGCGTAAGAAAAGTCTCCAATAAAGAAGTACATCATATTTGTGGTGAATTAGGCTTCACGCATTATGAAAACATGATCAATTTGCATCAACTAATCGGAAGAGGAAGATTTCGATTTATCGCATTTCCTTTAAAAATAAGAGGTGGAACGGGTTCTCCTGTTAGGGCTGTAGCTGTTTTTGAATAGTATCTTATATATAATTTAGGTTTTCCGAAATAAATCAATACAACCCTTTGCGTAAATTATTAAATCCTTACCTTAGTAGATTATTATAAAATAATCTTAATTAAATACTTCATAAATCACATTAAAAATCAAACTATTTAAACCTTTAATCAATGAGAAAATTAATTTTAATAATTTCACTAGGAATATTATTGTCCAATTGTACTTCTGAAAAGAAAAGTGACAAAGAGCAAAAAGTCAGCTTCAATGAAGAATTGTCTAATGAACTGATTGCGCTAAAAGAAATTGATCAACTTGCTGCAAAAAACGCCCGACCTCCAAAAGAATATGACCACTTAACTCCTGATCAATGGGATACAAAAAAAGATAGCATATTTAGAACTCATAAAATTAGACTAGAAGAAATTTTAAAACAATATGGTTATCCCGGCTATGATTTAGTTGGGGAAAAAGCAGAACAAGCATATTGGCTGATGGTTCAACATAGCGATTTTGATCCTGAGTTTCAGAAAAAGGTACTCTTAGAACTAGAAAAACAAGTTCAAAAAGAAAATGCAAATTCTAGAAATTTTGGATTGCTAACAGATAGAGTAAAAATTAATACGGGACAAAAACAGATTTATGGCACCCAAGTCACCTACATTTCAGAAAAATGTCAAGCAATACCGAAGCCATTGGAAGATAGCGCGAATGTCAATAAAAGGAGAGCTGAAGTTGGATTACCCCCTATTGAAGAATACTTAAACATGATGTCCCAAATGCATTTTGAAATGAATAAAGAAAACATGATAAAAAGAGGGGTTACTGAACCATATGTTTATCAAGTTCCTCAATAAAAATATCTTTAATACTAATTCAAAACCAATGAAATCATGCTATTTAATATTTTTTATCTTAGCCTTACTGTTATCAATATCATCTTGCAACCAACCCCAAGAAATCAACATCCCTCGCTATTTTGAATTAGTAAAAGATGCCGAGATGCAGATTGTGAGAGAAGAATACAAAGAAGCAGTCAATCTCTACCAAAGTGCATTCCCACTAATTGAAAAGCCTTTCGGAAAGGATGTGTTCAATGCAGCGCTAGCAAGTCAATTAGCCAATATGCCTAATGAAAGAGATAAGTATCTACAAATCATTATTAACAACTCTGAAAATGCCGAAAAGACTAAATCTGTATTCGTAGGAACTTTCTTGACTCAGGAACAGTGGGATAATCTTTTAAATAATAAAGTTCCTGCATATGATCTTGTGCAAAGAGCTGAATTTGCTGGAATAATGAAAAAAGATCAATTATACCGTCCACACTATGATGAATTTGATGAGATTATTTATAAAAACGAAAAATCTAACCTTCAACAAATCTTAACTTTCACAGAACAATATGGCTTCCCTTCACAAATAGAGTTAGGATATCGAGAAAATTTGAATGGTCAAGATCACAACATTGTGTTAATTCATGTTAATCGGAGAAGAGCTAAAGATAAGAGTATTATGAACCTTAAGAATCTAATGAGAAATGCTGTGGATGCTGGTAGAATGGATCCTGAAGCAGCTGTAACATATATTTATTATCAAAAAGATGAAAGTGACAGTGCAGATTATATGCATTTGAGTCAATACTGGGTCTATACGCATGACGCTTTACCAGACAGTCTTAAAAGAAAAATTATGAGAGATCCTGGAAGTCCAGAAGAAGTGAAAGCCCATAATGAACTAAGAGAAAAATGGTACGCAACTACCTTAACCGAAAGGAAAGAAAAACTCCACTTCTTGAAGAAAACTAAGCTACCCTTCATATTTTCTAGTGTAACCCAAAACATGAATACCATAGACTTTACTTTTCTTATTCCAGAGGATGAATTGCTTGAAAAATATGAAGCAATGACAAAAGGCATGGAAACAATTTATACAAGCTACTCACCAGAGATGAAAATAAAAAAGCGATGACCTCTCAGTCATCGCTTTCCTTTTTTTAGCTATTCATTATATCTTCAATCTCATCGATTTCAATCGGAATATTGCCCATCATGTCATGATGACCATCTTTAGTGATGACTACATCATTTTCCAAACGAATGCCTAAGCCCTCATTTTGGATATAAATTCCAGGCTCGATAGTAAATACCATGCCCGGCTCAAATTTTCTATAAATATTCCCAACATCATGAACATCCAATCCGATATGGTGAGAAGTGCCGTGCATAAAATACTTTTTATATGCAGGATTTGTAGGATCTTGATTTTTGATATCAGTTTTATCTAATAAGCCTAAGCCTAATAACTCACTTTCCATCAACTTCCCAACTTCTTTATGATATTCTGGAATTCTGTTTCCAGGTGTTAAGATTTTATAACATTCCTTCATTACCCTTAAAACAGCATTATAAACATCTTTTTGACGCTGGGTATACCTTCCGTTAACAGGAATTGCGCGAGTCATATCCGCATTGTAATTACCATACTCTGCTCCTACATCCATCAATAGTAACTCACCATCTTTACAAACATCCTTGTTTTCAATATAATGTAAAACACAAGCATTTGCACCAGAAGCCACAATCGGGGTATAAGCAAAACCTTTTGAACCTTGTCTTATGAACTCATGTAAAACTTCTGCTTCCACTTCGTATTCCTTAACACCAGGCTTAACAAATTTTAAGCTTCTTCTAAATGCATCTTCCGTAATTTTACAAGCCCTTTCCATTTGCGTGATTTCCTGAGGATCTTTAATCGCTCTTAAATCATACAAAATTGGAGCTGCTTTTCTATATTGATGAGCAGGATATCTATCTTGTAACCATTTGATAAAACGCATATCTCTTGTTTCAACAGGAGTAGCATTTCTAATGTGTTCATTGGTGTTGATGAAAACTTGCTCAGCTTCCGCCATCAAGGTATTGAAAACAGTTTCAAATTGTGATAACCACATTACGGTAGGAATACCTGATGCAGCAGTAGCTTCTTCTTTGGTGTATTTATGCCCTTCCCAAACGGCTATATGCTCATTGGTTTCGGTTACAAATAAAATCTCTCTCCAGCCATCATTATCAAAATCAGGGAATAAAACCAAAATACTTTCTTCCTGATCAATACCCGTCAAATAAAACAAATCACTATTTTGCCAGAAAGTCATGGTGCCATCTGCATTCATAGGCATCACATCATTGGAATTGAATACTGCCAAAGAACGAGCAGGCATTTGCTTCATGAAATTTTTGCGGTTCTTTATATAAAGGGATGAATCTAAAGTTTTGTATCTCATAAAAATTACTATTTATTTCAAATTAATCGTTTAAGCTTCGTAAATTTCAAATTTACATTTTATTATCTCATTCAACATGTTAAAACAGGCTTTTTTCAAGACAATCTTCCTTTTAATCCCTTTTTATCTGCTTTCGATTGCAGTTTTAGCACAACAGAAGTACTGGATGGAATTTAATATTGACTATTTGAATGCAAAAAACCCACAAATAGAACTTTTAAAGGACAGCTTAAAAAAGAAATATTCAGAAAATATAGAATTCCACTACCAATCGAAGTGGAATCCCGTGGTTAGTATTTTCACAAAGGAAGAAATTGCTCAAACCTTAAAAAATCATGATTTAGTCAAAAGCATTAGTCCTCAGAAAAAACTTCAATCATTATCAATTGAAACTCTAACAACAATAGAGTATTCTTATGCATTAGAACAAATTAAGGCTCATTTCATAACTGACAGCCTGGGATTAAGTGGAAAAAATGTAAAGATCGGTGTGATTGATGGTGGATATATGAATGCCAATGTAGAACCTTCACTAAAGCATTTAATTGAAAATGAGCAAATAAAATTTTTTCAGGATTATCTCTTAAAAGGGAATAATGATCCATTCTATGGTAAAAGGATTTCTGGAGATGATCATGGCACTCAGGTATTAAGAATGATGGCAGGATCGGACAATGGAACCTCAATTAAATATGGCATGGCTACAAACGCGGACCTGTATTTAGCAAGAACGGATCACGGTATCAGAGAAAGAAGGCTGGAAGAAGATTATTGGGTAGAAGCTATTGAGTTGTTCCATGAAATGGGAATTAGATTGGTCAATTCTTCTTTAGGGTATACTGATGGATATGATAAAAGAAAAGAAAATCATAGCAAAAAAGAGGTGAATGGAAAAAGCAGTATAATCACAAAAACTGCTCAAATGGCAGCCGAAAAGGGAATGTTAATCGTAAGTGCTGCCGGAAATGATGGACACAAAAATTGGGAAATTCTATCTTTGCCTTCAGATGCAAAAGATATATTAACAGTGGGAGCTGTTCGTTTTGATGATTGGTCCAAAATATATTATTCCTCAATTGGCCCTGAAAAACTGGACTATGTAAAACCAGATGTAGTTTGTTTTGCATCCAATGGCACTTCTTTTTCGGCTCCAGTTATCACAGGATTAGCGGCATGTATATGGGAATATGACAGCACTTTAAGTAATATAGAAGTAATGGATATTATAAAATCAGGAAGCCATTTAGCTGAAAATCCTAACAACTATATCGGTTATGGGGTGCCTGACAGTGAAAAAATCATCTCAATTTTAAACCAAGAAAAACCAAAGTCTATTTTCAAATCAATTAATTCTGATCAAGATTATATTGAAATAGAAATCCCAGCTGGAATTGAAGTGTTTGTAATTTTCCATAAAGAAGATTCAAGAAATGTTTTAGAACAAGAATCTATCAAAATTGAAGAGGGACAAACAAGCTTAAAAATTGAGAAAGTAGATGAAGCAAAATTCACCACAGTTGTTGCTCAAGATAAATTGCTTTTTGAAGTGAATTGGAATTGATTATTTAGAAATCAAATGATCAAGCTCCCTTCCTAATCTTTCCAGATTCGTTTCATATACTTCTTCTTCAGTATAGGTCCTCCCACCAAAAGTACCTGCTCTGGGGCCTCCTATCATCACATTTTGAATTACGCCTTTAGCATCAATAGAGAAAGTAGTAGGAAATGGAAAAATGCTCTGAACCCCCCCTACTTTTAGTTTTATCACTTTACTTGCATTTACAATACTATCTGATGGAATAAAATGAATTCTAGAATTCAATTGATCTGCATACTTTTCCAATTTATCAGGAGTATCATGTGCTAAAATAATAAACCGAACCTCAGGATAGTCTTCTGAAAGTTGATTTAAAGCAGGAATAGAACTGATACACGGTGCACACCAACTAGCAAACGACTCCAAAAGGACTGGTTTTGAATCAGTCAATAAATCAACATCATTCCCATAATAATCTTGAAATTGATAATTACCCATGGAAGTTCCTATAATAGAATCTGTAAAGGCAGATATGTCTGAATACTCCAATAATTCATCCGCTTGATCATTATATATATGTTGAGATGCTTCAATAAAACTCTCAAGTTTTAAAGTATACTCATCCTTTTCAGGGCTAGAACAGGAGAAAAAGATAAAAAGAAGAGATATGAATAAATATTTCATATGTATATGTTTATTTTCAACGGTCGCATGGAATTCGCGATAAATATTCCTGCCTGCCGGCAGGCAGGCATCCTTCGGTTGGTATAAATTCGCCTTCGAATATTTATACTCATTTCGTTACAAAAGTTCTTAATTAAACTTAAACAAAAAAACCCATTCGCTTTTGAATGGGTTTAAATAAGTGACCTTGCCAAGATTCAAACTTGGAACCTCCTGAGCCGTAATCAGGTGCTCTATTCAGTTGAGCTACAAGGCCATTTTAAAATTTTCAAACTGTTTTATAATTGTAGAAACAATATGAAATCATTCACTGCGTTTGTAAATGAGTGTGCAAAGGTAAATAATTATTTCTTATAAGAAAAATGAATTATTTATTTATCCTCTACATAAAACACTATCTTTGTCACCCGAAAGTAAAATTCAAAATAACACCAATGAAAAAACTATTCGTAGCATTTGTATTATTGACTACCACAATATCCATTCAGGCTCAGAATTTAGAAGAAAAAAATACATTTGGTCCCAGACCAGATTTAAAAGGTGATTTAACCTTATCATTTGGCTTAAATATGTTAAGTAATAATGATGTTGAAGCCTTAGATCTTAGGCCCCTTGGAAATAATTCATTTAAAATAGGGTATATGTATCCTATCCAAGTTGGGAATTCAAACTTCACTTTTAATGGTGGGTTTAATTTTTCTTTTGATAAATACGCATTTGCAAACGACACTAGTTTAACTTTAAATTATGGTTCTAACCCTTCTACTGAAGGCCAGGTTATCATGATCGATTCCATTGGGGCTAATATGATTGGAAATGGGGTTGTGGAAAAATCAAAATTCGAAACAAATTATATTAATATTCCACTCGAATTCAGATACTACTTTAATAAGAATAAAATTGATGACGGAGGATTTTTCTTAGCCGCTGGTGGTAGTATTGGCTATTTAGTTTCTGGTAAAACCAAAATTAAATATGTGGAAAATGAAGAGACTAAAAAAATTAAGAGAAAAGAAGATTTCGAGCTGAATCAATTTAGATATGGTGCTCATTTTAGAGTTGGCATCGCTGGCTTTGGCGCATATTTCCAATACGATTTCTCAGAATTATTTAACCCTGGAAGAGGACCTCTCAATTCAAATGATGAGTTTACCCAAACTACTCCATATAGATTTGGGTTGAGTTTCAACCTTTTCTAAAAAATTAAATTCAATAGGTATAAAAAGACCACTTAAGAAAATTCTTAAGTGGTCTTTTTATTTATTCCCAATCCTAGGTATCGGAATATTTTTTATTATTATCCTTTTCTATTCTCCTTTAAACTCTGGCTTACGCTTCTCTAAAAAGGCTTGTTTTCCTTCTTTGTAATCTTCTGAAGTTCCAGCAATCTGCTGTGAATATTTTTCATATTCCAACATATCATCTAAAGTAGAAGTAGCAGCTTTGTTCAACATTTTCTTAATCATGCCAATTGATTTTGTTGGCGCTTTTGCAAAATAATCCGTATAAGATTTTACAGCTGCATCTAACTCATCATCTTTCACTACTTTATTCACAATTCCTAACTCATAGGCTTCCTGAGCTGTGATTTTTGTACCCATAGCGCATAGTTCAAATGCCTTTTGATAACCTACTAAATTCGGTAGGAAGAAAGAAGAGCCAGAATCGGGAACTAACCCTATATTGATAAAAACTTCAATCATTTTAGAAGATTCTGCAGCAATTATCATATCGGCAGCCAATGCTAAAGAACATCCTGCTCCTGCCGCAACTCCATTTAATCTGGCGATAATGGGTTTTGGCAACTTTCGCATTGCCCTGATGATCGGATTGTATCTTTTCTCCAATGAGTTATAAAACATCTTATCATCCTCATCACGAGCAGATTTCAAATCCTGACCGGAAGAAAAGGCTTTCCCCTCTCCTGTTATCACTACAACTCTTACTTCAGAATCTTTTCCAGCTGATTTCAATGCATCTTGAAATTCATAACTGATGCCGTCATTAAAAGCATTATAAAAATCTGGGCGATTAAAAGTGATGGTACAAACACCATCGTGAAGTTCATATTTTAAAAACTCGTACATTATTTATTTTTCTTTATATGGAATCTAATAATTAATTTCTATTGTGTAACGGCCTAATTGGCTCAATTTAATTAAATATCAAAATTGTGAGGAAATTTACAAAAAACCCAACAAGGAAACCAATCCAAACTTGCTTGGAATCATGAGCCTCTAATTTTAATCTTGCACTACCGACCAATCCGCAAAATAAAAAACATATAGCTACAGCATAATAAAAATCTGAAGGCTCAGCTTTTAATAGCAATGCAAGATATATTCCTGTGGCACCTGCAATAGCAATGGCATGTGCACTTACTTTCCACCAAATGGTGATTACGGTTAAAATAACGATGCTGATTGTAACAGACAATAAAATAACTGTTACCAAATTCGGAAAACGGAATTTTTCCCAGAAAAGGTAAGTGGTAGCTCCATAAAAAATGGCATTAAATAGAAATGGAAAGACTCTTTCTTTTCTGTCTTCCATATTCAAATTAGTGATATTTCGGGTAAATTTTAGGAGTAAAATTCCCATTAAAGGGATAAGAAAAGTAGTCATGAAAATCATGGACATAAATCTCCAAGCCAAATCCCCAGTCATGTTTAAACTATAGGGAAGCATAAATAAAATCCCTAAAAAAATATAACTTGGAATAAGCAAAGGTTGAAAAACTACTGATATGAAATGCGCCCAGAATTTATTCACTATAACTCTTTTCTTAAACGTGCAACTGGGATATTCAACTGTTCTCTATACTTGGCAACAGTTCTTCGGGCAATTTTATAGCCTTTTTCCTTCAATAGTTTTTCTAATTTATCATCTGATAGCGGTTTACTTTTATCCTCCTTATCAATAAAGCCTCTTAACGTATTTTTCACTTCTCTTGAGCTTACATCTTCTCCTGATTCCGTAGCTATACCTTCTGAAAAGAAATATTTCAAAGGATAAATTCCAAATTCTGTTTGAACAGATTTGCTATTCGCCACTCTTGAAACAGTAGAAATATCCATATCAATCTTTTCAGCAATATCCTTTAAAATCATCGGACGCAATTTGCTTTCGTCTCCTTCTCTAAAAAATTCATATTGATATTCTAAAATTGCCTGCATAGTGTTCAAAAGTGTAAATTGACGCTGTTTGATAGCATCAATAAACCATTTTGCAGCATCTAGTTTTTGCTTTACAAAACCTACAGTCTCTTTTAATTTTTTATCCTTTTTATCGCCCTTATCATAGGCTTTCAACATCTCAGAATAAGATGGACTTACCCTTAAATCTGGTGCATTTCTTGAATTTAAGGTGATAACCATTTCTCCATTCTGATTAGTCAGAATAAAATCAGGCATTAAAAATTGTGTTTTTACAGCGCCCGAGCCAGAGCCACCCGGTTTAGGATTTAAGCGCTTAATAGTATCGATGGCATCTTTAAATAATGACTCATCCTCAATATTGAGTTTCTTCACTATTTTTTCATAATGCTTTTTAGAAAACTCCTCAAAACATTCATCAATAATTTGATAAGCTAATTTTACAGCTTCTGATTGGTCTAGTTTTCTTTCTAACTGCAGTAAAAGACATTCCTCTAAATTGCGAGCTGCTATTCCGGCTGGATCAAAATCCTGAATTTTGGTCAATACACTTTCAATCTCATCTTCATCGGTGTTTACATTTTGTGAAAATGCCAAGTCATTGACAATAGCATTAATTTCTCTACGGATATAGCCATCACTTTCAATACTTCCGATTAATTGTTTTCCTATTTTATATTGATGCTTATCCAAGCCTAGAAAACCCAATTGAGTCATCAATTGGTCATTCAAAGTAGTGCCCATGGCAATTGGCATCTCCTTTTCTTCCTCCTGACTGTTTCCATCACCCTGCATTTTATAGCCGGCTTCATCATCATGGAGGTAATCTTCTATATCAAAATCATCATCGGTTGCATCTTCCTCATAATCCTCTTCATAATTATCCTCTTCTGGCTCTTCTTTTCCTTCTTCCAGAGCCGGATTTATTTCCAATTCTTCTTCAATTCTAGTATCTAACTCAGCAGTAGGCACTTGTAACAGTTTTATAAACTGAATTTGCTGAGGAGACAACCTTTGTCCTAATGATTGTGAGAGTACTAATTTTTGCATAAATCTATTTCACTAAAAATTGTGCCAATGTTCTTAATTCAAATTTATTTTAAATTCTGGAATTAAGCATTAAAAAATCAATTATATGCACATTATATCTTTGATAAAAAGCCAATAATATCGAATTTTGGCAGATTAAATTTTATCATTTATAAACGCAATAATTTTATGACTGTTCCGGCAAGAATTAAAATCAAGAAACTATTATCTAGCGAAGCTACTGAACAACAAGCAAATGTAAAAGGATGGGTAAGAACAAAAAGAGGTGGAAAGCCTGTTTTTTTTATTGCGCTTAATGATGGTTCCACTATCAATAACATTCAAATTGTAGCCGATCCGGAGGTTATTTCTGAAAATATTATAAAAGATATTACCACAGGAGCTGCAATTAGTGTGGTAGGAAAAGTAGTGGCTTCTCAAGGAGCAGGTCAATCTGTTGAAATTTTAGCTGAAAATATTGAGGTATTAGGAAAAGCTGATCCTGAAAAATATCCATTGCAACCTAAAAAGCATTCCATGGAATTCATGAGGGAGAAAGCTCACCTCAGAATGAGAAGCAGTACTTTTAGTGCAGTTTTTAGAATTCGTCATGCAATGGCTTTTGCTATTCATCAATTCTTCCATGAAAAAGGATTTTATAATTTACATACACCAATCATAACAGCCAATGATGCTGAAGGTGCAGGAGAAACATTCCATGTTACTAATTTCGATTTGGACAAAATTCCAATGACGGATGATGGAAAAGTGGATTATAAGCAAGATTTCTTCGGTAAAGAAACCAATTTAACGGTTTCTGGTCAGCTGGAAGGCGAATTAAGTGCAATGGCTTTAGGCGAAATTTATACATTCGGACCAACTTTCAGAGCTGAAAACTCTAATACTACCCGTCATTTAGCTGAATTCTGGATGGTGGAGCCTGAAATGGCTTTCTATGATTTGAATGACAACATGAACTTGGCAGAAGAAATGTTGAAGTATGTTGTGAAATACGCTTTGGAAAACTGCAAAGAAGATTTGGATTTCCTAGCGAATAGAGCCGATGAAGAGGATAAGCAAAAGCCGCAGAATGAGCGTCAGGAAATGGGCTTATTGGAAAGATTACAATTCATTCTGGACAATGATTTCGAGAAAGTAAGCTATACTGATGCTATAGAAATCCTAAGAAACAGCAAGCCGAATAAAAAGAAGAAATTCAACTACATCATTGAAGGATGGGGAGCAGATTTACAATCGGAACATGAAAGGTTCTTAGTGGAGAAGCACTTTAAAAAGCCTGTGATTTTATTTGATTACCCGAAAGACATCAAAGCCTTCTACATGCGTCAGAATGATGATGATAAAACGGTGGGTGCCATGGATATTTTATTCCCAGGCATAGGCGAAATTGTAGGTGGTTCTCAAAGAGAGGAAAGACTAGATAAGCTCACCCAAAGGATGAGAGAAATGGACATTCCTGAGGACGAATTATGGTGGTATTTAGACACCCGTAAATTCGGTACCGCTCCACATAGTGGTTTCGGCTTAGGCTTCGAAAGATTGATGCTTTTTGTGACTGGAATGGGGAATATTAGGGATGTGATTCCTTTCCCTAGGACACCGGATAACGCGGAATTTTAGGAGTTAGAAGTTGGGAGACAGAAGTTAGAAGTAGGAAGTAGGAAGTTAGGTCAGTACCGAAGGTCAGACCGGTTTATAGCTTAACAGTTATGTTTGTCTGTACACAAATTTAAAGGAATTGATTTTGCAAAATCAGTTGGTAGATTTAATATGGTTTAATACTTTAGTATTTCATTAAAAAATCAACCATGAACTTTAAATTTGAAAATCTTCGAATATGGCAAATTGCTATGGATTATGGAGAAGACTTGTTTAATTTATCTATAAACTTCCCAAAAGATGAAATATTTAATCTAACTTCTCAACTTCGGAGGGCTTCCGATTCAATTGCTTTAAATATTTCTGAGGGCTCTATTTTACAGTCTGCTCCAGAATATAAAAGATTTCTAAGCTACAGTATTCGATCTCTTGCTGAAGTTGTAACTTGCTTACATAAAGCAAAAAGAAGAAATTATATAGATGAAAATCAATTTCAAACTCAATACAATCAAGCATATAATTTAATGAATATGATGGTAAGTTTCCGAAGTAAGGTTCGATAGCTCAACTTCAAACTTCCATCTTCTAACTTCTAACTCCCAACTCACACCCATGCTCATAACCAACATTAAATCACTTTACGGTACAAGAGAAACCACGCAATTGCTAAGAGGAAAGGAACTAGCTGATTTCCCCTCATTAGAAAATGCATTCTTAGAAGTGGAGAATGGTAGAATAGTGGATTTTGGTAAAATGGCAAATGCCATAACAGAAGGAAAGAAGGTATTCGATGCCAAAGGAAAATCTATTTTACCTACTTTTTGTGATTCTCATACGCATATTGTTTTTGCCGGTAGCCGAGAAGATGAATTTGTTCACAAAATAAAAGGACTAAGTTACGCTGAAATTGCTGCTAAAGGAGGCGGAATTTTGAATTCAGCTAAAAGATTGGCTAATACATCTGAAGACGAGCTTTTTGAGCAAGCTATGGTTCGGGTAAATGAGGTGATGCACCTTGGAACTGGTGCCTTGGAAATCAAAAGCGGTTATGGCTTGAGCTTGGAAGCCGAACTCAAAATGCTTCGGGTAATCAGAAGAATAAAGGAAGCTGTAAATATCCCAGTAAAATCTACATTTTTGGGAGCACATGCTTTCCCAGAGCCCTATAAAGAAAATAAAGAAGCTTATATAAAGCTTATTATAGATGAGATGTTGCCTGCCATAGCAGAGGAGAAATTAGCAGACTACATTGATGTGTTTTGCGAGACAGGCTTTTTCGATGAACAATTAAGTGAGCAAGTACTAAGTGCAGGTGCGAAGTATGGCTTGAAAGCAAAAATTCATGCCAACCAATTAAATAATAGCGGTGGAGTGCAATTGGGTATTAAAACCAATGCCCTTTCTGTTGACCATCTGGAAACTTTAGGTGAAGAAGAAATTAAGTTGTTAGGTGAGAATGAAATCATTTCAACTTTACTTCCTTCTGCAGCCTTTTTCTTAAGAATGGGCTTCCCTCCTGCTCGGGAATTAATTGATGCAGGCGCTGCCATAGCCTTAGCAACCGATTATAATCCAGGCTCTTCTCCAAGTGGAAATATTCCATTATTGATTTCATTAGCTTGCATTCAAATGAAAATAACGCCTGAGGAAGCTTTTAATGCGGCTACTCTAAATGGAGCTTACGCTATGGAAGTAGAAAAGGAAGTGGGTTCCATTTCTAAAGGAAAAAGTGCTAACTTAATCCTCACAAAGGATATTCCTTCTTTGGCCTATATGCCTTATGCATTTGGCTCTCAGAATATCGAAAAAGTTATGATAAAAGGAGAATGGATATAAATCACTTCCATTATTTTGACGAAACAGCTTTAAATAGCTACCTAAAGCCTAGAAAAGGAGAAATTAAAATAGGTGAGAAAATCAGTTATGGAACTGAATATAAGAATTCTACTGCAAAATTTATCCTTTTAGGAATTGAAGAATCGATAGGGGTAAAAGGAAATTTAGGAGTTAGCGGTACCCATACTGCATGGAATTCATTTTTGAAAGCTTTCTTAAATATTCAGCATACCCACAAATTGAATGGAGAAAGTATTCACCTATTAGGGAATTTTAATTTTCAAGAATTGGCTGAAAACGCTAAAACTGTAGAAGATTTCAGAGAATTGGTCCCTTTAATTGATGATGCTGTATTTCCGCTTATTCAAGAAATTTCAAATGCAGGAAAAATTCCGATTATTATTGGCGGAAGTCATGCCAATGCTTATCCTATCATAAAAGGAGTAAGTCAGGCAAAAGATGGGACAATAAATGTAATGAATTTGGATGCTCATGCTGATTTCAGAGCTTTGGAAGGCAGACATAGTGGTAATCCATTCAGCACTGCCAAAGCTGAAGGATTTATGGCTGATTATAGCATTTTAGGCTTACATGAAAATTACAATAGCCAAAATATGCTGGATGAAATGGCTAAACATAAAGGCATTCGATACTATTTTTGGGAAGATATTTATTTACGGAAAAAGATCAGTTTTGAAGATGCTATAAATGATTTCATTCAACTCAATCAACATAAAGCTTGCGGAATTGAATTGGATATGGACAGCATAGAAGGTGTATTAAGTTCAGCCATGACACCCTCTGGTTTTACCACCACAGAAGCAAGATATTATGCTTACAAAAGCGCTCATAATTTACATCCAGCTTATTTTCATATCTGTGAAGCCGCTACCGAATTGGAAACTGGCTTAAAAGATAATAGCACAGGAAAATTACTTTCTTATTTAGTGAGTGATTTTGTTAAAGGGGTTTTAGAGAATTAAAATCTAAAGAAATTTGATTTCTCATTATCCTTTTTTAAATTAATAACTATGATATCAGAAGCACAAATAAAAATCGACCTAATCAAAAAAATATTAGCCATTAATGATATTAGTGCCTTATCAACTATAGATGACATATTAAAAAAATCAAAAGAAAAAGATGGAATTTATAAAGTATCTGTTGAACAACTAGATGCATTAAAAGCCGCTGAAGAAGATATAAAATATGGTAGAATTTCTACAGATGAAGAAGTAAATGCTGAAGAAGACGAATGGCTAAAAGAGTAATTTGGACAGACACAGCAAAAAACCAAAGAAAAGACATCCTTGAATTTTGGGATAATAAAACAGGTAACAAAAAATATAGCGTAAAAATATCAAAGTTTATAAGAAGGAAAATTAAGCATCTCTCAAAATTCAATTACATAGGAAAACCAACTGATTTCCAAAACATTAGAGTTATTTCAGATGGGAATTTCAGTATTTTTTATAAACTAACAGCAACAAAGCTCATAATAGCAAGTGTTTGGGATAATCGTCAAGACCCAACAAAAATCAAAAAGTATTTGTAATAAACTAATATTTCAAAATATCCCCTAAAGTCTTCTTCATTTGTTCCATGCAATCTGGCGAAACTTCTCCCAATTTATTGACAAATCGATCCTTTGAAATGGAGCGGATATGAAAAACCAAAACTTCTGACTTTTCCTTCAAGCCATTTTTAATATTTGGTTCTAAAACAGGATTTCCTTTATATCCTTTAACCTTTGTGGTGAGTGGACAAACTATTACGGTACGCAAAAATTCATTAGCCAAATTTCCACTTAAAATGACAACAGGCCGAAATCCTGCTTGCTCACTACCTTTAACAGGATTTAAGTTTACATTCCAAATTTCAGCCTGCTTCATGCGTCATCAGTATCTTTGAGTTGCTTCCAGTAATCTTGCATACCTTCTTCTGCAACCATCATGACATCTATATCGTCTCCTGCCATTTTGTATGATTTGGCATATTCTGCCTTTTCTATGTTTTCTAAATAGACAGTTAAGGCCTTTTCTATCAATTTATTCTTAGGCATATTTAATTCATTAGCCTTTTTGGCCAATAAATCAACGACATGTTTGGGAAGTGTAGTTGTTATATTCATGGCTATTTCATATTTGTATATCACAAATATAATACAAAATTATAGAATTAAAAATTCCAATAAGCTCTTTCTATTTAACTCTGAACGCCAAAACTATCATTACCAACCAAAGAAGGCTGATTAAACCTACCATTTTCATCTCTATTCTCAAGATTTAAAACACCCCTAGGGCAAACAGAAGAACAAACACCACAACCAACACATGAAGAACGGATAATATTTTGTCCTCTTTGAGCATACCAACGAACATCTATCCCCATTTCACAATAAGTAGAGCAGTTACCGCATGAAATGCATTGCCCTCCATTTGTGGTAATTCTAAAACGAGACTTGAAACGCTGAACAAAGCCTAAGTAAGCCGCTAAAGGACACCCAAACCTACACCAAACCCTGTTACCCATAAAAGGATAAAATCCGGTACCTATTACACCGGAAAATATAGATCCAATTCCAAAGCCATAGACCGCTCTTATGTTATAAGTATTCATACCCAGAAGCTGAGAGCTGCCTGTGAAATATGTATATAAAACAGCAGCCGTCATCACCACTGCAAAAACTAAGACACCATGAATTAGCCACCTTTCTATTTTCCACGCTCCTAGTGACTTATCTGATAACTGTCGGTAAGGATCGCCCAAAGTTTCGGCCAATCCTCCACAACCACATACCCAACTACAATACCATCGCTTACCGTACAAATAGGTGAAGATTGGAACCCCCAATGTAAACAAGGCTATCCCCCAACCCAACATAAACAAGCCAATCGTGCCTGCTTCAACCATTTCGTTTAATCGGTAATCAAAAAAGAAGCTGTAATCCAATGGCCACATATTTTTCAAATCCATGTAAGGTTGATTCAGGCGAACCAGTATTTCAGGAATCACAAAAGCAAAAGCCAATTGAAAGAACATAACAGATACAGTCCGAACCATTTGATAAGGGCTATGTCTGTACTTAATAATCATCCTAATGCCCATGACCAAAATAGCCAAGGTGTAAAGGAATCCATACATAAACCACTGACTAGCAGGATTCCCGCTTAACATTTTACTGAGCGGGTCAACCATCACAATCCAGGAGGTCATATATTCAGGAAACCAATAAAGAAATACATAAAAACTGATTAGAAATGTACCTAATAAAATACCAATCCAGCCTCTGTTTTTCAGGGCACTATGGAATATCCCATCATTTTTAATCCCAGCATGTTCTGTTTTTAATTTAGGCAATAAATACATAATGGCTCCGATAATTGGAATACCTATAGCTAAAAGCAACCATAACCAAGGGTTTTGAGCAACTGGACCTACCTCTGACTGTTTTGTAATTGTAAATGTCTTGTTATTTATATTATTTTGGCTGAAGCCTTTTTGGGAAATAATTGAATTATTTATATCAGTAATAACATTCTCTAATTGAGATGTCAATTCATCAGTGGTTTCATATTCCTTGCCTTCCATCCATCCTGTATAATCTATGAGTTGCTTCAATTGCCATTCTCCTACATCATCAGAAGCTTTGCCTATTGTTTTTTCAATTGCAGATTGCTGAAATGCTTTTCCTTCAACTGAAGTTGCAATTTCTTTAGCTAAATCTGATTTGATTTCAAATTTTGATTTTACTTTTTGATTGCTTTGCTCTAAGACAGATTTAAAATCACTAATAAATGCAAATTGATTAGTGTACTTCTTATTATAAATATCACTAGCAAATTCATCAACCAAAGGAAAAGTATCTTCCCCTAAAACTTCCTTCAAATCATTTTTATCTAATTGATATTGCCCTAAAAAGAACAAGGATAAAAAGGTTGAAAAACCAATAATAAAGACAAATAAACCGATTTTATGTATTATTTTTAAACTCTTCATATATCTAATTTAGAATAATCCCAATACTTTTTTTCTACCTACTTTAACCATTTCATTTGGGTATCTTTTATTATACATACCCACCAATTCATCCTCATATCTTTTGAAAAATTCAGGATCAAAATTAGCCTTCTTCAAATTTTGAAAAACTTTTTTCATGGGCCATTTATCCCTTATCATCTTATCGCAAACCTCATGACGATATCTTACGCCCATTAAGTTTACGCCCTTCAAAGTCTTATCTTCTTTATGAAAAACCAATCTGATTGATTTTTCTCCTTTTTCATGTTCCCAATAAAAATGTTCTTCAGTTTTTTCATTAGGCTGATTGGTCACTTGTCCATAAGTTTGATATTCTATATCCAAAAACTTAGCTGAATTGAACCAAACACCTGGTTGATAAGCTGTTTTATTCCCACAAATCGATTGAGCTAAAGTCTCTCCATGCATTCTTCCTGTGTACCAAACTTGTTCAATAGACTTTCTATCTTCAGCAGGAACTTTTTCAAATTCAGCACAATCACCAATAGCATAAACATCTGGTTGGTTGGTCTCAAAGTATTCATTGACTTTTATCCCCTTATTGGTTTCCAAGTCCGTATCTTTAAGAAAATCGATATTTGGAGAAACCCCCACAGTTAATCCAACAAACTGTGCTTCTAATTCTCCTCCCTCTTTCAATTTCACTCCTTTTGCTCTTCCATTTCCATCATCTATAATTTCCGTAATCTCGGATTCAAGCATCAATTTAAAACCATGCTTTCTAATATGTCTATTGACCATCTCTGATTCTCCGGGAGGCAATACATTATCCCAAAAGCTGCTTTCACGGACTACAAAAGTGACATCTATATTTCGGGTGTGGAACATCTCCCCCATTTCAATTCCAATCAACCCCCCTCCTACAATTACAGCCTGCTTTGTGGTTGAAGAATATTTCTCCATCCCTTCTAAATCCTGATAACTGTAGAGCCCTTGAACTGCCTCCAAATCTTGGCCAGGCCATCCGAATTTATTAGATTTAGATCCTACTGCTAATACTAAAACATCATAGTTGACCGCCTCAGATTGTTTTAATTGCAGTTTTTTGTTTTTAAAATCAATTTGCTCCACATAATCATATACTAAATCAATTCTGTTCTTTTTCCAGAAGAAATCTTCATATGGCTTCGTATTTTCATATTTCATGTGCCCCATATAAATATACATTAAGGCTGTGCGAGAATAGAAATGTTCTGTCTCAGCAGAAATGATTGTGATTTTATCTTCACTATGTTTGCGAATATGCCTAGCGGTGGTAACACCTGAAATACCATTTCCAATGATGACTATGCTCCTCATAGGGTTGATTTAAATGTTGTGAAAATTCTCAATTCAATTTTAAAGCTATTAAAACTAATCAATTGTCAAGCCGAAGACAATAAAAAGCAATCCGAAGTTAAATTCTTATCGTAAATTGAAGAAAAAATAAAAGAACTATGAAAAATCTTAAACTGACAATTATTACCGTATTATTATCAAGCCTGAGCTTGATGGCATACAAACAGAACATTAACGAATTTAATCAAGAAGCAGATCTATTCCTGAAAAAATATGTTCAAGATGGAAAAGTTGACTATAAAAGATTGAAGAACAATTTTGAGGAAGTAGATAAATTATATCAGTCATTAGCTTCAGTGAATATTAAAGAATTGACGAAAAATGAAATAAAAGCCTTGTACATTAATGCTTATAACATCATTGTAATCAGACAAATAACAGAATACTACCCACTAAAATCGGCCTTAGATAAAAACGGGTTTTTTGACAAGGTAAAGCATAATGTCGGAGGCGAAATGCTCACATTAGATCAAATAGAAAAAGGAAAAGTTATTATTCCTTTCAGAGATCCTCGCGTTCACTTTGCGTTTTCATGTGCGGCTATAGGCTGTCCCGAGTTGGCTAATTTTGCTTACACTGCCGATAAATTGGATGCTCAATTGGATGAAAGAACTTCCAACTCAATCAATAATCCTGATTTTATTAAAGTTAAAGAAAACCAAAATCTAGTTGAATTGTCTATGATTTTTAAATGGTATGAAAAGGACTTTAAAATGAAAGCAGAAAATGTGATATCATATATCAATCAATTCAGAGAAAGCAAAATCCCATCGAGCTATAATATAAATCATTATGAATACGATTGGAGTTTAAATATTCAATAGGAATTAACTTTCCCAATGTCAGAGCACAAAGGGAAAGTTTTCTTTTTTAATCATTCTCTTCTTCAGAAACTTCTTCCTCCACCTCAGATGACTCTGGTGAAAGATCGCCAGAATAATTAAATACTTCAATTATCGAGCTTTCAATTACTTCTGGTACCTGAAATGAAACCAACATATTATTTAAGCTTAGATAAATTCTATCGTAAGCTTCTTTTACATTTTTAGCAGTCACTATCATTTGATTGGTGATTTTCTTTTCTTTCCCGCTTTCCTCTGCTACATAATAAACCACCTTACATTTATGCCAGATGTCAGCATCCTCATAATGGAAAACATCCACTATTTTACTTTTGCTAATGCCAGTAATCATAAATTCTCCTCTCACACGCTCCCCCATTTCTTCATACATGCGAGTTTCCGCTTCAGTAAAAGAAACGGCATCGACCAAATAAGGCTCTGTAACGGATTTTAACCTACCGTTTTCATCTTCTTTCTGGTATTTAACTTTGCACAAAAACCACTGCTTCATAATCTTATTTTTCAAATTGGATTGCGAATATAAAGGAAATCAAAATCGAATGGAAATGGCTCATGAATTTGTTTTAACTTTGCCCAATGGAAAAAAGTAAAATCGTTCTCCCCTGCCCCCCTTATATCGCTCCTGTTCTAAGACAGGAAATAGAGAATCTTGGTTATAAAGTGACTCACGAAGGCCCTTTAGATGTAGCTTTGGAAGGTACCAAAACCGATTGCATGCATTTAAATCTTCATCTCCGAACTGCGAATAAAGTTTTATTCCTGATAAAATCATTTAAGGCAAACAATCCTGATAAATTATATCAGCAGCTTTATCAGGTAAAATGGGAAGAAATTTTAGATGAAAATGGCTATCTATGTATCACTTCCTATGTTAATAATGAAAAAATATTAAACACTCAATTTGCCAATGTTAGGGTAAAAGATGCCATAGTTGACAGATTGAAAGACAAAACTGGTATAAGACCAGATTCTGGTCCTTTAAGAGACCAAATGGTGGTTTTTCTACATTGGATGGAGGATCAGGTATCGATATATTTGGATACTTCAGGAGAGACTATTTCCAAACACGGCTACAGAAAAATTCCTGGTAAAGCACCTATGAATGAATCATTAGCTGCGGCTACCATCTTAGCTTCAAACTGGAAACCCAATCAGGTATTTATTAACCCAATGTGCGGATCAGGAACTTTAGCAATTGAAGCAGCTTGTATTGCAGCCAATAAAGCACCTGGTTTAAATCGTGAAAAATTCGGATTCCATTATTTAAAAGGATTTGATCTTGACGCTTGGGAGAAGTTAAAAGAAGAAGCCATTCACAATGAAAAACCAATTGAATGCGAAATTATTGCAGGCGATAACAGTAGAATGGCAATTCAAGCAGCAAAGCAAAATGCAGAAGAAGCGGGCGTTGCAGATGCCATAACATTCGAGAAAAAAGATTTTAGAGATAGCACAATTCCAGAAAGTGATGGCGTTGTTTTTCTTAACCCTGAATACGGGGAAAGATTAGGTGAGGAAGAAGAATTAGCTAATGTTTACAGCCAAATTGGTGATTTCTTTAAAAGAGACTGCAAAGGAAAAACTGGCTACATATTTACTGGAAATATGAATTTAGCTAAGAAAATTGGTTTGCGAACTAAAAGAAGAATTCCTTTTATGAACGCTAAAATCGAGTGTAGATTATTAGAGTATGAACTGTATGCAGGTACTAAAAAAGACAAAGGTTAATTAAATTTTTCCAAATCTATTATCTTTAGAAAATGCAAATAAGCAAAAAGGAAAAAGAGACTATTACCAAAGCACTTAGCCATTGGCAATCTAGTGGTTTAATTGATGCCCAAAAAGCAAAAGAGCTTGACGAAAGTATAGAAAACAAACCTTTCAATTGGCAGTCTTTAGCCCATTATTCCTTTCTTTTCGCTTTAGTGAGTTTACTTATTGCAGTAGTTAGCATCTTCGCAGACAAAGCTCTTTTAGACTTAATTGATTCTTTAATTTCAACTTCTTATGCCACTAAGTCAATCACATTTATAGCTTTTAGTGCATTATTCTTTTGGTTGGATTATCGCTACAATTTAAAAAAGAAACGAAAAAAATACAGCAAAGAAGTTTTTGCATTTTTTGGAGCAATATTTTTAGCTATCGCCTCAGGGTTTATAAGTTTTCTATTCGGAATGGAAGAAAATCCGGGTGTTATCATTTTGGGATTAGCTTCTTTATATTTCGTTATCGCTGTAGTCCGAAATAAAGAATTGCTTTGGCTTTTTGGAATTATTGCTATTGTGATTGCTTTTGGCTCAATTACTCATAATCTGGGAAAAGATAATTACTTATTTATTGGAATGAATTTCCCTATGCGGTTTACATTTTTTGGTGCCTTAATTTTAATTGTTACTTATTTCATCAAAAAAGCTGAAAAATTAAAGCCATTTGTAGAGCCAACTTATTGGAGCGGATTGATTATCTTCTTTATGTCCCTTTGGTTTTTAACAATTTTCGGCAATTATAACAGTTATGAAAAATGGTTGGAAATAAGACAATTCTACCTATGGTGGTATAGCCTTATTTTACTATTAGCAAGTTTTGGAGCTATTTTGATAGGAATTAAAAAAGAAGACAGCCTACTTAAAAACATAGGAATTTCCTTTATCTTCCTGAATCTTTATACTCGTTATTTCGAATATTTTTGGGATGAATTACACAAAGCATTGTTCTTTGGTATCATAGCAGTATCTTTTTGGTTAATAGGCAAGAAAGCAGAGAAGATTTGGGATAGAGAATGAAAGTAATTTCTTTACGAAATGAGTATTTATAAATTTCAACCTGTAAAAAATGAAGTGATATCCTAATTCACCATAAGTTCTTTACGATATGGAATTGGTAATTCTATTCGAAAGCAAGCTGACTTATCCTCTTCCAAGTAAATTTCTCCTCCTAATTTTGATACTGCCAATCTAACGCTGTATAACCCTAACCCATTTCCTCTTTTATGTTCAGTAGCCACAAAAAACATATTAAAAATCTTATCTCTAAAATGCGGATCTATTCCTAATCCAAAGTCTTCAAATACTATTTGATAAGTTTTATCCTTTTCATTTTTAGAAAATTCAATTACTACATTGGGCTTTTCAGCGCGCTTTGAAAACTTGATAGAATTATTAATTAAATTTGAGAAAATCACTTTTAAATGAACTGAATCAGTTAAAATATTTTCATCTAAAGCTTTTAATTCAATATTTATAAATTGTTGCCAATCTTCATTATCAGGAATGTTTTCCTTAGCTGCATCAATAATTAATTTTCTTATATTATGATTTTGAACCACTACTTCTTGTTGCTTCAGCTTGTTGATCTTTTGAAGGTTGAATAAAATATTATTCATACGGTCAGCAGTTTCATTAACTTTTGTAAAGTAAAATACTGCGGCCTCCTCATCTGTTTCTTTCATAGCCAAATAACAAAGACCTAGAATAGTAGAAACCGGTCCCTTTAGATCATGCGCTGCTCGATAGAAAAAGGTATCAAATTCATGTTTTGCAATTTTCAAATTATCATTCGTCTCTCTCAATTCCTTTGTTCTTTCATCCACCATTTCCTCCAATTGAAGATTACTTAATTTTAATTCATCATTCTGCTTCTGTATGATTGCATTCTTTTGAGCAATCTCTTCTTTCTGATGTAGCACCAATGATTGGTTTTCCAATAAATGTTTATTTGTAATTTCTAATTCTGATGTCCGCTCTTCTACTTTAGCTTGTAACGTCCTTCTAGATTTTTTTAAATACCTAATTCTTAACTGAATATACGCCAAAACTAAAATAATTAAGAAGACAACAAACAAAGTTCGAAACCAAGGAGTCGCCCAAAATGGAGGATCAACATTAATATAAAGTTCTTTAATATTCCCAGACCATTTTCCGTCTGAATTCGTACCTTTTATCTTCAAATTATATTCACCTGGTGGTAAATTAGTAAAAGTAAAATGCCTTCTATTTTTATTATAAATCCACTCTTTATTAAAGCCTTCCAGCAAATAAGCATATTCAATTTTATCTGAATTACTTAAATCAGTAGTAGCAATTTCAAAAGAAAGTAAATAATCATTATGATCTAATAAAATAGAATCGATAGAGAAATCTCGTATCTGATTTGCTCCATTTTCACTAGTGATTTCTACTGAAACAATATTTACAGAAGGTTCATATTCACTTCTCTTTAAATCTTCAGGCTTAAAAACATTCAACCCATTATAACCACCAGCAAATATTCTCCCATCTTTCAAAGTAGTAATAGATCTTCTTACGAATTCCTCTCCTTGCAATCCATCTGAACTATCATAGTTTTTAAATTCCTCAGTTTTAGGATTAAAAGATGAGATACCTTTATAAGTGGAAATCCATAGGTTTCCATTCAAATCTTCAGTTATTCCAGCTATATTGTTATTTACCAAGCCATCATCTTCAGTAAAGGATTTAAATTGAATTCCAGCTTTCGTCTCAATCAACTTAGTTATTCCACCTCCTCCAGTACCGATCCAAATATTGTTGTTGCTATCCTCTATTATCGTTCTGATAATATTATAATTAATACTACTAGAATCATTCTTATCATATCTGAAATGCTTAAAATCATCTGTAGTGGGTCGATATAAATCCAAGCCAAAATCTGTTCCAAGCCAAATTCTATTCTTATGATCAATCAATACTTTATGCACCCTGTTATTTGACAGAGAACTTGGATCATTCACATCATGCCGATATCGTTTGAAATTTTCTTTATCCTTATCGAAAACAACTAATCCACCATCACCCAATAAACCTATCCAAAGTTTACCATTCGGAGCTTCAGCAATACTTTCAATAAAATTGGTAGTAATAGAGTTAGTATCTTCTTCTATATTTCTGTACGATTTTAATTCACCAGTATCTCTGTTATATTTAGATAATCCAAAATTCCATAACCCAACCCATAGAATATTATCAGAATCTTCGAATAAAAGCCATCCTCTATCATCAGGAAAGCCTGAATAACTACTTAAAACTTGTTTAAATTGGAGTTGCTCATTGTTTTCTAAAACAATGTCTATTCCTGCATCATTTGCAATGTAAATATCTCCTCTACTATCTTCAAAGATATAATTTACTGCATCATCTGAGATGCTATATGGATCATCTTCATCAGGCTGATACAAATCAAATTTTTTCTGATTTAAATTAAAGGAGGAAATTCCTCCTCCATGCGTACCTAACCAATAATTGCCAGATTCATCTTGATAAATCTCAACAACATTACTAGATGGTAAAGCATTAGGATTATACTTTTCCTCTTGGAATTGATGTATCGTTTTAAATTCATCATTTATGTAAAATAATCCTTTATCAAAGGTACCCAACCAAATTCCACCTTTATTATTAGGATAAATTTTACGAGCATAGACTTTATTTTCATCAACAAACTTTAAATCTATTTGCTCAAAATTATTGCTATTTGACTTTTTATAAAATACCCCACCTAATTTTGTTGCTATCCATAAAATTCCATTCGTATCAAAATACAGATCTCTTATATCGTCATCTTTTAAGCCATTTTCGCCTTTTAAGAACTTTTCAACTTGATAAGTTTCAGTATTCACTTTATGAAGTCCTTCTCGAGTTCCAACCCAAATTTCATTGGCATCCTCAGCTTTTGAAATACAATAAACAACTGGGTTATTTAAAGAAGGGAAATTTTCAGGATTTGAAATTTGATTTGAAAACTTTTCTGTTTTTATATTGAATTTATTCAAACCATTTTTAGTACCCAACCAATAAACTGAATCTGAATACTGAAGAATTGAATATACAACATTGTTACTTATGGAATTTGGATTTTCACTATCTTGAAGAAAGTGCTCAAAATTTGACTTTTTATCAAATTTATTTAAGCCGCCACCGTAAGTACCAATCCATAAATTCTTATCATTGTCTTCTACTATGTCTTTTACGTAATTATTGCTTAAGCTTGTAGAATCATCGATTTTATATTGAAAGGAAAGGAAATTCTTTCCATCATATCTGTTGAGTCCATCCTGTGTACCTAACCAAAGAAACCCACTTTTACCTTGATAAATGGTCTCCACTATATTCTGAGAAAGCCCATCACTCACATTCAAATTATTAAAATCAGTGTTTTTCAACTGATTCTGTGCCCAGAGTGGTATGGCTAATAATTGTACTATTAATAGATATAAAAACCTCATAATTGGTTCAATAAGACTTCAAAGTAGGATATTATCTTATTAAAATCAATCATTTTCGACTAACTGTTCATTCAGCACTATGAAGATGTGATTGTATTTTTACGGAATTCTATAGTTCTGAGGCTTTATCTAAAACCATTTTGATTAGTGTATCAATCGTTTTATCAGAGTTTTTTGAAAATTGATGAGTCATTCTGTTGGCCACAATTGCATTACAACTTAAAACTTCATGTCCTAACAATCTGCCCATTGCATAATAACCTGCTGTTTCCATTTCAAAATTGGTTAGCCACAAATCTCCATAATGAAACATAGATAAACTTTCTGTAATTTTAGGAAAGCGAATTGGGGTGCGTAATTGTCTTCCTTGTGGAGCGTAAAATCCTGGGCATGTAACTGTATTACCAATATTCATTCCATCAGAAAAATGTTTGAGTAGGGAGGTAGAACCTTCTACACAATATGGTCGAAAAGGAAGGCCAATTTCTAACTGTAATGCAGATTCAACATTGGACTCAGCTTCGGTTCTTTCCAAATGATAGAATTGCATTAAGGTATCTATCCCGATTGCAAACTGAGAAGCTAACAATGAATCGACAGGCAAATCCTGCTGAAGTCCGCCAGAAGTACCTATTCTAATGATTTTTAATGACTTTTTCTTAACCTTATTTTCCCTTTTCTTCAGGTTGATATTGGCAAGGGCATCCAATTCTGTCATTAAAATCTCCACATTATCAGTCCCCATTCCTGTGGACATCACCGTAAGTTTTCGCCCCTTATAAGTACCCGTATGTGTAATAAACTCCCTTTTGTTCATCTCAAAAGTGACTTCATCAAAATATTGACTCACTTTATGAACTCTGGAAGGGTCTCCTACAGTAAGTATCACATCTGAAATATCCTGAGGCTTTAAACTCAAATGATAGACGGAACCGTCTTTGTTCAATATTAATTCTGACTCAGGATATTTCTCGTTCATTACAATTAGATTTTAGTTTTTTCAACTTTACCTTGAAAGCCTTTGTAAGGATCATATCCATTGGTTTTCTTTTGGTAATAGCCAGTTCCATTATATTCTCTTTTTTCAGGGTGCTCTTTACATTCCTTAGAACAAGCACCTTCCATTTCCCAACCGCATTTTTCGCAAATCGGTACATGCACATTGCAGGTAGGATTCGCACAATTTACCATCCTATCGGAATTAGTATCACAAACAAAGCATTTAGAAACTACTTTAGGGTTCACTTTGTTTACATCTACTGATAGTCTATTGTCAAAGACATAGCATTTCCCTTCAAAATCTTCTCCTTCCGCTTCCAAACCGTATTTGATTATTCCGCCATGTAGTTGATGAACATTGTCAAATCCCTGCTCTAACAGAAAAGCACTTGCTTTCTCGCACTTGATACCTCCTGTGCAATAAGTCACAATCTTTTTACCTTTATATTGCTCTAATTCGTTGATTTTATCGGGAAAATCCCTGAAATTTTCTATATCTAAAGTTACGGCATTTTTAAATCTCCCTAATTCATGTTCATAATTGGACCGAACATCTAAAATCACAATATCCTCCTCATTCTTGATCATCTCCCTGAATTGCTCAGGCTCAACATAAGCGCCAGTTTTCTTTCGAGGATTAATATGAGAAAGACTTGAATGAACGATTTCAGGTTTATGCCTCACATTCAATTTCTTAAAGGTGTGTTCAGGATGAAAATCTTCTTTGAAATCAGTATCCGCAAATCGAGGATCTGCTTTTACTCTTTTCATATATTCATCCACATTTTCAGTACTACCTGAAACAGTGCCGTTTAAGCCTTCCTTTGAGATAATGATTCTACCTCTTAAATCGAGTTCTAAACACATTAAGTGATGCTCATCCCTGAATTGATCAGGATTCTCTATTTCCGCATAGCAGTAATAAAGAATTACTTTGTATTGGTTTTCTGTATTTTCCATAATTTCCTCCTTAGTGTAAATAAGGTGATTTTATAAATATAATTAATTAATTTTCAATCGTTTGTGCAGGATTCCCAAAAACGGTTTCTCCATCTTTCACATCTCTAATCACAACTGAACCTGCTCCAATATTCGCTTTTTTACCAATTTTCACTCCTGAAACCACTGTTACTCCAGAGCCAATAAAGGTTTCATCTCCAACAATTACGCCACTATTTATCTGAGTTCCAGCTCCAACCTGGACATAATCCCCAAGCTCTACATTATATTCTATAATTGCTCCAGAATGAATCAGGCAGTGATTAGGCACTTTGGAATAGGCTCCCAAAACAGCTCTAGCGTTAATGAAATTTCCATAACCCAAATGTGCAGAATCAGAAACAATTGCTTGAGCATGAATGGCATTGGCAGGCATTGTCTTCCTACGGTCATTCAGCATTTTGGTCATTTTTTTACGCGCTTTCATATTGTCTTCCGCCACAAAAGCATCGCATTTTTTACCGATATATTTTAAATAACCATCATCATCTGTTTCTCCTAAAACAGAAACGAAATCAATCTCGGTGCCATGTATAGTTTTATCATCATCCAAAAAGCAATAAATTTCAACACTATTACTTTTGAAAATTTCAGCTGCAGAAGGTCCGATCCCTTTAGCCC
The DNA here is from genome assembly GCF_030503855.1 of Marivirga salinae. Classification (NCBI taxonomy): domain Bacteria; kingdom Pseudomonadati; phylum Bacteroidota; class Cytophagia; order Cytophagales; family Marivirgaceae; genus Marivirga; species Marivirga salinarum. The sequence continues at coordinate 2,260,414 of NZ_CP129971.1, read as the reverse complement.
CTAAGATTATTACAGGTTTTTTGTCCATAGTTAATTTTTAGAACTGCAAAGTTAAGGCTTAATCATTCCTTGCGCAATAAAGCGGTTCCTATTTTATATTTATTCAAAATGAATAAAACCAAAAGCCATAAAAATGGCATATAAGCTATTTCATAGCGAATTAATGTTCCGAAATTTGGAGTTGCTAATGTGATAACCGATGACAAAACAGAAGTATAAATCAAAATGGCAATCCCCCACCATTTTTCAGTTTGAGAAAACTTAACTTTAAAAGAAAGGATTATGGAAGCAAATGCTAATAGCGTAAACATTCCTTTTTCCAACCCCCACATTAAGGATATAGGACTATAAGATTCCCAAACAAAAGGTCGAAATATGCCCGTAAACCAAGCCAAAGGTAAATTTTGTAGAAAAAATAAAACATTGCCTTCTACATTTTGAAAATGAATTAGGGCTTCCGTAGAGTTATATGCAATTACATCATGACTTATTCGAATCAACTCAAAAAAGCGACCACTATGAAAAACAGGATGGATAAATGCAATAGAAATTCCTCCTAATATCAATAAAGAAAAACACAGTGCCAATTTTTTCGGAAAACTGAAGTTACTTAGAAATTTACCTCGATAAAACAGGGTAGTTAAAAGCACAATAGGCAATAAAGTGATAGGGACGTAGTATTTCACTTTCCATAATACAATAACACTTAAGATTGCAGGAATCGCATAAAGCCATTTTGTAGGTTTAGCTACCCATTTTAGAACGGATAAACCTAAAACATAAATCGCAATGGTCATCAAACTTTCTTTTAATAAACCCGAACTCCAAAAAGTGATAGAAGGAATGAAAAGCAAAGCGATATAAATAACTGATTTATTTACTTTAGATATTCTCACCAATTCATGAGCAAAAGCCCAAGTACCCAATCCTGCAAAAAAGCTTAAATAAATACTCATAACCCAATAATTTCCTTGGGTAAAAGCGTAAAGAAAGCTCATCAACCGTACAAAAAAGAAGGTTCTTGGCTCTGACTGAGCTGAAAATTCAGCTTGTGACAAACTTAAGGGAGTAAATCCTGTCCATTCAGAAAGTGAGATTTTATCCGCTTGAAAATATTGAAAAAGTGCTTGGGCTTGTTCATAAAAGAAAATGGTATCACCTGCTCCATAATATGACCAATACAAAAAGCCCATTAAAATACCACAACTAATTTTTAGGAGGGTAAAAATGCTGAAAATAATACGATCATCCACTCTTGACATCTTTCGATTGAATGCAATAAAAATTGTGGCGATAATCAGAATATGAATGATCAATGAAATCATGCTTTTAAAATGGATAAGCCTATGCTACAATCCAGACACTTTTTAGGTTGGCAATATTCATTATGAAGTTGAATCATGGCTTGTGAATCAAATGCAGTATTAAGTGTTTCTCCTAAGTCAGTAAATTTTTGGGTAATATAATTCTTTTCTGCTTTTAAGTCATTTAATAAGCCAATGGCTTTATCCATATATTTTTCCTCTCCTACGCCATTGGCATAAAGCGCCAATAATGCCGGAATGCAGTTTATGACAAGCGTTTTAATAGAATTCTGCCCCATTTGCTTATTGCGATATTTACTTTCTTTGTCAAACTGATAATGGTTCAACCAATAATCGGAAACTTTAACTTTCAGTCGCTTTTGAATACTTTTTAAATCCATATCGATGACAAAAGCATCGAAGAGTGAAGGAAAAACATGTAAAATCTGAGCTAGTTCCGCTATTCTGATGGTGGGAAAATTGGCTGGCCGTAATCGAAGAAATCGCCATTCGTGCAGATGCATTTCACTACCTAAAGTGGCTTTATGTTTATGACTTAGAAACTCCCATTCCTTTTTTAATTGATTGGGATACTCATCTTCAAAATCCTGAGTTAAAAAACCTGAAACTCCAAAAAGCAAGGCTTCCAATTGAAAAATTGAGGAACTGTACTTTTTTATCAAATTATAGGGTAAAATTTCAGCTAAGCGCTCAAACGGATGTTGATTTACCTTAAAACCCATGGCTGATAACAACATAAAATAGGATGCTTGATCCCAGTTTTGGGTTCCGTTTTCAAAATGGTTTTTTGCCTTTTCAGATTTTTGATAAAGTCGTTCTATCAATGCTTTTTCCAGCATTTCAGATTTATGCAAGCCACTTATTTCTGACCAATGACCTCCACATGGAATTTCATCTTGTGAACTTTGCAGATTTTGGTATTTCTCAATCAAATTATAATCTACTCTATCTTTTAATTCAATAGTGGGAATTTTACTACCATCAGGATGTTGAATCGGTTCATCATTTTTCCAAACTACATGCAAAACCACATTTTCATAATTAGGGTCAGTTTGATGATTGTGGCGGTTCCAATCAGAAGATTTGATATGGATTTCCACAGCTCCATTCCATTCCATTTCATCTATTAAAATTTTAGCTTGCTGGAAATCTGGACCAGAATTAGAATGTGCAAAACCTGTTTTGATAGTTTTTACTGAAGCGCCATCGGAAGTTTTTAACTCATTTGTATCAAATTTCTGATATCGCCAGACATAATGCAAAAAATTCTCTTTCATCGGTTCAATATTCGGTTGAAAATTGAATATCTGAAAACTATGGATTTATTACAAGTTGGGGATTGAAATAAAGTCATCAATAATATGGGGTCTTAGAATTTCTTTCCACATATTTTTACCTCATTATTGTAAAATCCTGTTTTTAGTGATTAATTGCGCTTATGGTTCTCAATTACATCTGGATTGCATTTTTTCTGATTGCCTTTGTCTTTGCCCTTGTCCAATGGATTTTCATGGGCGATATGGAAATATTCCCTGCGCTCACTCAGGCTACCTTCGATAATGCCAAATTGGGATTTGAAATTTCTTTATGGTTAACAGGCGTGATGTCTCTTTGGTTAGGAATTATGAAAATAGGCGAAAGAGGTGGAATGGTTGCTATTTTAGCGAAAATCACCTCACCCCTTTTCTCAAGGCTATTTCCGGAAGTTCCCAAAAATCATCCTGCCATGGGTGCTATGCTGATGAATATTTCAGCTAATATGTTGGGATTGGATAATGCAGCCACGCCCTTAGGATTGAAAGCTATGCACAGTTTACAAGAATTGAATCCTGTGAAAGATACTGCCAGCAATGCCCAAATTATGTTTTTGGTATTGAATACCTCAGGATTAACTATTATTCCTATAAGTATTATGGTTTATCGTTCTCAATTAGGTGCCGCTGATCCTTCAGATGTATTTATCCCGATTTTACTTACTACTTTTTTCTCTACTTTAAGTGGATTGATAGCTGTCTCTTTGATTCAGAAAATCAACCTTTTCCATAAAAACATATTGCTTTCTTTAGGCTTATTGAGTCTTATAATTGCAGGAATTATCTGGTTTTTTAGTAGTCTTAGCCAAGCAGAACTTGGACCTATTTCATCTAATATTGCCAATTTCATTCTATTCTCCATAATTATAGCTTTCATTGTCCTGGCTGTCCGTAAAAAAGTAAATGTGTATGACTCATTCGTTGAAGGAGCTAAAGAAGGTTTCAATTATGCAGTAATGATCATTCCTTATCTGATTGCTATTTTAGTAGCAGTTGGCGTTTTCAGAGCTTCAGGGGCTATGATGGTTTTAAAAGATGGCTTGGAGGCAGTTGTGGCTTTTGCTGGTTTAAACACTGACTTTGTGCCGAGTATCCCAACTGCCTTAATGAAACCACTCAGCGGAAGTGGAGCAAGAGGAATGATGGTGGATGCAATGGAAGTTCATGGAGCTGATTCCTTTGTAGGAAGACTAGTGAGTGTGATGCAAGGTTCTACCGAAACTACATTTTATGTATTAGCAGTTTATTTTGGCTCAGTAAATATTCGTAATTCCCGATATGCTTTAACTTGCGGCTTAATAGCCGATGCAGTTGGAATTATAGCAGCTATCTTGATTAGCTATATGTTTTTCTATTAATTTACATCTCTTCGCCTGTTTGGTGATTTTACCAAACATTTTTAAATGTAAGCATAAAACAATCATTCCATACACTGGTTTTAGTAGCATGAAAAAAATTAAGGATTTAAGCCCTGAAGAAATTGACAGAATAGTAGAAATGGGTTGGGAAGATCGTACCACATTTGATGCTATTTACAATCAATTTGGCATAACTGAAAAGCAAACCATTAAAATCATGCGTAAGGAAATGAAGCCTTCTAGTTTCAGGATGTGGAGAAAGCGTGTACAAGGCAGAAAAACTAAACATGAAGCGCTAAGGAAAGATGATGTTAAGCGTTTCAAATCTTCTCGGCAAAAGGCTATTAGTTTGAATAAGTATAAATAATTTATACAACACTAGTCAAAAAAACCATTTGTGATATTTTATACCAGAAGAAGGTTTTTCTATCGCTTGCCTCCGGTTAGCGATTATTACTTTTGCCTCTGGCAAAGAATAGAATGAAAAAGTAGTTATTTAGGATTAGTTTCTAGAAAAAGAGTTTGAGCTAAATATTGTTTTTTTAAGGTGGTGCTGATATTGAAAACGCTCTAGAGGAGCTAGTAGTTTCCACTAGCTTGGCTAGCGGAAGAAAGCAATCATTTATATTAATGCAACCTATCTTCCCTTACTTCCAAATTCTTCATAATTTCAGCTTCTGCTTCTAATAATTCTGCCCAACGCTTTCTTACATTTTCTTTTGGTTGGTAACTTTCTGCCAATTTCAAGAAGTTTTTATAATGGCCTGCCTCTGAAACCATTAATTCATAATAGAATTTTTTTAATTCCTCATCCTGAATATGCAAATGCAATTGTTTAAACCTTTCACAGCTTCTTGCTTCAATCAAAGCATTAATTAAAAGTTTTTCCATTAGCTGGAATTTTCGGCTACCACCTTTTATTTCCAATTTCATTAATTTAGAAACGTATTCATCTTTTCGTTGAAAACCGAGCTTATAACCTCTTTTATCTAATTGTTCTAACACTCTTTCAAAATGAGACCATTCTTCAGCTACCACCGGTGTCATCACTTTCACCATTTCATCCATTTCAGGAAAATTAATGATCAAACTCATGCATGAGCTAGCGGCTTTTTGCTCACAATAAGCATGATCTACTAAAATATCTTCAATATTTTTTTCAGCTATATTGACCCATCTCGGGTCGGTAGGTAATTCTAATCCTAATGTGAATTTCTCTTTTTCCATTTTCAGAAAAGATAAAGGGATTAATATTTAATCAAAAAACATCCAAGTCAATCCAAAATCAAGTATTCTTTCTTGTCCGGTATAGTATGGGGTTGTGAAATATCCGCCTGCCGTAATATCCTGATTTAAATGTCTGAATTTTATAAATAATTGTGCTGTATTGATTTTTACACTAGCATACAAATCAATAAACATATAGCCCGGAACTTCGAAATAATTCTGTAAATGGAATTGCTGAATAACTGGGTCGTAATCATCAGCAAAATAAGTAGATTTATAATGAGCTTCAGTCCCAATTCTGGCCTCTAATCTTCCTTCAAATACTTTATGATAGTACACATCTAAGGTCAAGAAATGCTCAGGTATCCTAAATAAATCAGCATCTGCTCCTTCTTTTAACGTATAAACATAATTCGCATCCAAGTTCATAGCGCCATATTTTGCTTTTGCTTCAATGCCGGGATGGATTAAAGTAGCAATTCCATTTGATTGCTGAGGCATGGCTAAAGTATCGAAATACATATGATTGCTTACTATTTTCAAATCCAGTTTAGGCTGTATTCTGAAATAATCCTTCCATTTTATATCCAACTTTCCACTTAACTGTTGCACTTGTTCGCTACTAAAATTATTTCGCCAATAATCATGATTCCCTAAATGCTGTTCATAAAAGAATGGGGAAGCAAATTGCATGCTCTTAGCGCTAACAGTTAGAAATGGAACATCCAAGCTAGCTCCAATCTGATAATTTCCATTTAATTCATATTCAGCATTGGCTTTTAATTGCCAATTTTCTTTTGGTTTAAATCGAATATATCCTCCCGCATAATTTTCTGTTAATGGATTAACGGAATTTAGATATTTCCCTGTATATCGGATTTCTTTCCTCTTACCGTAAAAGCGATAAAAGAAATCACCTATACTCCCTTTAAAACCTACTTCATTTTGAAAATATACATATCTACTCAAATCAGCAGTGGAATCTGTTCTTAATAGAAATTGATCAAAGTAATCAACATCAGGATTAGTGGAAGGATCTGTATTTAAAAATGAATTCATTCTGTTAGTTCTATCAAAAACATGGTAGAACTGTATTAAATTATTCAATTTATACTGTTGATAAATATGATATTGCTGCCTAAGCTCACCACTTTGAGCGTTTCTCAGATTTATATCTTCGTCATCATAATCGAATAGTTCATTATAAACTAAGGTCTCAGTAGTATCTCTTATACCCCCTGTTTCATTTACTTTGTGAAAGGTTCGAGCAAAATTAAACATCACATGATATTTCCTATCTGGTGTGCGATAGTCAGTTTGTATATCGTAAGAATGGCTCAACACATTCAAATCACCTCTACTCTGCAAAGGTCCAATTTGTTTATCAATGGTCCATCTTCTAAAACTAAAACCTACATTCCAGTTTTCGTTTACATTTCTTGAAAAATCAATTCCAATAAATGCTCTATAATTACCGCCAAATACTGATCTCATTTTGGTGTAAGGAGATTTAGTATCAAAGTATCTGAATTCGTCAGGCGTTTTCATGTAGCGATCATAAACCCCAAATCCACTTCTTTTACCTATTATATCCGGGGTTTCATAAAATACAGGACGCATAGCAGTTCCAATCGTTCCTATATTTTGATAATAGTAATCTGAGATGTTTACAGGATCCCAATTATGTGTACCAGTTAAACTGGTATCAATAACCTGATAGGCTTCTAAGTTATTTTTAATATTTTCCTCAGTTGTGAAAAAAGTGGTTTTAGCACCATATACATTTTTTGTAGAATCATCAATCACCTGGGCAAAAACTGAGCCTATTCCACAAACAAAAATCGATATAATTAATAAAATTTTCTTCAAAACAGCTGCAAAATTAAGTAAAGTCATGGATTTATTAAGCTCTTATTATAGAATCTTCCAAGATTTGATGAAAAGATTTTTCATCATCCAAAAACTGTACCATGATAGGGATGTAAAACAACCTGCTTTGAAATGATTTAGGTAATTCTGGAAAGCAGATTAATCTCACCCAATCCTTTTCAGTAGTGATGATATCAGCATTTTCTAAATTTGCGAATCCATCAATTTCTTCAATTTCTTTTGAAGTAAAATTATGATGGTCTGCAAAGTCATAATGCTTTACAACATTAAATCCTTCATTAATTAAATGCTCTTTAAATTTTTGAGCTTGAGCAATTCCTGTTACTAAAACAATTTTCTTTCCTACCTCTTGCCCTTCTTTTGTCGCCACTGTTTTTTCATATTTTACAGAAGTGAAAAACACAGCCTTATCAATATAACGCACAATTTCGTTCTTAATCTTTTCCTGTTCAATTCCCCCCAAATTCGGTGGGCATTTAGTCACAATCACAATATCTGCTCTTTTGGCTCCCTTTCTGCTTTCCCTTAAAGTGCCTGATGGCAAAACATAATCTTCGTAGAAAAGAGAATTGAAATCAGTCAATAAAACTGAAAAATTGGGTTTCACACTTCTGTGTTGATAGGCATCATCTAAAACAATAACTTCATTTTCAGGATGTTCATAAATTAAACTCGGAATTGCCAAAACTCTATCCTCTCCTACTGAAACTACTGCTGCCTTTCTGAATTTCTGATAAATTTGAAATGGTTCGTCCCCAATTGTTTTGGGTGAATCTTCATCATTAGCAATTCTAAAGCCTTTAGATTTTCTTCCGTAACCTCTTGATAAAGTAGCCACTTTATTAGAATATCCTTTTTCAATTAAATACCTTAAAATATATTCCACAAATGGAGTTTTCCCAGTTCCTCCCATGGACAGATTGCCCACAGAAATAATTTTGGTATCAAAATGAAAAACAGCTTTGTGTTCGATATCGTATAAATGATTCCTTAATTGCATTACCCATTTGTATAAAATACTAAATGGTGACATTAATAATTGCCAATACTTATTTTTAAATAATTGCAAGGGCTGTAAAACTTTTTAACTTTGACCGAATTGAAACAAAAACAAATATGAGCAAAATAAAGGATATCGTCCAACATTTGGAAAGCATTGCGCCTTTAGCTTATCAAGAATCTTATGATAACGCGGGTTTGATAGTGGGCGATGCATCTAAAAATGTTAGCAATGTCTTGATCACTTTGGACGTAACCGAAGAAGTAATTGATGAAGCCATATCTAAAAATTGTGAATTGATAGTAGCACATCATCCTATAATTTTCAAAGGATTGAAAAAACTAACTGGAAGCAATTATGTAGAAAGAACTGTTATTAAAGCCATTAAAAACGATATTGCCATTTACGCATCTCATACAAATTTGGATAATATTAAAAATGGAGTGAATGCTAAGATTGCTGAAAAGCTAGGCTTGATTAATACCGAAATCTTAAGCCCTAAAAATGGTTTCTTAGGTAAATTAAGTGTTTTTGTCCCTCAAGAAAATTCTGAAGAATTAAAATCTGCTTTACACGAAGCAGGCGCAGGTCAGATTGGTGAATACAAAGATTGTGCTTTTGAAACAGCAGGAAAAGGAAGTTTTCTCCCATCTGACAAAGCCAACCCAAGCATCGGCAAAAAAGGAGAGCTAGAAACTGTAGATGAACATAAGATAGAAATTATTTTTCCGATGCATTTAAAAAATAAAATCTTGAGTGCCATGAAAAAGGCACATCCATATGAGGAAGTAGCTTATTATTTACATCAGTTGGAAAACAGTTATGAAGATTTAGGCTCAGGAATGATAGGAGAAATAGCGCAACCCATGGAGTCAAAAGAATTTTTTGACTACTTGAAAGATAAAATGGATTTATCCGTTATAAAACATACTAAAGAGATAAACCGTAAAATAAAAAGAGTTGCAATTTGTGGAGGAGCTGGTTCATTCCTAATTTCACAAGCAAAAATTAAGCAAGCAGACATTTATATCTCATCTGACATTAAATATCACGAGTTTTTTGATGCTGATGAAAGGCTGATTATAGCCGACATAGGGCATTATGAGAGCGAACGTTTTACAAATGAGATATTTTATGCAATATTGAAAGAAAATTTTGCTAATATTGCACTCCATTTAGGACAGACTGTCACGAATCCGATAAAATATTATTAACTGCATGGAAAGTACTGTAGCACAAAAGCTTGATGCCTTGAAAAAATTACAAGGTATCGATTCAAAATTAGACGATATTAAAAAAGTGAGGGGAGCCCTACCTGACGAGGTAGCTGATTTAGAAGATGAGATTGCAGGCTATGAAACCCGTATTCAAAAATTCGATGAAAGCGTAAAAGCAATCAAAGATGAAATTGAAGCCGCTAAGCAAGGCATGAAGGAATCAGAAAAGTTGATTGCCAAATATGGCGAACAGCAAATGAGCGTTAGAAATAATCGCGAATATGATGCCATCACTAAAGAGGTTGAATTACAGCAATTGGATATTCAAATCCATGAGAAAAAAATAAAAGAAGCTGAAGCTAAAATTGAAGATAAGGTAAAAGGCATCGAGGAAACTAAAGCTATGCACGAAGACCGTGTAAAAGATTTAGAAAGCAAACGTGCTGAATTAGAAAATATCGAGTCTGAAACAACAGAGGAAGTTAGCAAACTTGAGAAGGATAGAGAAAAGGCGCTAAAGAAAATTGAAGATAGATTAGCTGCTTCTTATGAAAGATTAAGAGGAAATGTTAGAAACGGCTTAGCTGTTGTTCCTGTTAAAAGAGGAGCTTGCGGTGGTTGTTTCAATACTGTTCCCCCTCAGAGACAAGCTGATATCAGAGATAGAAAAAAATTAATCGTTTGTGAGCACTGTGGTAGAATCTTGACTGATGTTGAAGAGGAAATCATAGAAGAAAAGCCAAAAAAGAAACGTACTACAAGAAAGACTACTACTGCAAAGAAAAAAGCAGAAAAGTAAATTGTAGAAACAGTTATAAAATTAGAAAGCCTGTCAGATTCAAATCCGACAGGCTTTTTTCATTACTTAAAGTAAATAATGCTAGCTTATCCCGCTTGATGCTCTTCTCTCAATAAATCATTGACAGTTTTTACAGGATTGAAAGTTGATAATGGCACTTCAACGAAAAGCGTAATCCAGTCAGACATTGCGCCATTCCAGAGCCCCGGAAGCTCTAGAGCTTTTAACTCTCTCCCATCTTTTGATTTACTTGTGATAAAACCTGTTTCAGGATTTCTATATTTTAACAAATCATATTTTCTTCCGTGAAAATCTTTAATCCCACATATTAGATCCACAGGGTTAAAATGAGTGGCATTTTGTAAAGCTTCTTGTGCTTTCTTATCATCAGGATCTATTTGGGAAGTTTCTGCTATTTGTAGGTTTAAAGAGCCGTCTTCCTCATTTACCCAAAACGGACCACCACCTGGTTCTCCAGTATTTTTCACCATACCGCAAATTCTTATTGGTCGATGCAATAGATACTGTAAATAGCCAACTTTCTCTGAAAAATCTAATTGGGCATAATCATCCTTGAATACCAAAAACAAATCTTTTCGAGCGAAATTCTCAATTTCCAATAATTCTAATTCGTTTATATTGCGCTCTAATTGATTCTGATATCCAAATAATTTACTTTGAACACTCATTAATAAACCTGCCAAAGCTTTTTTATAATGAATGGTTTTCAGCTTTAAATGGTCGGGCACCACATTATCAATGTTCTTTATGAATACAATATCATGATCTAAATCATTCAAGTTTTCAATTAAAGCTCCATGCCCTGCTGGGCGAAATAATATACTTCCATCATCATTATAGAATGGAGTATTATCAGGATTAACGGCTATAGTATCAGTTTCTGGTTTTTGTTGAGAAAAAGTAATATCAAAATCATTAAAGCCTTTTCTAACATGTTCAGCATGCTCTTCAAAAAGTTTTTGATGCTCTGGAGAAACTGTAAAATGCAATCTTACTTTCCCTTGAATTCCTCTTGCATAATTTTCACCTTCAGTAAAATGTTCACCAACAGGAGTTTTTATACCTGACTTATAATCATGAAAATCTAATAGCCCTTTCGGTAAATTACCATAATTCAAACCTTCTTCTAACAATAAAGCTTTTACAATGGAATGGTATTTCTTTGCTTTTAAAGCATCATCTAAACCAATACTCTTTTCCATCATTTTTTTATCCAATGCTTCAGAAAAAGCAAACTTGTGGATATTATTAAAAAAAGTTTTTAAAAATTCATCCTGCTCAGCTTGGGATTCATCCTCTTCCATAAAAGCATACAATCTTTTGAACATACGACTAGCAGCACCACTTGCAGGCACGAACTTAATCATATTATAATCCATACACTGCTTTTCAAAAAAGGCAATGAATTCATCTATGCTTTTCTCGGATAGTTGAATTATACCATCTCCTATTGTGGCAGGTCTGTCTACAGATAAATAAGGAAATCCTTTCTTAAATCTTTCTAATTGCTCTTCTACCAACTCCACAGATTTACCTGCTTTTTTAATATCATCTTTCAGTTTATCATCCATAATTTTGGGTTGTTAGGTTTAAAAATAAGTTTCTAAAGCCATTTTGTAACTGTTTTCATAGGCTTTATATAAATTCTTCCAATCAAAAACTTCAGACAAATCCTCTGATTGATTTCTCATATCAATTCTTTCCCTACTCGTGATCTGAGTAAACTCCCACATCACATTTGTTAATTCCTCTGCTGCTTCATCAAAGCTTTTATTGGCTCTTTTCACTATAAACATTCCGTGTTTTTTATCACCAATGCTTACATTCTTCATGTAGTCTCCAAATCCTGATAAATCTGATGTTACAGAAGCAACTCCCCTAGCCAATGATTCTAAAGGAGTATAGCCCCATGGCTCATAATAGCTAGGAAAAACGCCTAAATGGCACGCTCTAACAAAATCATCATACTCCATTCCGAATAACGGATTAGTGGAAGATATGAAATCAGGATGATAGACTACTTTAACTTTATCGGATTCATTGTTAACAAGGTTGGCCGTTCTTAAGAAATTTAAAATAGAATCATTTGCATCATCTACCAAATTATGTGTTACTACTGGCGGTAAGCCTCCTGATTTCCAGGCTTGTATAGTTCTTCTATGTCTTAATCTCCAATAATCATCCACCATATCATTTAGGTTGGGTAATTTATGGTCGCCTTTGCTTGAAGCAGCTTGTCTATATAATCTGTTTTTAATCTGCTCAACAATTGCATTTGAATTAGCATTGATTTTATCAAGCATTGCCCTTGCATTCAAAACATCTGGGTTTATGGATTTAACGGGCTGACGAGTAATAAAAAACATTACAACAGTTAGAGGTGAATTAGCCTCTTTAAGCCGATGATTTAAGCGAGCCAAAGCCTCTAAAGTTAAATCATATCCTTTATTGGAGTACTCAAACCGACCTGATGTAAAAAAGTATAGGGTTTTATTTAAGTCAAAAGAATAGCTTTTGAAAAAATGACCCATTATAAAATTCTCCAGTAATTGCTTATACTTATGATGCAAATTTTGAACTTCGTGTAAAACCGAAAATCGTTCAATATTCAATCCATTAGGTAAAATTTTATCTGGACTTCTCCCCAATAAATGGAAACATTCTTTTCCTGTAACTTCACTAACCGTTGTAAAAACGTGAGCACCATGTACGCAGGCTCGTTCTAGTTTTACGTTTGCCTCTACATTAAAATGGACTGCTTCCTTATGCCAATCCATAAAAGGTAAATGGTCATAAAATTGAGGATCATTCATCGCAAGATACCTTCCCAAAAGAGTAGCATGAGTGGTAAAAACCGTTTGCAAAGGCACTTGATCTCTTCTTAAATTCGGGACAGCAGAACCTGCCATCCATTCATGGAAATGAGCCAGAGGTTTAATTTTTTGGTCAATGGCTACTCGTGTCATTTCTGAAAGAAAAATATGAACCATATAACCAAAGGCTAGAACTTCATCCATCAAAGGATCATGGTTTTTAAAATCAATTCCATGATTTTGCCAATAGTAATATTTTATATCTCCTAATTCATGAAATGCTGATTTATGGTCAAATAAAAGAGTTTGTGGCCTGCCTGAAACTAACCAATAACCAGATTTTATACTTAACCCTTTTTCTCTGCAAATTCTTAATGTTTCATCTATAACAGAATGACCAAAGTCAGCTTCTTCAAAATCAGTGGCTGCTTCCTTTGGAGCATAAGGACCTATCAAAAAATAATTTTTATCCCATTTTTTGACCATAGTCGGAACTTTAGAACGAATTACCGTATAAATGCCGCCTACTTGATTACAAACTTCCCAGGCAATTTCTGTTAAAATATGGGTTTGATTATCAATTGTATTATCATCATTCATATTAGTGTGTTTCTCAGTAATTGGAATAGATTATTTATATGATTTAATAATAATTAGCAAAACAACATCTTTTAACACTGATTATCAGATCATTAATGTTGCTCCAATCATTAGTACCTATCAGGCACAATTTAATTTATGAGAATAATCTCGAATAATGTCAGAATATAAGAAGAAATTGCTTGATTTTCTGTAAATTATAAGAGTATAAACTCATAAACCCTTAATTTAAAAAAAATAAAGAAATACTTAGTGTATTAACTACAATAAGTAGTTAATTTTGTATTGAAAATGGCGATAAATCGCTAAATTTTATCTCTTAATATGGAAGAAAATAAAGACAATGCTCAAGAATCTGAAAAAGACTTTGAGGGCAATTATATAGAAAAATTTCAAGAGCAGAAGGAAGAAGAGTTTTACCCTGGCGGGATTATTAGCTGGAAACAGAAGAAAGGTAGATTAAAGATTTATGCTCAGAATTCTACATTAGAATTAAGCATTATCAGTGAAAAAATTTTAAAATTTAGATATGCCAATGACGGCTATTTTGAAGATGATTTTTCTTATGCTATTGATCCTGAATTCGAATTAGGAAATACAAATTATCAATTTGAAGCTCAGCAAGATTCACTGATTATCAAGACAGAATTATTGCAGTGTATCATAAAGAAATCTGATGCTACTATCAAAATTCTGAATAAAAATGGCAAGATCTTAATTGAAGATGAAAAAGGATACCATTGGAAAGATGAAAGAAGGTTTGGTGGACATGTGGTAATTTCCACTCTTAAATCTTCTAAAACCAATAAATATTACGGACTTGGAGATAAAACAGGGAATCTAAATCTAAACGGAACCCGCAGGGAGTTATGGGGAACTGATTGCTACGGATATGGCAATGAAACTGATCCAGTTTATAAAAACATTCCATTTTTTATGGGATTGAATGATGGAGAAGGCTACGGTATTTTCTTAGACAATTCATTCAGAAGCTTCTTTGATTTCGGTTATGAAAGGAAAGAAGCTATAAGTTTCTGGGCACAGGGTGGTGAAATGCGTTACTATTTCATCTATGGTCCGCAGTTAGAAAACGTAGTACAAGATTATACTGAGCTCACAGGAAAATCTCCAATGCCACCAAAATGGGCATTAGGATATCACCAAAGTAAGTGGAGTTACTATCCTGAAAGCACTGTTCGGGACCTTGCCAAAACATTTCGAGAGAACAGAATACCATGTGATGTCATCCATTTGGACATTGATTATATGGATGGTTATCGCATTTTCACTTGGAATAACGAAAGATTTCCGAATCCCAAACAAATGATTGCCGATTTAAAAAACGATGGTTTTAAAACGATCGTGATCGTTGATCCAGGGATTAAAATCGATCCACTATATACGGTTTATCAGCAAGGTGTACATCACGATTATTTCTGCCAAAGAATGGATGGGGCAAGATTTAAAGGGAGCGTTTGGCCTGGTCCTTGCCATTTCCCCGATTTTACTAATCCGGCTGCTAGAAAATGGTGGTCTGGCTTATTTGGCGGACTATCACAAGACGGAGTAGCGGGTGTTTGGAATGATATGAATGAACCAGCTGTATTTGAGGAAGGCACTTTCCCAAGAGATGTTCGACATGATTATGAGGGTCATCCTTGTAGCCACAGAAAAGGGCATAATGTTTACGGCATGCAAATGGCTCGGGCAACTTATGAAGGTTTGGAGCAATTCGCAGGAAATAATAGAAGCTTTACCATCACCCGATCTGCCTACGCAGGAATTCAACGATTCAGCTCCGTTTGGACAGGAGACAATCTTGCTTCATGGGAGCATTTGAAAATAGCCAATGTTCAATGTCAAAGATTAAGTGCATCAGGAGTTTCTTTTGCCGGCTCGGATGTAGGTGGATTTATTGGCGCCCCAGATGGAGAATTATATACTCGCTGGATTCAAATGGCTACTTTCCATCCTTTTTTCAGAACACATTCTTCTGGAGACCATGGGGACAAAGAGCCATGGCAATTTGAGGATAAATATTTAAATATTGTTAGGAAATTTATTGAATTGAGGTATGAAATTATGCCATATCTCTATACTACTTTCTGGCAATATGCAGAATATGCAAAACCTATGTTGAGATCCATCTCATTGGCTTACCAAGAGGATACTGAAACCCTAGAAAGGGAAGAAGAATTTCTATTGGGCCAGCATTTATTAATTTGCCCAGTTTCTTCACCTAAAGTGAAGGAGCGAATGATGTATTTGCCTGAAGGTAATTGGTACAACTATTGGACAAATGAACTGATTTCAGGAAAAAGAGAAATACAAGTCGCCACGCCTCTGGATCAAATCCCAATGTTTATTAAAGCTGGAGCTATTATTCCTATGCAAGATAAAATGCAATATGTAGATGAATTTGTGCCTGAAAACATCAAATTGCATATTTATAAAGCATCAAATGAAACTGTTAGTGAATTGTATGAAGATGATGGTCTAACTAAAGATTTTGATATAGGCATCAGTACATTGCACACTTTTATTCAGAAACCCGTAGATAACACTATCATCATTCAGCATAAAATGGAATCAGAATATGAATCGGGTTCAAAAGGCTTTGAAATTCATTTACATGGATTTAGTAATGTTGAAAAAATGATTGTTGATGGAAATACTGTCAATGTGAACAATGATTCTAAAATAATAGTCGATAGAAATTTTGACTCCTTAGAGATCATAAAACAATAAACCTTAAAAACAATTGCTCATGGAGGTATTAATGATAGGTCCCGGGAATCCAAACCCACAAAACAGTGGATTAGGAATTGCCTGTTATCATATTGCTCAAAATTTAGCTAAAAATGTGCATTTAAAGCTTTTTTCAGTTGAAAGTGCAGAAGAATTAGCTGATCAGGAAACAGAAACCAGCAGAACCGAAACACTAAACCGACAAAAATTAACCAACAAAAAGCAACTGAATGCCGATTTGGTTCACCTTTCCGTTAAAAGTGAGTTGAATCCTTATTTCTATGCAAGTAGTGTTGAAATAGAACAGCACCAAAATGACAATAAAAATATAGAAATCTCTGTACAGGAAGCCCTAGAAGATTTCAGTCAAATAATAATTTCGAAAAGCAGAAATCTAGATTTTGATATTATTTATGCTCATGACTGGACAGCCATTCCTGCCTCTAAAAATTTGAAAGAACTGAGCGGCAAACCATTTGTACTGCACATTCATGCTTTAGATTATGACAGAGCCGGAAAAATAAGCAACTCATGGTTATTCGATTTGGAAAAAGAAGGCATGCAAATAGCCGATTTAGTGATTGCGGTAAGCGAATACCATAAAAAAATTATGGTAAAAGAATACGGAATTAAAGCCTCTAAAATAAAAGTAATTCACCATGGAATTGATGAATTACAAGTGTCTGATTATAAAGCACCATTTGATGAGGATATTATTCTGTTTTGCGGAAGATTAAGTCTGCAAAAAGGAGCTAAAACTTTTATTGATATAGCAGACGCTTTATTAAAAAAGGAGAAAAATCTTCGTTTTGTAGTAACAGGACAAGGAGAATTACTAGAAGAAATGATTGCCTCTTCAACTGAAAAAGCTATTCTAGATAAAATACATTTTACTGGTCATCTTCCTCAAGAGGATGTTTTTGCCATTATGAAAGCATCTCAGGTGATGGTGATGCCTTCATTATCAGAACCTTTTGGATTGTCAGCATTAGAAGCCGTTAGTTTAGAATTACCAGTGGTTTTATCTAAAAATTGCGGAGTAGCAGAAGTTTTGAAAGATGTGCCCAAGGTGGTAAAAAGCAATATTGACAGCTATGTAACAGCTATTAGAGAAATACTGACGAATAGAGAGCAATCTTCAAAAATTGCAAAAGATAATGCAGAATCTGTTAAGAAAAGAAATTGGGAGACGGTTTCAGATGATATATTTTCAGCTTTAAAGCAAGAATTGAAAAATGGATAATTATCAAATCATACATTTCAATCACCCTTTAGAGGTGAAAAAATTATCTTTTTTAGATATTGGAAAAAACCTTCCTGCTATTGATGAAACCAAAAGTCAGAAGGATTTTTCTGTGGATTTCGTTAATACCATTCAACCTAAATTAAAAACGGTTTTAAATATGGCAGAAGAAAATAAATCGCCTTTGGTTTATTTCAGTCTACCATTTTTATATTTTCTCAATCAGCTGAATACTGATCTATTGCTTGAAATCAAAAAGCAAGTCAAAGCCAGTAAAATTCAGTTGGTCGGTTCTTGTGCATATCATTCATTTAGTTATCTCTGCTCCCCCATTCTTTTCAAAAAAGAAGCAGAATTGTATTTAGAGGGCTTGAAGGAATATTTCGATAAGAAACCAGGCATGTTCATCAATACAGCTTGTTTGTATGATGACCAAATTGCGGAAATAGTAAAATCTTTAGGCTATCAGGGCATAATAGCCACTGCAAATACCTGGCATCTGGCAGGAAAGCATTCTGGTCAAGTCTATAAATCAAACACAGCTCAACCCTTTAATATTTTACTTTCCAATGGTGATGGCCCTGATAATTTTCAAATTAGTTTAGTAAATGGATATGGAAGTGCCTATACCTCTGATTTCATAGATAAGGATATTTCAAACAAAAAACAGATTCAAGAACTATTCTTAATGGATAATGAAGATGAGCATAGTGTTTATGCAGTGAGTTTACCATTAAGCTCACCATCTTGGGAACATAAAATTCCGGATTATACTAATAATCCATTGCAGAAAGCATTACTGAAACAAAGTTCAGCTTTAGTCACTCAATTTCATTCAAAATTATCAATTGATGATTTAAAGCTTTTGATGTTACTTTGCCAACCAGACCATCTCTTGCAAATCAATCAAACCAGCAAGGAAGAAGGTTATGACCATTTTATTAGCAGCATGAATCATTTGACTGATATTAGCTTGCGGTATAAGTAAATTCGAATTACGAATGGGGTAATTAGGAATTGGATATGAGTTTTAGGTTATATGTTTTAGGTTTTGAGTATGACCTGATCACACAACATCCTACACCCATCACCCTACTTTTTATACAAATCCATCAAATCCCCAGCGATCTTTCTTGATGAAAACTTTGCCAAGTGAGCATCTACATTCTTAATCAGATGTTCATTAAAATCATTATCTTCAGCTAATTTCACCATCTGTGCAGCTAGCTCTTCGTGATTTTTTGGGTCTGCATAAAGTGCGTGCTCTCCTCCTGCTTCTTTCATAGCGGATTGATTACCCGTAACAACTGAAGTGCCCACTGATAGCGATTCCAATACCGGAATACCGAAACCTTCAAAACTGGAAGGATAAACCGAAGCTACCGCTCCTTTATAAAGATAAGGCAATTCTGTAAAAGGAATATTATTATAAATTCGAACACTTTGACCAAGTTTCAACGAATTAATCTCTTTTTCCACTTCTCTTTGATAGTCTGTTTTTTTTCCGATAATCAAAAGTAATAAATCATGCTTAACCTGATCTAAAACTAATTTAAAAGCCTGAACCAAATCCTTGGCATTTTTTCTATCTTCAATCGACCCTACATACAAGAAATAAGGTTGGTGTAAACTATACTGATCAAGCAAATACAATAATCTTCTAGTTTTCAAATCCTGATTATAAATTGGATGCACTCCTTGATAGACTACATTAATTTTAGCTGCATCAATATCAAAAAATTCAATGATATCATTTTTCGTTTGTTCGCTGATAGCAATAATTTCATCTGCTTTTTTACAGGCTGACTTAAATTTTTTCTTATATATTTTCCTATCGATAAATGGGTAATAGTCAGGATAGCGTAAGAAAATCAAATCATGAATGGTGACAATTTTCTTAGTATTGCCTTTCAATCCACTTGGTAACTCATTACTCAAACCATGGAAAACATCGGCATTTTGTTTTACAGCCAGCTTCCCTATCCTGTTGGAGCGCCACGCACTTTTTAAAGAACCTGCTTTCCAAAGTCCTGATGGTAGAACTGTAATGTCTTTATTCTCTTTATAAAAATTTTTAGCCTCCTCGCGTTTAGATATTTTTGGAGTAAAAAGTGAGTACTGCTCCTCTGGATAATGCTCTTTTAAAGCAGAAATTACAAATCGACTATAATTACCTAATCCAGTAAAATTGTTGAAAGCACGTTTGGCTTCAAAAGCTATATGCATATTTAATTAATTCTTAGAATTTGAATCTACCCAAAACTAAATAAATTTCTTATGTAGTACTCATTACTTCTTTAAAAAGAAAGATAATTTGTAGTTTTGCACCTAAGCGGGGAATGAATGAATCGATATAAAATAAAGACTTTAGAAAACGGAATTAGAGTTATCCACCAGCCGGTAAGCAACTCAAAAATAGTGCATTGCGGTTTTGCTTTGGACATTGGAAGCCGTGATGAAAAACCACATCAGGTGGGAATTGCTCATTTTTGGGAGCACATGGCTTTTAAAGGCACAAAAAGACGAAAAACCTTCCACATTCTCAATAGACTAGATTCTGTTGGTGGTGAATTAAATGCCTACACTACCAAAGAAAAGATTTTCTTCCATGCTTCAGTGTTGGAGCAATATCTGGATAAAGCAATGGATTTATTGGTGGATATCACTTTTCAATCTATTTTCCCTGAAAAACAAATTGAAAAAGAAAGACAAGTCATTTTGGAAGAAATGGCGATGTACAAAGATTCTCCTGAAGATGATATTCAAGACCAATTCGATGAGGTGATTTTCTCTGGGCATCCTTTAGGAAATAATATCTTAGGGACTGAAGAAAGCCTGAAAAGTTTTACCAGACAGCATTTCTTGGAGTTTTTGGAAGAAAATTTAGATACTGAGCGTACCGTTTTTTCTATTGTGGGAGATATCTCGGAAAAAAAACTAGAACGTTACACTAAAAAATATTTAGAACCGATTGAGCATCATAAAAGAAAAAGAGATAGAATTCCTTTTGATATTTATCAGCCTAACACTATAAATTTTAATAAGGAAATATCACAATCTCAATGTGCAATTGGTGCCACTGCCTACCCTATTCACCATCCAAAAAGATTAGCTTTCTTTATGTTGGTTAATATTTTGGGAGGCCCTGGAATGAACAGTAGATTAAATATGGCACTAAGGGAAAAACACGGATTTGTTTATGCTATTGATGCCGGATACCATCCCTTTACGGACACAGCACTTTTCAGTATATTTTTCGGAACCGATCCAGGACAACTTCCGAAAAGCATTAAACTAGTGAAAAAGGAATTAAGGAAGTTGCAGGAAAAACCTTTGGGGAGTTTGCAATTGCACGTAGCCAAACAGCAACTGATGGGGCAATTAGCCATGGCAGAAGAAAATAATATGAGCTATATGCTAATGATGGGTAGAAGCTTATTGGATAAAGATAAAATCGAATCTTTAGATGAGCTTTTTGAGCAAATAAAGCTGGTTTCTGCTAAAGATCTACAAGATACCGCACATGAAATTTTTGCTGATGATCGATTGAGCATCTTAACATACAAAGCCAAAAGAAGATAATTATGGAGTTTTTAGATCCAGATTTAGAGAAATATATTGAAGCCCATACTGAGCCCGAAAGTGAGTTGCTTTATAAAATCAATAGAGAGACGCATACCGAGGTGCTAAAACCGCGAATGCTTAGTGGTCATTTGCAAGGCAGGGTTTTATCCATGCTCTCTCATATGATTCAACCTGAAAACATATTAGAAATTGGGACATATACAGGCTATTCTGCTCTTTGCATGGCAGAAGGATTGAAAGATAATGGGAAACTCATTACCCTAGATGTAAATGAAGAATTGGAAGAAAGAGTAAGAGAATATTTCCAATCATCAGAATATTCTGATAAAATTGAAATGAAAATAGGCAAAGCATTGGAAATTATGCCAACACTCAATAAAACTTGGGACATGGTGTTTATAGATGCCGATAAATCAAATTATTTAAACTACTATAAACTTTGTATTGACCAAGTCAGAAAAGGAGGTTATATTTTGGTTGACAATGTATTGTGGAGTGGAAAAGTGTTGGAGAAAAACAGAAAAAAATTAGATAAAGACACTGAAAGTATGCTGGAATTCAACGAATTTGTGCATCAAGATGACCGAGTTCAAAATGTACTATTCGCAATCCGTGATGGATTAATGATTTTAAGAAAAAAATGAATATAAAACTTCTATTATTATTTACTGCTACTATTCTAATTCTTTCCACACAGCTGTGGGCTCAGCAAGTTCCTTCACGTATGGAATTTGCCAATATGGATTTAAGACTTACTGCAGGCGCCATAAAAGACATACAAGCTGATGTTGATGCTTTAACTCGTAGCGAAAAATACTTTCAAAAGAAATTGGAACGGGTGGACATGTATATGCCCATCATAGAAAGGATTTTTAAGGAAGAAGGCTTACCCGAAGATTTCAAATATTTAGTGATTCAAGAGAGTGCTTTAGTTTCTGATGCAGTCTCTAGTAGTAATGCTGTGGGCTTTTGGCAATTCAAGGAAATTTCTGGATTGGAAAACGATTTAAGAATTGATCGTCTGATAGATGAGCGAATGAATATCGTTTCCTCAAGTAGAGCAGCCGCAACTTATTTAAAGGATCACAACAAATACTTTGATAATTGGGCTTATGCTTTAATTGCTTACCAAAGAGGGCGTGGTGGTGCGGCTGATGTTATAGACGATAATAATTTCGGTAAGAGCCGTTTGAAAATAACGAGTGATAGTTATTGGTATTTGAAAAAATTCCTAGCCCATAAAGTAGCTTTTGAAAATGCTATTGGCACTTCGAAACCTCCGTATTACTTAAAGGAAGTGGATAATGTAAAAGGTACAACACTTAAAGAAATTGCAAAAGAGGAAAATATATCAACAGAACTTATTGAGGAATATAATAAGTGGATTAAGAGGGGTAAAATACCTGAAGACAAAAATTACACTGTAATTGTACCGCTAAGCAACTTAGAGAAAATTGAAAAATTGCAGAGCAAAAAGAAAATGGCATTGGAAAACACCCCTGGAGACATTGACGATAGCCAACAGCAAAACTTTCCTTTAATAGATAATTACCCAAGTAGATCAGATCGATCAATCCCTCATGAAGTTGAAATAAATGGGCTGGATGGGATTTATGCTCCTGCTGGATATACTGTAAAGAAATTAGCCGAAACAGCAGGGGTTGATGAATTTAAATTTAGAAGATGGAACGATCTCAAAATCAGGGAAGAGCTAAAAACAGGTAAAATCTATTACTTAAGAAGAAAAAGAAATAGAGCGAAATTTTATTATCACACGGTTTCTCAAAATGAGAATATGTGGGAAATAAGTCAAAAGTATGGAGTTAAGTTGAAAAAACTGTACAGAAAAAATAGAATGGAACCTCCTCAAGATCCTAAAGAAGGAAGAGTTTTATGGTTGCGTCATAATCGACCTTCAAATATCCCCATAGAATATAGAGAAGCACCGCAAAAAAAAGAAGAAGCTGAAATAACTGAATCTTCAGAAAGTCAAGAAAAGAAAAATTCAGAGGAAATTATACTAGAGAAAAAAGAAGAGAAACCACAAGAAGTTCTTTTGGATTCTATTTCATCTGAAGATCCAAGAGTTGTTCAGGATAGCACTATAACAACACCCACAGAAAACTTACCAAAAGAAGAAGAATTATCCGTTAATCAAACCGATAGTATTGATAGTGAAGCAAAAGCAATCTCTGACAAAGACACTACAACCACCCGAGAAACTGAGTTAGCGGTGGAAGAAGAAAATTCTGAATCTGATTTAGAAGATGAAAATGAATTGGATGAATCTGATGAGTTTGACCAAAATGATTTTGTAGAATATGCTATAAAGAAAGGAGATACATTTTTCTCCATTGCCAATAGGTTTAATATGAAAATCTCAACATTATTGAATGTTAATGAATTAGAAATCAGAGACACTTTGTCGATCGGTCAGATAATTAAAGTAAACAAAGATGGATATGTAGTTGAAGCATCTAAAGTAGTGACTGAAGCAACACAAGAAAAACCAAAAGAAAATCAAACAGAAGAACCTATATCAGAAACTGTTAAAGGAAGTATTAAACATAAGGTAACTTCAGGAGATACAATGTATGCATTGGCAAAAAAATACAATGTCAGTTTAAAAGAAATCATGGAGTGGAATAATAAGCAAGATTATAATTTAAAAGAGGGAGAATTAATTCTTATAAAGCAGAAATAAATATTGCCTTTAACTAAAATCTTGCCTACAATATCTTACATTTGTGTTATCTATCGAAAAAATAATGCATTTCGAAAGATTTATGTTTTAATTAAAAAAAACTTTACTTATGTTTAGAAATAACTCTAAACAGAGTAAATTAATCAATAGATTACAAGGGTAAATTTACATGGTAACAGCTACAAAAACTGTTGATTTAGTGATGCTTGTTGATGATAATGATACTGACAATTTCATTAGCAAGCGAATCATTGAAATAACTGAGTTCGCAAAATACGTTGAAATCAAAAATTCGGGCAAGAGCGCCTTAGAATATTTGGAAGAGCACAAGGAGGATCCTGATAAGCTTCCTAATATTATATTTTTGGATATCAATATGCCAATTGTGGATGGTTTCGTATTTCTATATGAATTCGAAAAGTTCTCGGATATCGTAAAAGATAAATGTAAGGTTATCATCTTATCAAGTTCTGACAATAAAAGAGATATTGATAAGATTGTGAATAATGATCATGTAATTAAATTCATTACAAAACCTTTGACCGAGAATGCACTTAATGAAATCCGTTCTCTTGACCTATACTAGATTAGTAATTCATTGATTTTTAAAAGTATCATTACTTTATGAAGATTATTACCAGTATTTTATTCCTCCTAATCTTAAGTTCATCTGTTTTTGCACAAAATGATAGTATTCCATCTGATACTACTTATTGGAGTAAAGGTGCAGTGTTAAACCTAAATTTTTCTCAGGTTAACCTTACCAATTGGAATGGTGGTGGTAAAAGTTCAATTTCAATTGCTGGCTTAACAAACTTTAATATTAATTACCAAAAGGATAAAGATGCTTGGGACAATCGCCTTGACATGGCATATGGCTTATTAAGACAAGGGGATAGCGAACAGCCCTTTGTAAAAACTGATGATAATATTATTTTAACTTCTCGCTATAGCCGCCAATTAAGAAAAAGAATATTTGTATCCAGTATTTTGGATTTCAGAACGCAATTTACCGAAGGTTTAAATGAAGAAGGAAATCAAGTCATTTCACGCTTTATGGCTCCTGGATTTTTATTAGCCAATATTGGTATAACCTATCGTTATAAAAAGATATTTACGGCTACCATCTCTCCAATATCATCAAAAACAACTTTTGTAACAGATGACAGTTTGTCCGCTGCAGGTGCTTATGGGGTTAATCCGGGTGAAACTTATAGAATTCAGGCTGGTTTAAACTTTTCTTCTTCCTTTCAAAAGGACATATGGGATAACGTAAATCTATCTACAAACCTTAACTTATTTTCTGATTACGAAAAAATAGGAAATATTGACGTCAACTGGGAAACAGCTCTCAATTTTAAAATCAATAAATTCTTATCTGCTAGTTACAGTACTCAATTAATTTACGATAACGATATCAAATCAAAAGAAATCATTGTAAATGAAACTACAGGCGAGACCAGAAATGTAGCTGGTATCCAATTTAAAAGTGTAATGAACATTGGGCTTAACATAAAGATATAAGCTAAGCATTCTCTATTTCTATAAATCAACAACGATTAAGTTTAGTAATCAGTATCGAGACCAAAAGTATCTCTGAGTTTACCTAAAATAGGGTTCTCTTTTAGCATGGCCTCGAACTTTTCTTTAGGGGTATAAGGTCTTTCAGCCGCCTTTTCAATATTAACTTGATGCTGTAATTGAATAGCCTTATTCTGAAATTTCTTTCTAATAAATGTAAGTAAATCAGCCTTTATTTTTTCAATTCCATCTACCTCAACAGGATTAGTTAATTCTACCGTAATCATCTCCCCTTTTAGCTTTACGGAGTTTTTTAAAGAATTCTCGATTACGGGACCCACTTTATCGTTTTTGATGAACTCTAAGATAGCAGACTTTAATTCTCCCTCATTTAATTGCTTACCTTCTTCAGTATTGTCATTATCATCCAAATCCTGCTTAGCATCTTCTGCATTCTTTTCGGAAGCGGACTCTACTGGAGTAGATTTAATTTTCTCTCCTGGTTTTGGAATGGAAGGAGAAGATTTTAAAGGTTTGCTTTGGGTTGCCTTAGCAGAAATTTGATCTGCAAGGGAGGTGCTTTTTGCTTCACTTGATGTTGAATCTTCTTGTTCAGACTGACTTAGCTCACTTTTTTTTTTAAAACAGCATCATTCTGTTTTGCCAAATCAATTGCACTATTAATTTTGGCTAGTTTCATCAATGCTAATTCAACTGCCAACCTTTGATTTTTACTTGCCTTATAAGATTGATCCGTTTGACTTAAAACTTGAAGACCTGAAAGTATAAAGGAAGGAGAAACTTCAGCAGCTTGCTGCTTGTATTGTGCTTTCACCTGTTCTGAAACTTCTAATAACTGTAAAGTAGATTCGTCTTTACAAACTAATAAATCTCTGAAATGGGCAGCAAGTCCATTAATGAAATTATGTCCATCAAAGCCATTTTTCAAGACCTCATCAAAAAGTAATAAAGCTTGAGGTATTTTTTCATTATTTAAAGCATCTGTTACTTTAAAATAATAATCGTAATCTAAAATATGGAGATTATCTATAGTTGTCTGATAGGTAATTTTATTATCAGGAGAGAAAGTAACTATCAAATCAAAAATGGATAACGCATCACGCAAAGCACCATCCGCTTTCTGAGCAATTAGGTGTAAAGCGGCTTCTTCTGCTTCTATCCCTTCCCTTTCTGCTATATCTTTTAAATGATCTGATATATCCGAAACTTTTATTCTATTAAAATCATAAATCTGACATCTTGAAAGAATAGTCGGAATTACTTTATGCTTTTCAGTAGTTGCTAAAATAAAAATAGCGTAAGAAGGTGGCTCCTCTAATGTTTTTAAGAAAGCATTAAAGGCTGCATTCGAAAGCATGTGAACCTCATCTATGATATAGACTTTGTATTTTCCATGCTGTGGCGGTACTCTTACTTTGTCAATAAGATTCCGAACATCATCCACAGAGTTATTTGAAGCAGCATCCAGCTCATAGATATTAAGGGAGGAAGAACCTTCCATGTTATCTACTTCAAAATCGTTGATCAGCCTTGCTAAAATCCTAGCACAAGTAGTTTTACCAACCCCTCTTGGCCCACAAAACAAAAGAGATTGCGCCAAATGATCGTTGTCAATTGCGTTTTTTAAAGTAGTAGTAATATGCTTCTGCCCTACTACCTCATCAAAACCTTTTGGTCTATATTTCCTTGCTGATACAACAAAATTTTCCATTAGCGCAATTTATAAATACCCTTTTGATTTTAGGATATGAATTAAGGATAATTATGATTTTTTTTCAAGATTTTTCTAAGATGATACTTTAGCTATATTCTCAGCCGTAATACTCCACAAAGTTTCTAGGAGTTTCATAAAGTGTTAACTTATGAAGACTAGATCCTTCTTGCAATTGCTTTACTTTCGGTTCTAAAATTTTCCAAAATTCAGCTATAATTACTTCGCAACTTGCCATTTTTCCTTCCAGAAAAGGCACATCCATGTTAAGGTTTTTATGATCCACCTTATCAATCACTTCAGATCTAATCAAGTTACTTAACTTCTTCAAATCTACCACAAATCCTGTGTCAGGATCAGGTTCTCCTTTCACTGTTACAATCAACTCGAAATTATGACCATGCCAATTTTCATTGGCGCAAGGACCAAAAACTTCTTCGTTTTTCTCTCGGCTCCAGTTAGGATTAAATAGCTTGTGTGCTGCGTTAAAATGTTCTTTACGATTAACGTAAACCATGTCAATCTTAATTTTTAGGCTGCAAATATACGTTTATTCATTTATAATAAATAGTTTTGCTTAAATAGCTTATTACAAAAACATACATCTTATGATAATAGTTACCGGAGCCGCTGGATTTATCGCATCAAACCTCATCAAAAAACTCAATTCTGAGGGTTTTAACCACATTATTGCGGTTGACAAATTTGATAATGCTGAAAAAAATAAAAATCTGGAAGGCTTAAAAATTCAAGAAAAAATCGAAAGGGAAGTGTTTTTTGAATGGCTAGATAAACAAAATGAAAAAGAAATTGAATTTATCTTTCATTTAGGTGCTAGAACAGATACTACAGAATTTGATTTAGCTATACTGACTAAACTCAATACCGATTACACTAAAGAAGTTTGGAAAAGATGTATCGATATGCAAATTCCATTAATTTATGCTAGCTCTGCAGCTACTTATGGACTTGGGGAACTAGGTTATGACGATGATGAAAGCAAAATCCCTGAATTAAAACCCCTTAATCCTTACGGTATTTCAAAAAATGAATTTGATAAATGGGCGCTTAAGCAAGATAAAAAACCATTTTACTGGGCAGGATTAAAGTTTTTCAATGTTTATGGCCCAAGGGAATATCATAAAGGCAGAATGGCCAGTGTGATTTTACATGCTTACAAGCAAATTTCTGAAACGGGTAAAATGAAATTATTCCGTTCTCATAATCCTGAATTTAAGGATGGGGAGCAAATGAGAGACTTTGTTTTTGTAGATGATGTGGTGAATGTGATGGTTTGGTTAATGCATCACCGAAAAAATTCCGGAATCTACAATCTGGGTAGTGGAAAAGCTCGTACTTTCTTAGACTTAGTGAAAGCCGTTTTTAAATCCATGAATAAACAAGAAGACATCAGTTTTATTGATACTCCTGCTGATATTCGTGATAAATATCAATATTTCACAGAGGCAAAAATGGAAAAATTAAAAACAATTGGCTACCCTTATCAATTTACTGATTTGGAAAGTGGTGTAGATGCTTATATCAAAGAAATGAAACTATAAACAGTTTAATACGATAAAATAATTTATGTCATAACATTTATTTTCAATGTTAAACTAAAACTTACCAAACCATAAAAATATGTTTGAACAATTAGATCCGGAATTATTAGATAAAATTTATACTTACGCTATCGAAATTGGAATAGCACTAATAAAGGTAATTCTCATATTTATTGTAGGGAGAATTACTATTGGTTACCTCATGAAGGGAATCAAGAAAGCTTTCAAGAAATCTGAATTGGAGGTATCCCTTGTATCTTTTTTAAGCTCTTTTTTTAGATTCGTCTTTTATATCGCTTTAGTATTGGTCATCGCTCAAAGCATTGATATTAAAATTGCTGCTATACTCGGTGTTTTAGGTGCAGCTGGTTTAGCGATCGGTTTAGCCTTACAGGGCAGTTTATCCAACTTTGCAGGGGGAATATTGATTTTAGTTACAAAACCGTTCAGAGTTGATGACATCATTGAAGCTAAGGGTTACTTTGGGGTTGTAGAGAAAATCGATATTCTTCATACTTATGTCAGAACATTTGATAATCAAGTGATTGTGATGCCAAACGGAGCATTAGCTAACGCAGATGTCACGAACACCACTATAAAAGACACTAGAAGAGCAGAATTAAAAGTGGGTGTAGCATATGGTTCTGATATCAGTAAAGTCAGAGAAATCATTTTAGATGTAGTATCAAGAGATGAAAGAATTCATGCTGATCCAGCGCCAGCAGTGAAATTCACTAATTTTGGAGATAGTTCATTAGATTTAAGTGTTAGGGTTTGGACTGATACTGATAATTTGTGGCCAGTATATTGGGATAATATGGAAGCTATTAACAACGAATTTGTTAAGCAAAATATTGAAGTTCCATTTCCGCAAAGAGATATTCATATGAGAACCAAATAAAAAATATGAACATAAATATTTTAAATTTAGCCTTCGATTTAGTCGAAGGCTTTTTTTATTGAAAAAAAATCTGAAAATTTTAACTACTTAAAGGAAGAATGTCGTTCTTGAAGGGATTACATAATAATATATTTGTGAAGAAAACTATCTCAGTAAAAGTATTTATACTAGCCTTGTTTCTTGTTTGTGGCCACTCCTCCTACGCTCAGAATTTTGTAAAAAGGTACTTTAATAATCTAATCAATGATACAAGCGATATATCCAAACCACAGTTCTTGATTTACCCAACAGTTGCTTATGCACCTGAAACAAGCTGGGAATTTGGATTAAGCTCATTGCTAGTGTTTTATGCCAAGCAAGACACCTCAAACCGCTTAAGTGAAATAAATGGATTTACTTTTTTCACATTAGAAAATCAATATGGATTATGGTTTGATCATGCTATTTACTCAGATGAAGACAAATGGTTTTTCCTTGGTAGATTACGGTTTCAAAGTTTCCCATTATTCTATCACGGAATTGGTAATGACTCCCCTGAAGATTATATAGCGCGAGTTGATGCTAATCAGATCTTTATCAAAGAAAGGGTTTTACGAAAAATCAAAAAAGATGTATTTGTAGGCTTAGAAATGGATTTTCAACGTTTAAGCAATGTGGACTTTGTGCCCGCTGAAAGCAATAACGGAATTCAGGAATTGCCATTAGGAAGCGAAGGCTCCACTAATTTAGGTTTTGGACTCGGCCTAGTGCATGACAACCGACATAATGTTTTAAATGTAAGAAAAGGATTTTTCTCAGAACTTGCTTTACTTCATTACAATCAAGGATGGGGAAGCACATATGATTTCACTACTGTGATATCCGACACAAGAATTTACCGACCTGTTGGCAATCACAATGTATTTGCTGCGCAACTATTGGGGCAATTTAATTCGGGTGATGTTCCGTTTAATCAATTGGCTTTAATGGGTGGAGAAAGCATAATGAGAGGGTATTATTATGGCAGATACAGAGATCGAAATCAATTGGCAGCTCAATTTGAATATCGCTTTCTTCCAATTCCTTTTGGTTTTACTGACCGAATTGGAGCCGCGGTATTTGCAGGTGCAGGTAAGGTATTCTCGGAGTTAAATAACTTCGATTTATCAAATATTGTGGTCTCAGGTGGTGCCGGGCTTCGGTTTTTATTATTCCCTAAAAAAGATATTTACACTCGATTAGATGTAGCCTTCACTCAAGAAGGCCCTGGCTTTTATTTATTTATTGGGGAGGCATTTTAGCAGTGGAATTTTCTAAATCTAATCTCCCTGCGGTTTTTTCAGCTTCTTCAATAATCGTTTTTGGATAGCCATTTATATCTAGGATTCTGATGGCATTTCTGGTTTTAAGCTTCCCCTCTTTAAGTTTGTAATCAAAATCAACTTCATTATTGCTTATGATCTCACTAAAATGGTATAGATCATATTCTTCCTTTAACAAATCAGCAAGCTCAATATCATGCGTAGATACAAAAACCAAGTTATTATGCTTTGCTAAATACGATAGCACGGCTTTCCCAGCTGAAATTCTTTCTATCGTATTAGTTCCTTTAAAAATCTCATCTAGAAGGAATAAATGACAGTTCCTGCTTTCAGAACAAGTAATCATCTCTTTTATAGTGGATACCTCCTCAAAATAATAACTTTTTTCATTCATTAAATCATCACTTATCCTGATAGCAGACATCAGTCTGACTTTCGGCATTTGAAAAGCCTCTGCAAAACTGGTATTTAGTGCCATCGATGTTATGGTATTGATAGCAATAGTCCTAATAAATGTAGTTTTGCCAGACATATTTGAGCCTGTCAATAATATAGATTTACCTGCAGTATCAATATCGTTGATCACACAATTTTCAATTAATGGATGATAAATCCCATCTGCTTTTATACCTCTTTCAGAATTTGAAAAATCTGGGAAACAGTAATTTCCAATACCTGTCCTTAAAGAACTTATGGAACAAAGCATATCGAGTCGACCTATAGCATTAAATAATATATTAATGTGTTTTTGATTTCTCTTTATTCGCTTAAGTGCCTTAAAAAACAGAATAGGTTCTATAACGAACATAATTTTAATTAATTCCAAGATACCCCAGGATGCGGTGGTCATATCCCCTTGTACCTTGTTTTCCATTTGAAATAAATAGAAGTGTTTCTTCACCTTATCAATTGCAGATATAGATTTATCTAATTTTTCATCTGTGAAAAAATCACAATCATGTCCATTTAGCTTTTTAGCTACAGCTTGCAATTTTACAAGTTCCGGTATGGAAGAAATATAATGGGCAAGATGGTTTTTATTTCTGTAATGAAGCCCCATGTTGATGATAACCAAAACAGGAACTACATAAACCATAATCGTACTAAATAAAAGGCTGATAATTGCAACAAAGGATAAAGCGGATAAAAACGGAAGCAGCCGGTACCACTTGGGGGCTTCTATGGGTTTATCTTGAAATAATTTTGCGATGTAGAAAGCTTCTTTCTGATCGAGTTTTGACAACTGTTTTTCTAAAAATGATCTAAGCTGCTCATCTTCATTAATCCTACGAATTAAATATTCTTCCTCTTTCGTAATAGTATTACCATTACAAGTCCTGAGATGATGATAAAGATATTGCTGACCAATTTTGGAATTGGTTCGATCCAAAAACATGAATAACTCATCAAAATCCAGGTCATCACATACTTCATCTGAAAGGACATGTGATGATTCGGATTTATGAGCTTTTAGGAAATATTCTGATATCCAGCTAAAGAGAAAGGTTTCGGATTTAATCTTTCCAAAGACCTTATCATTTTTTGAATTCTTAAATTTATTTTTGAATAATTTCAATTTAAACGAGTTGCTAGCGAACTCGCAAGATGCTTTAATTTTTTAAAATCAAGCTATAAAATTCCAACTAATTGCTCCTTCGTTATTTTTTGCAGATAAATTCTTTCAAATCTTCCTGCCAAGAAAGTAGTACCCGTTATTGCAATCCCGTCATCTTCCAATTCAATAACACTTGAAAGGGTAAACGGATTTAAAGTCCCTAAATAATAAGTAGCTTCTAATTGTCCTGTGTTCAAATCATAAAAATATAACACCACTTGTCGCCCCTCTGTTTCAGAAGCAATGATGATCACCTCCCTATTCAAGCCATTATATGGAATAATTCTGCAAATGGCTTTTTCCGCAATTTCTGGAACATTTCTGTCGAATAGATTAACCGAAGAACTAATATTACTTGTCGGTAGTGTTGCTTTAGCATTCATAAAATGGTCTGAAAACTGAAAGCCAACAATAGAAAAACCTCCTGATGCAGATGAATAAGCGGCTTTCAATCCTGCATCTGATCCTTGCCCTTGCAATACACCTGTAGGATCATCTCCAAAGTTTGTAAATACCATGGACAAGGTATAATTATAAAATCCATTGAAATAATAAGTACTGCCTCCTGCTTGTCCACAGAAAAATGGTAATCTGGCACTTCTTTTTGTAAAGTGATTAACAATTGCATCCTGAACATCACTTCCTGGGCCTATAGAATAGCTTGCTTGTTGCAAAATCTGACCTTCCGTAGTGACTTCTGTTATGATTGAATTGAGCCCATCTGGATCATAAGATAAAAGCAATAAGTTATTATTAGCTGTTACATTTGCTGCCAGTGGATAAGATGCAGTAGTATTCAGGCTGATAGTATTTAAAGTACCGTCTTCTGAAATAACCACTAAATATGGACGAAGTGTATTTCTATCCATGCAGAAGAAATAGAGTAGATTACCGACTTTCAAAAGCGATTTTGTTGGGGCTACAAACATTTCCTCCAATTGTTGTTCACTCACGAAATCGCCAATTGAATCTGTGACCACCAAATTTATACCTGAAAAATCACTGGATGAAAGTCTTCTTTCTGATAAAATGTAATAATTATTAGCATTAAACTGAAGCCCTACAGGATTATAAGAAGCATTATAATTCGCATCATCATAAATTTTCAAAAATGATTGTTGCTGCGGTTCCACTTCATCATTATCACATGACAAAGTAAAAATTGAAGAAATTAAGATAAGAAATAGTAGGTTCCGTTTCATAATGCTTTAAACTGGCTATCTATATATCGAAGTGGAAAAACAAAACTTAAAGAGGTACTGTAATTTTGAAGACTGTAATCATCTTGAACCTCTCCGAAAGAGGAAAAAGTGTTTTCATCAAAACGAGTTTCACTATTTACAATAGACTGAAAACTGTGTCGGTACTGTACATCAATAATAGACCGGATATTCCAAAAATCGAAGCTTACGCCAACTCCACCCAATACTCCCCAATTATTCTTAATTTCCTCTTTATTATTGAGTTTAATATTAGCTCTTTCAAATTCCACTGGCTGGCCAGAAGCATAATCTGTTTCAAAAATTTGAACTTCTTTATTTGCATCAAATGCAATGGAATAAAAAGCTCCTGCCATCACAAAAGGTCTTATTTTATCGCCTATAATATCATATTTAACAGCTACTGGCAATTCAAGAAATGTTATACTCTGATTTACATTATAACTAGTTTCATATTGATCTTTTTCCGTTTCTCCAGACCAATTTAATTCACTGCTATAATTAATATTATTTCTGAAAAAGGTAGGAAAAGTTAAAATAGAAAAGCCTTTATGGTAGAAAGTGACATCTAGACCAATATGAAAGGCCGGGTTCGCAAAATCTTCATATTCCTTTTCCAAATTTTCATCACTATAATTGATAGGATTCAATCCAGAATAGCTTTTAATTAAGGTCGTCTGAGTGAAATTAGTTCCTCCTCTTATACCTAACCACCATTGGGTATTGAGAAATTCTTGAGCCTGAGACGCAGGAGTGCTTGGTTTTTTCCTTCGTTGAGCTAAACCATCAAAAACTGAGCATATTAGAAAAAGGGTTAGTAATATTGGTAATAGTCTAAGCTTAGGCATAAAATCAGTTTTTGATAAGTTTTTTTGTATCGTTTATGTTCTTAGCATTTACTCTTATAGTATAAATGCCTGATTTTAACCCCGAAACATCTAATTGAATATCATTGCCACCTTGCTGTAGTGTTTTATTCAGCACACCAATTGATTGGCCATTAATACCTAGAATTTCAATTCGTACTTTACCTGGTTCATTACTCTGGATTCTCAAATTAGTTTGATTACCAGCAGGATTTGGAAAAGGATTGTCTACATTAAAATGTTTCCCAAGCCAAGAATTAGTTCCTGTTATGCTATTAGAAACCATTTCAACATCAGGCAATGGATTTCCATTTTCATCCGTAGCATTGAAAAAATCTCGAAAGAAAATATCATTATTTATACTTGCTTGATCAACGCCTAACCATTCATGCAAAATACTTGCATAAAGCTGTCGGTAGTCAAACTGCAAATCAACATTGCTTTTGTTCAGGTCAGGATTCGTCCCAAAGACTCCAGGATTTACTCTATTACCGAACACCATCACTGCACCACCTTTTCCATGATCTGTCCCATAACTTCCGTTTGATGGAATTCTTCTGCCAAATTCACTCATACTGATGGTGAGAACCTTATCTTCCATACCTCTTGCTTTCAGATCAGCATGGAATGCTTTCATAGCAGCAGAAATATGATACATTTTTGTGGCATGAACACCCATGGTCGTATTAGTGCTCTCAACTTGTCCTGCATGATTATCAAAACCACCCATTTTCACTAAAAACACTTTAGTTTTAATACCTCCACCTAAAAGACGGGAGACTAATTTCAATTGACCACTTAATGGGTTTCTTAAACTACCAGAAGGCGCATTAAAAGGATAAATTTCTGGGTATTCAACTGAGCTTTCATTTGACGAAAGATAAATCTCTTGCAATCTTTTAATATAAGTTTCAGATTTATCCTCCAATCCTAATATCCAATCCATTTCCTTTTTATAGGGAGAACCATTGAGATGTTCAGGTGGAAGTCCTCTTGGATCCACTCCTTGATCAGAAAATCCTTCTAAATTTTCAATTTGATTTAACAATTGCCCCGGGCTATTGCCAAGTGAAATGGACGTTGGGATATTTCCTTCTTGATGGAATAATAAGGAAGTATCATTCCCCATTTCCAAAGCTAAAGGATCTGGCATACCAGCATTAGGAAAATCATCTGGATAGGCAGAAGGTGCATAAACCTGATTGAGATATCGGCCAATCCAACCTGATGAATAATAATCATCGTAATCACCACCCA
Source organism: Marivirga salinae (assembly GCF_030503855.1). Taxonomy (NCBI): domain Bacteria; kingdom Pseudomonadati; phylum Bacteroidota; class Cytophagia; order Cytophagales; family Marivirgaceae; genus Marivirga; species Marivirga salinarum. The sequence continues at coordinate 2,224,596 of NZ_CP129971.1, read as the reverse complement.
TGAACCAGATATCACGACCACGGAAATGAGATCCATTGTTTTTAGGATAAGAAACTCCTTGATAAACTGCAGCCTGACCTTGATCATACATACTCTTGAAATCAATCATATCAGGGTGAAGTCCAACCTGATCGGGAGCATCCAGTGTGCTATCCAATGGAATTAAGGTTCTGTTTCCACTTTTATAAGGAATAGCAATATTGGCTCTTCTATTATAATAGAGATCATAATTCTCTATTGGAATAAAGCTATTTAGACTATCATTTCCACCATGCAATTGAAGGATAACCAATACTTTATCGTTATCACTTTTTGGCAAAAGATTTTTAAGTGGTTGATGCGAGGATAAAAGACGCAAAGGAATTCCCTGAAAGGCAATGGGCGCACCTGCTGCAAATCCTAATTGTTTTAAAAATTTTCGTCTATTCATGGCCTACATCAATTGATATTCAGGTGATTGCAAAATAGCATTAAAAAGATCCTGTAATTGTCTTTCTACCGTCTCTCGATCAACTCCTTGTGTCCATCGGATGGTCCATGCTTCTTCTGGGTTTTCGTCTATTTGAAAAGTTTTCAAAAAAGCATCTAAAAAATAATTTAATCTCTCTTCTGTTAAAGGACTACTACCAGGGTTTTGAAATCCTAAATTATCTGTAAGTGCTAAAAATTGATTGGCAATCTCAATCACCAAATCTTTAGCATTTGAAGCAGTAGTATTATCAACATAATGCTCAACATATTCAATTGGTGTCTTTAACTGAACAGGCATTCCCTCCATATTGGCATTGCTTACGCTTTGTACATAAGCATATCTTTGGGTAAGGTAAGATGTTGTGATCCAACCTCTGTGATAAATAGGAAATTGGTGATAAGCTAAATAACCAGCCACTTCAAAAGGCTCATAGAAGTTTAAACCCATATCCCCCATTTTCCTTAACCAATCATTTGTGATTTCATAAAATGCAGTTGGATTTAAAAGATAATCAGGCAATTGCAAATCAACACTTCTTGCATGGCCCATTATTAAATCTAAAGGACTTTTGATAATGCTTCCAAAATGGTCATCTGAAATACCATCAGCCCCTTCATAAAATTCTTTACTACTCAATAAGGTTTGTAACACTGCCTGAAGGCTAAAGTTTTGCTCAACAAAAACTGCAGCCATATCCTTAATTACTCCATTTTGAATTTCTTCATTTACTTCATGATAGACGAAAAAGCGGTAAATTTTCCTACAAATGTGAATTGCGGTCTCTTCTTGCTGAAAAATAATATCAATGAATTGTTTGATTTCATCTACCGCACTTTCATAAGTGGCCTCTCCATTTAACAATAGTTCGGGATTAGGACTGATTACTGCATTATTGAATCGGAAACTTAATTGTTTGCTATTATTATCATGTTGCGCTGCAGTTAAACCATTTCCTTTGGCCACTCCTGTGGGTAATTCGGTTTGTTCATCTAATAAACTAAAAGAAGGATCGACATTAAAGCCTGATAAAATCCTTGCTCCTTCCTGAACATCTTGTTCAGTAAAAGTACCATAATCACCGGTTTCATTATCACCTTTATCCGTTCCTTCCAATCCTCTTCCTATAGAATATAATTCTAATAATTCCCTGGCATAATTTTCATTTGGGCTTCCCTTCACATTTAATCGCCCATCCAAAAATTGTAACATGGCATTATCCAAGGAGATTTTTATAACTAAATCTTTGAAACTTAGTGTTTCATCTGTCTCTTCTATTGCTAAAAATTGGTCAAAGGCAAACTGACGGAAAAGTTGATTTTGGAAATATAAAGCTCTGCTATTATTGACAATAGATTTCTTGGTTGTAAAATGAGTATGTAAAAAATAAACTAGCCTTTCTCGAAAAATATAAGATAATTTTTGATCTTCAGTTGTATTCGAACCTAAAAACTGACCTAATTGCCAACCTAGGAAATATTGTTCTAGTTCAAAACCTTCACTATTGGCTTCAGAGGTTCCTGACATCATCCACTCTTGACCAGTTGCAGGGTCTATTGGTGGCTCAGGCTTCGCAATATCTGCGATAAATAATCTATTTAATGCTTCTTGAGGGGTGTATTGAGCAAATTCTTGAATTAAATCGGGAGTCGCACCAAATACTGTTCTTCTTAGAAGATGAGAAGCTCTTTGACTTCCTAATGGCTCGGTTAGTGGAGTTAATGGCATTTATTCTAAAAGCTACAACATCAAAAATAAATAATTAAAATCTCTAAAAATAATTTTATCGAAAAAAATTAAACATTCATCGATCATGACAACAGACTCATAGATTAATAAGAAAGCTTAGCATTTACTCCGTTTTTGTTCAATTATGATAAGAATCTGAAAATTTTAAGACATAAAAAAAGCTTCTTTTTAGATTAAAAATCCAAAAGAAGCTTTAAAATTACTGTGGGGTAATTTCAGATTAACTCACAATTGAGTCTAGTATTTCATTTAAAGTATTGCTTGGGCGCATTTGTTTCACTAAAACGCTTTCCTCAGGCTTATAGTAACCTCCCATATCAACTGGCTTACCTTGTGCTGCAATCAATTCTTCATTGATTTGTGCTTCTTTTAAGCTCATTGTTTCGGCTACTCTACTGAAAATCTTTTTCAAATCAGCATCCTCCTCTTGCTTAGCAAGTGCTTCAGCCCAATACATAGCTAAATAGAAATGACTTCCTCTATTATCAATCTCATTTACTTTTCTTGAAGGTGATTTATTTTCATCTAAGAATTTTGAAGTCGCATTATCTAAAGCAGCTCCTAATATTTTAGCCTTTTCATTCCCGAAAGTTTTACCTAAGTGATCCAATGAAACCGCTAATGCCAAAAATTCGCCTAAAGAATCCCATCTTAAGTGACCTTCTTCCATGAATTGTTGAACGTGTTTTGGAGCAGAACCACCCGCACCAGTTTCAAACAATCCACCACCATTCATTAATGGTACGATAGATAACATTTTAGCACTTGTCCCAACCTCTAAAATTGGGAAAAGATCAGTTAAATAATCTCTTAATACATTACCCGTAACTGAAATTGTATCTTTTCCTTCTACTATTCTTTCTAAAGAAAAACGAGTAGCCTCCACAGGATTCATAATCTTAATTTCTAAACCATTAGTATCATGGTCTTTCAAGTATTCATTAACTTTTTTGATCAATTCTGAATCGTGCGAACGATTGCTATCCAACCAGAAAACTGCAGGATCTCCAGTATCTTTTGCTCTATTAACTCCTAATTTCACCCAGTCTTTAATTGGTGCATCTTTCACTTGACACATTCTCCAAATATCTCCTTCAGAAACTTCATGGCTCAATAAAACATTTCCATTTGCATCTTTAACTTCAACAGTTCCAGCTTCAGGAATCTCAAAAGTTTTATCGTGTGAACCATATTCTTCAGCCTTTTGTGCCATCAAGCCCACGTTGGAAACACTTCCCATAGTGGCCGGATCCAATGCACCATTTTGCTTACAGAAATCTATTGTTTCTTGGTAAACTCCAGCATAACTTCTATCTGGTATAATAGCTTTTGTATCTTGTGTCTTATTATCTTTATTCCACATCTGACCTGAAGTTCTAATCATAGCAGGCATGGAAGCATCAATAATCACATCACTAGGAACGTGAAGGTTAGTAATTCCTTTATCAGAATTTACCATAGCTAAATCTGGCCCATCATTGTAGCATGCTTCAATATCAGCTTCAATTTCACTTCTTTTAGCTTCTGGTAAATCCTCTATTTGAGAAAGTAAAGAAGCAAATCCGTTATTAACATCTACACCTGCTTCATCTAAAGTAGCTTGGTGCTTTTCAAATACAGGCTCGAAAAAAGCTTTTACTGCATGACCAAAAATGATAGGGTCAGAAACCTTCATCATGGTTGCTTTTAAGTGTATGGAAAATAAAACACCTGCCTTTTTCGCTTCTTCTTTTTGAGCTTTCAAGAAAGCGCGCAAAGCAGAAGCACTCATCACTGCAGCATCAATAATTTCGCCTTCTTGAAGTTTTAAACCACTTTTCAGTTCTTTAACATTTCCTGATTTTGTTTTCAATTCAATTTTTACTTCAGTTGCTGAAGGCAAAGTCAATGATTTTTCACTTCCGTAAAAATCTCCTTCACTCATGCTGGCTACATGCGTTTTAGAATCTTTGCTCCACTCTCCCATACTATGCGGATGCTTCTGTGCAAATTCCTTTACCGCTTTAGGTGCTCTTCTGTCAGAATTACCTTCTCTCAAAACCGGGTTTACAGCACTCCCTTTTACATTATCATATTTAGCTTTTACTTTCTTTTCACCATCATTTTCAGGCTCATCAGGGTAATCTGGTAAATCATAACCCAATGATTGTAATTCTCTGATTGCAGCTTTCAACTGAGGGACAGAAGCACTGATATTAGGTAATTTTACAATGTTAGCTTCTGGTGATTTAGCAATTTCACCTAGTTCAGCTAAATCATCATTGATTTGTTGCTCTGCTTTTAACCTTTCAGGGAATTGAGAAATGATACGTCCAGCTAAAGAAATATCACGAGTTTCAACAACCACTCCAGCTGAATCAGTAAATGCTTTTACTATTGGTAAGAAAGAATAGGTTGCCAAAGCCGGAGCCTCATCTGTTTTGGTATATAAAATCTTTGCAGTTTTAGACATGGTTATAATGTATTTGATTTAAATTTTTTAATAAACATAAACATCAATAAGTAACGATCATTTAGAAGCCTTGTTCCAAATTTCGGAATGTGAAATTAAATAAAAGTAGGGGCAGATAAAATTATTTCTTAAAGCATTCCTTCTGCAATACAAAACAATATTTAAAACATGAGGTTTCTAAACAAAAAATTATGGAATTTGTAATAGCAGGCGGAACAGTTTTAATAGCGATTGGTGTAGTATATATTTCTTTGAAGAGGGTTTTTAGGGATTGATGGTTTGTTTATGAGATTGGACGATTTAATTCTAATGACAAAACACTTCATGGTACAAGCCATCTTTCCATAAAAAATGAGATACAGCTTCCTTCGGTTCCATCAGAGATGAAATCAGTCTTTCTTTATTTCAGTATGATAAATTCACTTATTGCACCTCAATAAATTCTGTGCGTCATCCCTTTGAAGAAAGGGATCTTGTCTTATTGAAACGAAGTTTCAATACTCTTTTCCAAGACCTAATGGAAATTGATAACTCAATTTGTCAGTTTTATAACTTGCTTTCTTAATATTTTAACCTTTGGTTAAAATGGCTAGATCCCTTTCTTCAAAGGGATAGCCTGTCCCGAATTTTAATCGGGAACGTTCTAATAAAATTCAGTAGCTAATATTCAAATCATGTGTCTTAAATTCGTCCATATGGACAATATGTAAAAGCCCTATGATGCTAATCCCCAAAAACACTAATACATTTCATCCTCATTAGGAAAGTCAATTTTCTTAACATCTTCCACATATTTACCAATGGCTTCTGTGATGATGGTGTCCAGTTTGGCGTAATGACGCAAGAATCTAGGCTTAAATTCAGTTGTAATACCTAATAAATCATGAAGCACTAATACTTGACCATCTACATATGGTCCTGCTCCTATGCCTATGATTGGGATATTCACTTCTTTAGCTACTCTTTTGGCTAATTGAGCGGGTATTTTCTCTAAAACAATACTAAAACAACCACATTCCTCCAAAATCTTGGCATCTGCAATCAACTTTTCTGCTTCTTCTTCCTCTTTTGCTCTTACAGTGTAGGTACCAAATTTATAGATAGATTGAGGTGTTAAACCCAAATGCCCCATAACCGGAATTCCAGCACTTAATATTCTTTTAACAGATTCCTGAATTTCAGAACCACCTTCCATTTTAACTGCATGGCCACCAGATTCTTTCATGATCCGAATTGAGGATCTTAAAGCTTCTGATGAATTTCCTTGATAAGAACCAAAAGGAATATCCACTACTACTAAAGCTCTTTCGACTGCTCTTACCACAGCAGAAGCATGATAGATCATTTGATCAAGCGTGATAGGTAATGTAGTTTCATGTCCTGCCATTACGTTTGAAGCAGAATCACCCACTAAAATAACATCAACACCGGAAGCATCCACCAATTTTGCCATAGAAAAATCATAAGCGGTAAGCATAGAGATCTTCTCGCCTCGGTTTTTCATCTCCTGCAATTGATGTGTAGTGATTTTTTTAATAGGTTTTTTATGAACTGACATGAAATATTTTATTTATAATCTTCTATTTTATAACTGTTAGGAACGTTGATAATAAACTTTGTCCCCTCTCCTTCTTTAGATTGAACGTCTATTTTAGCATTTAATTTCTTAATTACATTTTTAACTATATACATTCCTAATCCGCTACCCTCACTATTTTCGGAAGCACGATAAAACATATCAAATATTTTTTGAAGCTTATCCTTTGGAATTCCTTCTCCATTATCTTCGATTGTTATTTCAGCTTCCTTTTCAGAAGTTTCAATATAAATATTTATAAATGAAAAATCGGTATCTAAATTCTTTCTATACTTAATAGAATTAGAAATTAAATTATTAAGTATGATACGGATTTTAGTTAAATCAGAATGGAAAGGATACCATTGAATAATTTTAGTTCTGATTTCAAGATTTTTGGTGGTGTAGACGTGATGAAAATTAGTGATGCTATTATTGACTTCCACCATAAAATTAATAGGCACAGCATCAGGTTCTTGCATTCGATTATCCCTTGACATTGCCAATAAATCCACCACAAATTTATCTAACCTATTAATGCTTCCGGTAATCATGTCTATTATTTTCCGGATTTCTCCAGGCCTAGACTCCGTTTTTAAAATATCAATCAAGCCCATCAATGATCTTAAAGGAGATCTAATGTCATGGGAAGCATGATAAACGAAATTATCCAATTCAAAATTTAATCGTTGTAACTCATCAAGATTTTCCTTAAACTCACTAATATCTCTAAAGATTATATCATAATAAGCGATATCATCAGATTCAATTTCTAAAGCCGAAATAGAAACCCAGGTTTCGGACTCATCCCATCTTTCAAATTTGGCTTCAAATTCTTCTATTGATTCTTTATCAGTCAATTGCCCTAAAAACCTTGTAATATCTACCTGATCCTTAAATGGATCTGTCATTTTCATATGACGCTTTTTCTCAGGTAGTGCTAAAATATTTAGTCCTTTTTGGTTTATTTCTACTACTTCTAAATCTGATTTACGAACTCTCATAATACCAATCAGAGAGTTTTGGAAGAAATGCTTATACTTTTCTTCACTGGATTTTATGATCTCTTCACTGCGCTTTTTATCAGTGATATCTCTATGGGAACCTGAAACTCTGACCGGCTTATCTTCCTGATCAAGTGTAAGTTTAGCAGTGGATTGCACCCAGATATAATGCCCTGCTTTGTGCTTTAGTCTAAATTGAATGTTGTATTCTTCACGATTACCCTCAATAAAATCATTTAATGCTTTTATGGACTTGGATTTATCATCTGGATGCATCAAATTTTCCCAGAGCTCAAACTTTTCAAGATTTTCTTCCGATTGGTAACCAAGCATGGTAATCCAAGGAGGAGAAATGAATACCTCTCCGGTAATGAGGTTTCTATCCCATAATCCCTCATTAGCTCCGGCTGCTGCGTATTGATATTGCGCAAGCTTTTTCTTGACCGCCTCTAATTCATTCCTTAACTGAAGATTTTCCTTTTCCAAAGAGATATTTTCTTTACTAATATTCATTCAAAAATTCACCTACACATGAATTATTATTTTTAAAGATATAACAATCTTACAAGAAGCTCATTATTTTTCAATCCATAAATTGTGAAAAACCTTTGGAACGACCAATCAAAACCTAATCAATTCGATGATACGGTCTATTTGTTCGAGAAAAAATGATGAAAATCAGTAATTATGCCTTTCCGATCTTATTTTTAAACCATACATTTAAAATTACGCCAGCCAAAATTAAAGCAATTCCGGAAAAAACGATCCAATTATAAGTCTCATCAAAGAACACATAACCATAGCCGAGGGCATAAACAATAGTTAAATATTTTAAGCTTGCTACTTTGGATAAATCCTCTGATTGATATGACATGGTCATGAAATATTGAGCAAATTGAGTTAAAACACCAATAGCCAATAAAATCAACCACTCTATTCCAGAAGGCATTACCCAATTAAAAGCTGAGTAAAGTCCTGTGAGCGGTGTAGTGACCAAAGGAAAATAAAAGACAACAACCATTGGATGCTCCGTTTTGTTGATTTTCCTGATGATGTTGTAAGCCAAACCTGCCATAATGGAGGATCCTATTCCGATGGCAAACATTTGAATAGAAATCCTAGGATCAAAACCTTGAATAATAATTAAACCTGCAAAAGCCATGATATAGAAAATCCATTGCTTAGGATGGACTTTTTCTTTCACTATAAAAACCCCTAAAATGGAAGTGAAAATTGGAGAAAGAAATTGCATGGTTACGGCACTACCCAGCGGAATATTTTGAAGTGTATAGAAATACATGGTTAAAGCAACCGCCCCAACGGCACCTCTAGCAATTAAAAGCTTTTTATTATTCCCCATTACCGGAACACCAATTGATCTGAGATAGACAAAACTCATCACAAATGAAATAAGCGATCGGAAAAATACAATTTCAGTTGCTGGAATATTCGGCAACATTTTCACGAAAACGTTCATTGTTGCGAACAAAAAGCCTGCAATAATCATGTAAAGGATACCTTTATTCATTCTGATTAGTGATTTTTAAAATTGCAAAGCTACAAGTAAACTTGAAACCATCTTGATTTGCACAGCATTTTAGTTAGTTTGCATTATAAATAGTATAAGCATGAAGATCAAAATAAAAGAAAATCAACACAGCGGGAAGCTTTTTGTTGGCGAAGAAGAAAATCCTAAGGCTGAAATGGAATTCACAAAAGAAAGTGAAAACTTGATAAACGTAAAACACACCAAAGTTTCTGAAGATTTAAAAGGACAAAGTGTTGGTAGAAAATTATTAGATCATGTAGCTGAGAAGGCAAGAAATGAACACTTTAAAATAAAAGCCGACTGCTCCTATGTTCAGCATGTGTTCAATAAATATGATGATTATAAAGATGTTCAACTTTAAGAATCAATATCGAATAAAAAAGCCCTTCAATCAAAATTAAAGGGCTTTTCATTTTATTTCTTTTTTGTTGCTTTCTTCTTTGGAGCCGCTTTTCTTCCTCCTTTTTTGTCAGGAGTTTTTTCAGCTAACTCAACACATTCTTGATAAGTCAAATCTGTTGGTTCCTTATCTTTAGGGATTTTAACATTCTTTTTACCAAACTTAATGTAAGGCCCCCATCTCCCATTCAACACCTGAACATCAGGATCTTCATCGAAACTTTTGATGAATTTCTCTCTATCTGCTTTTCGTTTTTCTTCAATTAATTCAATTGCCCTATCAGCCGTGATATCCAATGGATCCTCTCCTTTTGGAATGCTTACAAATTTTCCATCGTGACGAACATAAGGACCAAAACGACCAATTGCAGCCACCATTTTCTGATCTTCGTAATCACCCAATTCTCTAGGCAATTTGAACAACTCCATGGCATCTTCTAGCGTGATATTTTCAATAAACTGCCCTTTTCTTAAGCTCGCAAACTTTGGTTTCTCAGCTTCTTCGTCCTCTTTGTCAGGAGTTTCCCCTAATTGTACTAATGGGCCAAACTTCCCTAACCGGACAATAACTTTCTTGCCAGTTTTAGGATCAACTCCTAACTCGCGGCCTGTATTAACATCTTTTCTTTCAATGTTTTCAGCCTCGTCCACTTTTTGGTGAAATTCGCCATAGAATTTTTGGATCATGTTATTCCAAACCTTTTCGCCTTTGGCAATTTCATCAAATTCATGCTCTACCTTAGCGGTGAAATTATAATCGGTAACATTTGGAAAATGCTCCACCAAGAAATCATTTACCACCATAGCCAAATTGCTTGGGTATAATTTATTTTTCTCAGCTCCTGTAATTTCAGTTTTCTCTGAACGGTTTATTTTTCCATTTTCCAAGACCATTTCAACATATTTCCGATCTTTTCCATCTCGGAATTCTTTATTGACATAGCCTCTTTTTTGAATAGTAGAAATGGTTGGAGCATAGGTAGATGGTCGTCCAATTCCCAATTCTTCTAATTTTTTCACTAAAGTTGCTTCATTATAGCGAGCAGGTGGTCTGGTGAAGCCTTCTCTGGATTGCATTCTCTTTAAATCCAAAGTTTGTCCAACTTGTAATGGAGGCAACATGCCTTTGGTTACATTGGTCTCGCCTTCTTCCTCCTCATCAGTGGATTCAATATAAACTTTCAAGAACCCTTCAAATTTCACAACCTCACCACTAGCACTTAGGGTCTGATCTGTATTAGAGATATCAATACTTACATTGGTCTTTTCAATTTGTGCATCCGACATTTGGGAAGCAATGGCTCTTTTCCAAATTAAATCATAAAGCCTTTGTTCGTTATAGTCACTGCTTGCTTCTTTTGTAGCAAAATTGGTTGGACGAATGGCTTCGTGAGCTTCTTGTGCTCCAGCTGATTTTGTCTTAAAAACTCTGGTATGCGCATAATCTGCCCCATACTCAGACTTAATTTCTTTAGCAGCACCTTCTCTCGCTTCATCCGACAAATTCAGGGAATCGGTTCTCATATATGAGATTTTACCTGATTCATAAAGCCTCTGGGCTAATGTCATGGTTTGAGAAACTGAGAAACCTAATTTTCTTGAAGCTTCCTGCTGCAAAGTGGAAGTGGTAAAAGGCGGAGCTGGAGTTTTCTTAGCCGGCTTTTTCTCTAATTTTCCTATTGAAAATTCAGCATCCAGACATTTCTCTAAAAATGCCATCGCTTCTTCTTCCGTTTTGAATCTGCCCGGAAGTTCTGCCTTTAATTCTTTACCCTCTACATTAAAGAAGGCTTGTACTTTATAAAATGATTCCGCTTTAAATTTTTCAATCTCTCGCTCTCTCTCCACTACTATTCTAACCGCAACCGATTGGACTCTACCAGCCGAAAGCCCGGTTTTGATTTTTTTCCAAAGGATTGGAGAAAGCTCAAAACCCACCAATCTATCTAAAATCCTTCTGGCTTGTTGCGCATTTACTAAATCTATATCAATTCCTTTAGGAGAATTAATCGCATTTTGAATAGCTGATTTTGTGATTTCCCTAAAAACAATTCTTTTGGTTCTACTATCATCTAATTTTAAAGCTTCTTTCAAATGCCATGAAATAGCTTCTCCCTCGCGGTCATCATCAGTCGCGAGATAGATCATTTCTGCTAATTTGGCTTCCTTTATCAAAGCCTTAATAACTTCTTTCTTATCTTTTGAGATTTCGTAAGTAGGTTTAAACCCATTTTCGATGTCGATGGCATTATTTCCTTTTGGCAAATCCCGAACGTGACCATAACTAGAAAGCACTTTATAATCCTTTCCAAGATAACCTTCAATAGTTTTGGCTTTGGCTGGTGACTCCACTATCACTAAATTTTTCGACATATCTACTGGCTTATTTTAAATTGAAATTCAAATATCATTATTTTTTTTTAGAAAAAAAGAATTTAGGTTTTTACTCGTTTATTGAGATAGTTAAATGATTAATCTTAATTTTACTTGCAAACAGCTAATCAATCAAATGATTAAAGACCTTTATTTAATTCGCCATGGCGAGGCAGAAGAACCAAATGCCGGCTTAAAAGATACGGAACGCCAATTAACTGCAAAGGGTTTACAGGATGCCTCTAAAGTGGGCATGTATTTGAAACATAAAGAGTTTCACCCTGATTTAATGTTACATAGCATTGCAGAAAGGACAACGCAAACTATGCACAGGATTAATGAGCAATTGGGCGTTAAACCTGATCATATTGAAGCATCAGAAGATGTTTATGAAGCTTCAGCTAGGATTATGTTACGCGTGATATCGGAAATCCCAGCAGAAATGCGATCCGCAATTATTATTTGCCATAATCCTTCCATCACCTATGTTTCTGAATACATTACAGGTGCTGAAGTGGGTTATGTAGAACCAGCTGGTATAGTGCATATTCAAATTCCTTATTCCTCTTGGTCGGAGGTTTCGGAAAAAAATTGTGATTTTATAGAATATATTAGACCAGAAGAAATTCAATAATTATTTATGACTAAGAAACAAGATATATTAAATGCCTTTGACCCCAACGGATTAGGCAATGTAGATAATATTTTTGCTTTACCTTTTGATGAAAAAACTGCAGATTTAATTTTAATTCCCGTTCCATGGGAAGTGACCGTATCTTATGAATCCGGTACCGCCCAAGGGCCACAACATATTTTGGAAGCCTCCACACAAGTAGATCTCTATCAGAAAGATATAATAGATGCTTGGAAAATGGGGATTCAAATGCTTCCTATTAATCAGGATTTATTAACCAAAAGCAATAAGCATCGCATAATGGCGGAGGAATATATTGGCTTATTGGAATCAGGAGAAGAAAATAGCGAAAAAGGAAAAAGCCTTTTGAAAGAAGTCAATTCGGTTTGTGCCGAAATGGTGGAATGGGTAAAATCCGAATCTTTAAAACAGCTTAATAAGCATAAACTTTTGGGATTAGTAGGTGGTGACCACAGTACGCCTTTAGGCGCAGTTCAAGCTATAGCCACCAAACATGAATCATTTGGCGTGCTTCAAATTGATGCGCACATGGATTTCAGGAAAGCTTATGAAAATTTCGAATATTCTCATGCTTCCATCTCCTATAATATGTTGCAAACTGTTCCACAAATAGAAAAAATGGTTCAGGTAGGCATTAGAGATTTTTGTGAAGAGGAAATTAAATTCGCTGAGAAGCAAGGTGAAAGAGTGAGTATTTTTTATGATGATGATATAAAAGTGGGGATGTTCGAAGGCGAATCATGGACTATCATCTGCGATAGAATCATTAAAGAATTGCCAAATGAAGTCTATATCACCTTTGATATTGATGGCTTGAGACCAGAATTATGCCCGAATACCGGTACGCCAGTACCAGGTGGTATTAGCTATTCCGAAATCATTTATTTATTGACAAGGTTAGTTAAAAATGGCAAGAAAATCATTGGCTTTGATTTAAATGAAGTTGCCCCAGGCGAAAACACCGATTGGAACGGAAATGTAGGCGCTAGAATTTTATACCGCTTGTGCAATTTAATGGGTGTTTCTCAGGGGAAATTAGAGTGGGATGAAAGTTTTTAATCTACTCTAAATCAGCTACATTCTTATCCATTTTATTAGTAAATATTTTAAGTTTTCATTAAAACCCGTACTTTTGTACAATCTATATACATTAAATTTTTAACATTCCACTTAATCTCCCTTTATGTACATTTTTACTCCCCAATCCAACTTTTCAAAAGTGAAAAGAATACTTTTGTCTTTATTCACAATATTAATCCTTCAAACAAGTTTCGCATTTGCCCAAGACGCTCCATTTATCACCGTTTGGCAAACGGATAATCCCGGAAGCAGTGAAGATAATCAGATCACCATTCCCGGAACAGGCACTGACTATTTAATAGAATGGGAAGAAGTAGGCAATGAAGATAATAATAATGGCAGTGAGACTGGTATTAATAGTCATACAGTTACTTTTCCTAGTGCTGGGACTTATCGGGTTAAAATAAGTGGGGATTTTACGAGGATTACATTTTTTAATGAAGGAGACAGGAAAAAAATCCTTGATATAGAACAATGGGGTGATATTGTTTGGTCGAAATGCAATTATGCCTTTAACGGATGTTCTAATTTAGTACAGAGTGCAATTGATATCCCAAATTTATCAAATGTGACTGATATGTTCCGAATGTTCGATGGAGCCAGCTCGTTTAATGGGGATATCGGGAATTGGGATGTTTCTAATGTGACTAACATGGTGGAAATGTTTGTCAATGCCAAATCATTCAATCAGGATTTATCGAATTGGGATGTTTCTAATGTGACTAATATGAGATGGATGTTTATTTGGGCGAGTGCCTTTAATCAAGATTTAGGAAACTGGAATATTTCTAGTGAGACAAATATGCATAATTTATTAAGCAAGTCAGGTTTAAGTACCTATAATTATGACAAAACACTCATTGGTTGGGCAGCTATGGAGAATACTCCTTCTGACATTATGTTCGGAGCTCAAGATTTAAAATATTGTTTATCAGCAGATGCTCGAAGCTATTTAATTAATGAAAAAGGTTGGCATTGGAGTGGTACAAATGGTTTTTTGGACATTAAAGATTGTGAATCTGCTTTTTTTGTAAGCACTTGGAAAACGGATAATGAAGGTACAAGTGAAGACAATCAAGTAAATATTCCTGTTACTGGCACAGATTATGAAATATTCTGGGAAGAAGTAGATAATAGTGAAAATAAAGGACAGGAAATAGGAAATAATTTTCATACTCTCACTTTTCCTCATGCGGGAAACTACCGCATAAAAATATATGGTGATTTAACCAATATAAAATTTGATAATCATGGTGATAAACTTAAAGTTTTAGATATTGAAAGCTGGAACGATTCAAAATGGAAATCTATGAATTCAGCATTTGCTGGAGCAGAAAATTTAACAATCACTGCCTCAAATGATCCTGATTTGTCTATTGTTACTGATATGAGTCGTATGTTCTACAAAGCTAAATCCTTTAATCACTACATAAGACATTGGGATGTGAGCAATGTGACTAATATGTCAAATATGTTTTATGATGCCTCTTCATTCAATCAGATTATCAGTGATTGGAATGTATCCAATGTAACTGATATGAGCGGTATGTTCAATAAAGCTTCTGCTTTTGATCAAAACCTAGGAGATTGGAACTTAACCAATGTAGGCAGCCTATTTGATTTTTTAACAAATTCAGGTTTATCACTAGCTAATTATGACTTAACCTTAGAAGGTTGGGCGACAAATGGCAATATACTATCTGATATTACTCTTAATGCAGAAGGATTAAATTATTGTGCATCTGAAGAATATAGACAACAATTGATTGATGATTTTGGATGGATTATTATGGGTGATGAAGTTTGTAATATAGCTTTAGAAGAAACTTATCCAGTTGCTGACACCACATCAGTAGCAAAGGATACTAAAATCTACCTTACTTTTGACCAGGAAATTGAGGAAATAGATTTTACTGGGATTCTAGTGAAAGACATTTACAGTAAAGTAATTCCGTTATCAAAAATTTATGTTGAGGGGCAAAGATTATATTTGGTACATGATGGCTTAGAGTCTAGCACTTATGAAGTTAAAATACCTGAGAACAAGGTTATAAGTGTAACAGGTAAAGAAAATGAAGCCATCAGCTGGTCATTTACTACTCAAAGGATTTTGAGTTCTAAAAATGAACAAAAACCAATTAATCATTCTACTTATCCAAACCCTTTTTCGGATCAGACCACTATTCAATTTAGCCTTCCACAAACACAGTCTGTTAATTTATTCGTTTTTGACCTGAAAGGGCAGCTAGTAAGACAAGAGAAATATGATAATCTTGGTTCAGACAAACAATCTATCAAGTTTGAAAGAAAAGATTTACCTGCTGGGCTTTATCGTTATCAGTTGCAGTCTGCTGGTGGTGCAGTTGGTGGGAAAATGTTAATTGAATAAGATACCAGAAGAATTATAAGGTCTATAAATTATAGCCTAGACCTAGCATAGTTCTCAATCTACCTGAGTCGAAGTATCGATTGACATAAGGTGATATTTCAAATTGAATAAAGCCTTTTGGGAATTTCTCAAAGGGTTTTATTCTGCTTCCTACAACAACATCATAACCATTGATGATACTCACATTCTGATATCCATTAAAAGGATTAAAATTAACTCCTGCACCAACATAAATATTGGCTTGCTCTTTTACAGAGAAATTATAAAATAGGTTTAGTTCTAAATTAGTGTTGGCAATAAAGGTGTTGGTGGCAATTCTCAAGTCGAACCAGAGTTGCTTATCCGAATCTGCGCCTATGCCTATAACAGACTGAAATGGATTATAACTAATAGCTACTTGAGCCTTAGATTTTGAGATGAAAAATGATAGGAATAGAATTATTGTTACTAGTTTCTTCATAGGTTATTTGATCAGCCCACAGTAAGCTGGTTTCGGATTAAAAAATTCATCAAAAAGTAAAGGGTAATCTTCTCTGCCAAAATAATTAGGGATCCATGATTCACCATCACTTACACCCCAAATAGTGATTCCGTGCTGGTATTGTTTTTCTATTCTTTGATAATTATTAAAGATAAATCGATATCGTTGTGCTTGTCTTTGCAGCATCTCATCAGTTAACTCAAATTTTTCTTTACTGATGGAATTGACGGAAATATCTAATTCTGAGATATGCAATTTGAATCCGGCCTGCGTAATTTTTTCCATAGTGCTTATAAAATCTTGATCTGAAGGGAAAATGGTTGAAATATGGCTTTGCATACCAATACCATGAATTGGCACTCCTCTTAATTTAAGATTGGTCATTAAATCTAACACCGCCTTGCGCTTTGTTGGTCTAAATGATAAGTTAAAGTCATTGTAAAATAATAAGGCTTCCGGGTCAGCCTCATGAGCATATTGAAAAGCCTTTTCAATATAGCTGCTCCCTATATTTTTCAGCCAAATATTAGGTCTTAAGGTACCATCTTCTAAAAAAGCTTCATTTATCACATCCCAAGCTTGAACTTTTCCTTTATATCTTTTTACAATCGTGCTAATGTGATGCTTCATCATGGCTTCCCAATCGGATTTACTGCCTTGAAAGTTTTCCATCCAAATAGGTAATTGCTCATGCCAAATTAGGGTATGAGCATGTAATCTCTTTTCATTGGCTAAGGCATAATCTACTAGCAGATCGGCATGATGCCAGTAAAAGGTCTTTTCCTGTGGGTGAATAAATTCTGGTTTAAATCTATTTGAAGGAGTTATGCTATTAAACTGTGTTTGGACAATGGGTTCAGTTGTATGAGGGGGTTCAATAGCCACACCTACAGGAAAGTCATATCGTTGATAAAGTGATTGCTGATCAGTATTACAGACTTCAATGGGTTCAGGTTCACAACTAATCAAAGGATAGCTGAGTAGAAGGTATAAGAATCGATAATTTAAATACAGTGATTTCAAAGTTTAATTAGATTGAGAAGGTAATGCTAATGAATTATTGATCGAGTTCATAATCTCATGATCAACAAATTATTGGTATATATCGAATAACTTTTAATATTGCCTCATCTTAAAATAGATACCTTTTCTGCGCCTTAGACGCCTGCGGGCTTTTAATTATTATGGTTTAAAGTCAATTAGAAATTAACTCAAACCCTAAACCCTATCACCAACATATCATCGGTTTGTTCCATTTCACCTTGCCATCTTTTCATCTCCAACTCTAAGCTTTTGCATTGTTCGGGCATGCTTTTATTTGAGATGCCTTCTAATAATGTTTTGAACCTTTTTCGGAGGTATTTTTTCTGAGTATTGAACCCAAATTGATCAGCAAAACCATCTGAACTCAAATAAAATGTTTGGTTTTCTTCAATATCAATCTCTTGAAAAGTGAATTTCTTGTCTGGTGTATTGAAATACTCCCCGACTGTAAAATTATTCCCTTTGAATTCTTTTAACGTATTATTCTCTACAACATAAAGTGGTCTTTTAGCACCTGAAAAAGTAACTGATTTATTTACATAATCAATTTTACATAAAGCTACATCCATACTGTGATTAGTTGTAGTCACCTCTTTTTGCTTCAAGATTTCCATCACTTTAATATCCAACTTAGTTAGGATTTTATGAGGCTCTATTTCTTTTTCTTCATTTACGATTTGGTTCATGGTGGCATTAGCAATAACCGTCATAAAAGCTCCTGCCACTCCATGTCCGGTGCAATCAATTAAAGCCAAAATATCACATCCTTCTTGTCGAGAATACCAATAGAAATCACCACTAACAATATCTTTAGGTTTATAATAAACAAATGAGGCAGAAAGATTCTCTTTAAAATTATTCTTATTCATAATCCCCTCCTGAATACTTTTGGCATATTCAATGGAATCTGTAATATTTCGATTCCAGCTTTCCAGCTTCATTTTTTGTATTTCTATAGCCCTTTTGCTTTTCCTAATTTCATAATTCTGGTATTCCAATAATGATTTGGCTTTTCTGTTTTGTTTGATTTTTAATAAGGCTGTTATGACTAAGGCAAGTAATAATATAGAAAATGCAATTGATCCGTAAATGTAGAGTCGGCTGTTTTGATATTTTAGATCCTTTATTTCAGATTCCTTCCTTAATAATGCTATTTCCTTCTCCTTTTGCTCTAATTCAATACTTTTTTCGAGTTCTGCAATAGCCCTCCGCGATTTTTCATTAAAAAGGCTATCATTCATGATATGGTATTGATTCATATAAACGTATGAATTTTCCAGATCATTGAGATGTAAATAAACTTCTGCGAGTGTACTATAAGCATCCAGTAAAATAGGTTTTGCATTAATTTTTTGCGCTATTTCTACCGCATCTAATGCGGCATCTCTAGCTGCAATATGATTGCCTCTTGCATTATGAAGACGTGAAATTTTAACCAAAGAGCCTGCTATACCAAATTTATTATCAGCAGCTTCTTCCTTTTTCAAGGATTTGTTAAAATAATAAAGCGCACTATCATATTCTTGTTGATCAAAATATATTTTACCAATATTGCTAAATGGATCAAATAAATTGCTTTTATCATCACTATTCTGATAAATATTCAGAACCCTTCTATAATAATCAATTGCCTCCTTTTCCTGTCCATTATCTAAATAGATATTCCCAATATTATTAAGTATCCGCAATAACCTGGAAGAGTCATTGAGCTGCTCAAAAATGATTTTTGCATCCGTATAATAATCTAATGCTCTTTCAAAATCCTGATTTATCGAATAGATATTCCCTATATTGCTTAAGGCTTTTGCAGCTCCTGATTTTTGCTTTAAAGAATCATAGAGATTGAGCGACTCCTTGAAATATCTTAAGGCTTGATCATAATCTCCTTTTTGCTTATGATAAACTCCTAAATTATTATTGGCTGTAGCTTCCCCAAGTAAGAAATTTATTCTTCTCGAAATCTCTAATGCTGAAGTAGCATATTTAAAACTTTCGGTAGGTTCACTGGCATATTTTATTTTAAATAAATTATTTAATCTTATGACTTCAGTGCTGTCTTTAATATTTCCTTTTCTTTGAGCCAGTGAGTCAAAAGAATGAATGAACCCGCAAAATAATAGTGTTAATAATATGTACTTCATTACTGAATTTAATATCTTGCTAAGATGCTATAATTATTTGAAAAAGTAATATTTTGATCATGAATTCCATCGCTTAATTTTAAGTATTAGTAGAATAATTTTCAGATTCAATGTTATTAAATAGAGCCTATTAGACAATTACAAGAAAATCATTTGCATCTATCTGTAAATCAGAAGCAAATTAAAACCATTTGTGTTATTTAATATTAGAATCCTTAAATAGCATTAGGATTTACAACCAAAATTCAATTACAAGTGTCACTATAATGAACTTAAAAAGTGAATTTAACTATTATTCTATGAGATATACCTTTAAATTTTTGACCTTAGGATTTATGCTCTTTACGCTAATTTCTTGTGATGAATGGGAAAGAACCCCCAATTTTGACGTGGAAGAGGTAGAGGGTTACCGCCCTATTTATGCTACTGAAAGTGAACAAGATGTAAAAACACTACCCGCAAGAGAAATTGAAAACCCAGGAAAAATCTATGTTATCAATGAATTTTTGCTGGTTGTTGATCAATTAAAAGGGATTCATGTTTTCAACAATGATGATCCAAAAAACCCACAAAACGTTGGCTTTATACAAATTACGGGGAGTAATGATGTTGCAGTAAGAGACAATATTTTGTATGCTGACCAAGCCACTGATTTATTAGCTATTGATGTTAGCAATCCTGAAAATGTTAAAATAGCTTCAAGAGTGAAAAATGTATTTCCGTTTGGTACCCAATATCCACAGCAGCAAGGAGTATATTTTGAGTGCCCTGATCCTGATAAAGGACTCGTTATAGGTTGGGAATATACTACTTTGAACTCACCAAAATGCTATCGTTAATTTTAAAATCACGCTAAAGAAATGAAAATCACTAAACTATCATTTATATCCATATTAGCTGTTTTAGCAGCTATAATTATACTTCCTTCATGCGGTTCAGATTCAGAATTTGATTCAAGCGGAGAAGGAAGAGGTGGCTCAATGGCCAGGTTTACTTTTTTAAAAGGCTATTTATACATAGTTGATGAAACAAGTCTGAAAACCTTTGATATCAGCAATCCTGAGAATCCAAGTTTACTAGGAACTGAGGAAGTAGGTGCTGGAGTTGAAACTATTTTCCCTTATGAGAATTATTTATTTCTAGGTACTCAATGGGGTATGAAAATATATTCAGTAGAAAATGGCCCCACTCCGAATTTTTTGTCAGATTTTGAGCATTCGTTCTCGTGTGATCCAGTTGTAGTTTCCAATAGCATTGCCTATGTAACCTTAAGAAGCGGAACTACTTGTCAAACTGGTGAAGACAGAATGGAAGTGTTGGATGTTTCAGATTTAAGAAATCCCCGGTTATTAACGACCATTGATATGCAAAATCCTCATGGTTTATCTGTGAGCGATACTGTGCTTTTTGTATGTGAAGGAGATTTCGGTTTTAAAGTCTTTAATATTAAAGATAGGGCAAATCCTGAACTGATTTCTCATTATGATAGCATTCCAAGTTACGATGTAATCACAAATTACGGCAGAAAAGAATTGATTATAACAGGAAAAGATGGGATCTTTCAATATGATTATAGCAACCCATACGAGTTGAAAAAACTAAGTCAAATATTGAGCTTCCAAGAAAATGAATAGAATTTTTACGATTTTATTATTCCTTACCTTTATTACTCATAATTCTTTCGGCCAAATAGATATTCTGGATTCATTAGAACTATCCTCTAAGAAAAAAGTGATGCCTTATATCTCCATCACTTCGGCATTTGAGAAGTACAGCTCTTTTGATATTGGAATCTCAAAACCAACTAAAAATGGAAATGCCTATGGAATGGAATTAGGTTATATTTATGATATCGATGTGTTAAATTCTACAATTGAAGATTCATGGTATCAAAAAACCTATGGCGCCAAAGCTTATTTTTATTATAGGATCATTATTGAGGAAAAAGATCCCTATCCATTTAACGCAAAAACATTTATTGATATTGAACCTCAATTATTTTGGGCAAGTTTTGAAAATGAAAGAATAGCGGGATATAGCTGTAATGAAGAATGGGGAGAATGTGAATATTATCGTTTTTTTGATTCTAGAGTTGAGCGAATTATTCCTGGTATGAATTTCAAATTAGGCAAAATTTATAACTATGATGCTTTTACATTTATTCTATTTGGAGGAATTGGAATTCGACATATAATTGATTTTTCAGAAATGATGAACGATCCTGCTCCAGATAAATTATTTAATAGAAGAGGTCAGATTATAAAAGCCCAAACCGGAACTTCACTAAATTTAAGAATAGGATTCCAAGTGGCATACAATATTTGGAATTAACTGAATAAAAAAAAGCCTGCCAATTGGCAAGCTTTTTTTACTTTGAGGATTCCCGTTACTATTAACCTGAATTCGATTATTAATTTAGGATTCAGACCGTTTGTAAATAGTGAGTTTCAACTAAAAATTTTGAAGCAATAGCGGGCTATTGTAAGAAATTTTCAGGAAGAAAATCGCTGTTTACAAGCGGAATCAGAAAAACTTTACCATAAAATCTGAATTTCCAAATTAATGTCGAACTCAGGTTATTATTTTCTTATTTGTCCATTACCTAGGACATAATATTTATTCGTAACCAATTGCTTTAAACCTAAAGGACCTCTGTGGTGCAACTTATCAGTACTAATTGCCAACTCTGCTCCTACTCCCATTTGTCCACCATCAGTGAAGCGAGTGGAAGCATTGTGATAAACAGCTGCACTGTCAATTTGCTCCATGAATTTCATGGCATCATCTTGAGTTTCCGTTAAAATGATATTAGAATGACCTCCGGAATATTTATTGATAAACTCAATAGCATCATCTAATCCCTTTACTGAAGAAATAGCTGCTTTCATGGCTAAGAACTCCTCATACCAAACATCTTCGCTATCAATTTTATCAGTGGTTTCTAAATGACCAATTACTTTATCACTAGCCACAATTTGAACACCTTTCTCACTCAATGCTTTTTCAATTGTTTTGAGTGTATCTTCAAATTGAGGATGATTTTCATCTACCAATATTTTATCTAGAGCGTTACAGCCTGAAATTTTATCCGTTTTAGCATTTACAAGCACTGGTATAACTTTTTCCATATCAGCATCGGGTGCCACATATGCAAAGTTATTACCTCTACCACTTACTAAAACTGCACATTTTGCATGCTGCTTAACGAAATCAATTAATCTTTCGCCTCCTCTTGGAACAATCAAATCTAATGGCTGATCAGGATTTCTTAAGAATTCCTGAGTGGTTGGTCTATCCATTTTAAGATACTGAATCCAATCATCTTCCAACCCATTTTCTTTCAACGATTGGTGCCAGCATTTCACCAACTCCTCATTACTGTGATGGGCTTCTTTCCCGCCTTTCAGTAAAATTTTATTGTTGGCTTTGAATGCTAAAACAGCAGCTTCAATAGTTACATCTGGACGAGACTCATAAATGATCATGATAGTCCCAAATGGAGCTGCTTTATTCGTGATGCTCAATCCATTTTCAAGCGTATCTTCACTGATCACAGTTCCAACCGGATCATCTTGATCTTTCACCTCACGAACCGCTCTAATCATATCATCAACTTTAGTCGAATCCACAACTAAGCGATCATAAAGTGCTTGATCATCTCTGTCAAATGCATCTAAATCTTTTTTATTTGCAGCAATAATAGCATCTCGATTCTTATCAAGATTATCTATCATCGATTGTAAAACTGCATTTTTAAGTTCTGTATTTAAAAGCTTCATAAAAGCATATAAATTTTAGTTCAAAATAAATTTCTGAGAAGATGAAGAGTTTATTAATCTTCTTCCTCTTTGTAAATCCTTGTACCAACATCTTTACCATGAACAATGTCTAAAATAACATCTTCACGTTTACCATTAGCAATATAGGTAACGATATCTTTTGATGCTGCACCTTTGGCTACATTGATCTTGGATTCCATTCCTCCACGACCTTCTCCTTCTTTTTTATCGGATTCCTGAATAAATTGTTCCACTTCCTGATCAGTACTTACGCTTCTAATCACATTAGAATCATCATGATCGGGGTGGCCATCAAAAATTCCATCTGTATCAGTCAACAAAATTAGTGTATCTGCTTTAATTAATTCAGCCACTAAACTTGCCAACTCATCATTATCAGAAAACATGGACATAGAAAGAGATACTGCATCATCTTCATTTGCAATAGGAATAATTCCTTGATTTAATAAACCTTCATAACAGTTTATCATATTATCCCTATGCCTACCGAAGTCAAAGTCTCTTTTCGTAGCTAATACTTGCGCACATCTCATTCCATAATCATGGAATATGCTATAATAATGACGCATCATTCTTGGTTGTCCTACTGCAGAATAAACTTGTCTACGTTGAGCAGCATTATCAATATTATCAATTTTATTATCATCCAACACTTCTTTCCCTGCAATTACAGAACCAGAAGAAATGATAACAGTCATTATATCTTCTTCATAAAGACGTGCTACTTGATCTACTATCCTTTTCAAAATAGGAACCACAATGCGATTGTCCTTATTGGTCATCACATTAGTTCCAATCTTTACTACTACCCTTTTGCTATGTGTTTTCACAATACTATAGTTTAAGATTCCTTCCCTAGTTCTACTGCTCTATTGAATGCTGCATAGGCTGCATCTTCTATCAATTGTTTGATATTATTATCTTCCATTGAATCTAAAGCAGCACGAGTTGTCCCTCCTTTTGAGGCCACTCTTTTCATCCAACCTTCAGGACTAAGGTCAGATTTATTAAATAACTCCACAGCTCCTTCGAAGGTTGTTCCAACTAATACTTTTGAATCATGAAGTGAAAAACCCATTTTCTTGGCTGCTTCCATCATAGAATGCATGAAATAGAATACATAAGCTGGACCACTACCTGAGATTCCAGTAGATGCATCCACATCATTTTCTGTATCCAATCTAACTGAACGGCCTGTGGTATCCAATAAATTTTCCACTGTAGAAAGTTCTAATCTTGAAACTTCATCAGAAGCAGTAAAAGAAGTTAAACCTTTTCCAACCTGCGCAGGAAGGTTAGGCATTGCTCTAACCACCTTAGTTATTCCCAAACCATCTTTCATGCTTTGAATGGTAACTCCGGCCATTATAGAAATTACAATCTGATCTGGAGACATCATCGGCTTAAGTTCTGCAAACAACTCATCAGTATGATAAGGTTTTACAGCAATGAATATAATATCTGCTTTTGGAAGGCAGTCTGAGAGATTAGTGAAAACATCAAAACGACTAATTTTCTTTAGTTCTTCTGTTTTTTCAGGACTGGTATCTGAAATCATTAAGTTGTGATTTGTCAGAAATTCAGATTTAACAAGGGCTTTGGCATAAGCCAATCCCATATTTCCAGCTCCTATTACAAGTACTTTCATAAGTAAATTTTTGTTTATAAATATAAAGAATTAATTCCAATTGTGCTTCTGCCTATGCAAGCATTGTGCATCTAAACCCATTTTTCAATGAAAATCAACAATATTGAAAAAATATTTAATGCACAATGATTTGATTATCAATTATTTAAATTAATCATCTTGCAAAATCGAAATTAATTTCAACTTTATTAGCTTCTTTTATTTAGTGCGCCATATAGGCAAAAAGCTGCAATAATGACAGGCTAGTTTACAATTGTCAATAAATGGCACTATAAAAAACAAGTCTGAGTTTATTAATCACAGCCTACGAAACATTAATAAATTAATTCCATTTATAGTATTAGTTACTTTTTAAATAGATTTTCAATTTAACTGATTATTTCAATGTCTTCAAGTCATCAACATTCTCAAGAAAACCATGATCACAGTAAACATGAAGGTCACGATCATGAAGACCATGATCATCACGAACATCATGCACAGATGATAGAAGATTTCAAAAAAAGGTTTTGGATTTCCATCATTCTCACTATTCCTATCATGGTTTTAGCACCTATGATCCAGGAATTGTTGGGATATGAATTGCGTTTCCAATACGATAGGTACGTGCAGTTTGCATTGTCCACAATTGTCTTTTTCTATTGCGGATTTCCTTTCCTAAAAGGATTAAAAGATGAAATTGCAGACCGATCACCAGGCATGATGACTTTAATTGCGCTGGCCATCAGTGTGGCGTATTTTTACAGCTCAGCAGTCGTTTTCGGATTGGAAGGGAAAATCTTCTTTTGGGAATTAGCTAGCTTAATTGCCATTATGCTATTGGGGCACTGGATTGAAATGAAATCAATAATGGGCGCTTCAGGTGCAGTAGAAGAATTGGCAAGACTACTTCCCTCCACTGCATTAAAACTAGATAAGAATGGAGATACACATGAAGTTAAAATCTCAGAATTGGAAGCAGGAGATTTAGTACTGGTAAAGCCCGGAGAGAAAATTCCTGCAGATGGTATTATTGAAAAAGGTAAAAGTGATATAAATGAATCCATGATTACGGGTGAATCAAAACCTGTAAGCAAGAAAGAAGGAGATGAAGTGATAGGCGGATCAGTTAACGGCTCTTCCTCTATCCAATTTAAAATAAAAGAAGATAGCGAAGGTTCCTACTTAAATAAAGTAGTGGAAATGGTGAAATCCGCTCAAGAGACTAAATCCAAAACCCAAAACTTGGCAAATAAAGCCGCTGCTTGGCTATTTTATATTGCACTTTTTTCTGGATTTACCACTTTAGGAGTGTGGCTTTGGCAAGGGAAGGAATTTGATTACGCATTGGAGAGAATGGTAACGGTTATGATTATTGCATGTCCTCATGCATTAGGATTGGCTATGCCTTTGGTTGTGGCGATTTCAACTTCTGTATCGGCTAAAAATGGTTTGCTTATTAGAAATAGAACAGCATTCGAAAATTCAAGAAAAATCACCACCATTATTTTTGATAAAACCGGTACGCTCACAAAAGGAAATTTTGTGGTAAATCAGATTAAAAGTACTTCAGATGAATTTAAAGATGATGAAATTCTTAAAATAGCCGCATCACTAGAAAAGGAATCTGAACATCCTATTGCGACAGGAATTTTGACAAAACATGAAGAAAAAGAATTGGATTTTGAAGAAATATCTGATTTTGAGAATTTAACTGGTGAAGGAATTCAAGCAAAAATCAATGGGAAATCAATTAAAATTGTAAGCCCAGGATATTTGGAAGAAAATAATATTGAATTACCGAAGGATGCAAAAAATGAAAAAGCTGAAACAATAGTTTATCTCCTCCAAGATAAAGATTTGATAGGATATATTTCATTGGCAGATGAAATAAGAGACGAGTCTTTTGAAGCTGTGAAAAAATTAAAAGAAAATGGCTTAAAAGTCATCATGGCTACTGGAGACAATGAAGAAGTGGCAAAGTCAGTAAGCAAAGAGTTAGGCTTGGATGATTATTATGCTGAAGTGCTTCCTGAAGACAAGCAAAAAATCATCGAGGATTTACAAAATAAAGGGGAAATAGTGGCGATGACAGGCGATGGAGTGAATGATGCACCTGCCCTAGCCAAAGCAGATGTAGGAATTGCAGTAGGATCAGGAACGGATGTGGCAGCTGAAACCGCTGACATTATTTTGGTCAATAGCAATCCTATGGACATAGTATATCTTCTGGAATTTGGAAAGTCTACCTATCAAAAAATGATGCAAAACTTATTCTGGGCAGCAGGTTATAACATTGTGGCTATTCCTATGGCAGCTGGCGCTTTAGCTTTTGCAGGAATCATTTTAAGCCCTGCAGTTGGTGCTGGATTAATGAGCTTAAGTACAATTATAGTGGCACTTAATGCTCAATTACTGAAAAGAAAGATGAAAAACTAAAGTCAATTTTTATCTTCGACTTATACAAGGCATAAAATCAGATTCTTAATACTTCTAAAACATTAAATACCCTAACCTTTGATTTATTATAAAATGAATTGATAAATTGCACATCAATCAGATAATAAAAAAAGTATAAGTGCATAAAGTATTTTTCATTTTTCTAGTCTTTTTTAATCTGAGCTGTTTTGGTCAGTCAATAAAAGAATTGAAAGAAGATTTAAAGAATGCGAAATCCGATTCTCAGCGGATGAGCTTATACTATGAGTTAAGCTCAAAATATCAATTCAATGATAATAAAAAAGCTATTTCCTATGCTGAACAATTACTGGATCTAGCTATAAAAAGAAAAGACACAACTAATATCGTATATGGAAAAGCAATGATTGCTTATTCATTCTATAATTTGGGGGCGCTCGACAAGGCCTTAAAAATAAATTTAGAAGCTTATGAAATTGCTAAAGCATCAAAAAATGAAAAGTTAATAGATTATATCATTACCCACCTTGCGCTTATTTATGATGAAATAGGTAATTATGATAAAGCATTGGAATATTATCGATACAATATTCGGTATGCAAAGGAAAACAACCTGCCTCAAGATCAGATGATTGGCTTATTAAACATAGCCGATATGTTTGTGCGCATGGAGGAATTTGATTCTGCTGAATATTATGCTGAGAAAGCAGTGGAATTTGAAGATGAAAGTGAGGATTATATTAGATCTATTGCCTATTTAAATTATGGCGTGGCTTTAGAAAGAAATAATAATTTTGACAAAGCCTTGATTTACCTTTTAAGAGGTTTGGAAATCCAATATACTTCTGATCGGGATTATGCTGCTATAAGTGAGGCATACCTCACTATTTCAAATATCTATGTAAAGAAAAAGCAATTTAATAATGCCTTACAATTTGCAGATTCCTCCATAAATAGTGCTAAAAAATCGGAATCTAACTATTATCTAAGGAAAGGATACGAACTCAGAAGTAGTATCCATAAAACTTTGGGAGATAACACACAAGCCTATAATGACTTGAAGAGATTTGTTGAGACAAACGACAAAATCTATAGTGAAGAAACAGCGGAGAAATTTCTTGAACTACAAGAATTGTATGAATCGAAGCAGAGAGAAGCTGAAATAAATTTACTCAAGCAGGAAAGTAAATTAACTAAAGAATCCATCACTCAAAAGAACATTGTAATTCTTGGCTCTTTAATTATTCTATTACTTCTGGCGTTGTCTTTACCTGTATATATCAGTAGAAACCGATTGAAGCAAAAAGCTTTAACGTTATTGAACTCTCAAAATAAAGAGATAGAAGAAAGAAATTTCCAGTTGGGCGAAATGACAGAAGAACTCAAAAGTCAAAAAGAAGAAATAGAAACACACAGAGACCAGCTTTCGGAAGCCTATAGCATATTAGAAAAAAGAAATAAGGATGTTACTGACAGCATCAACTATGCACAAAAGATTCAAAATTCACTTTTACCAGATTTAAAAACAATCAAGAAATCAATACCTGAGTCTTTCATATTTTATAAAGCCAGAGATATTGTAAGTGGCGATTTCTATTGGTTTCACCAGAAAAAAATTGATGGAAAAGAAATTAAATTTATTGCTTCTATCGATTGCACAGGGCATGGAGTTCCTGGTGCATTTATGAGCATGATCGCAGATGCCCTGTTATCTCAAGTAATTATTGAATTGGATTATAATCAACCGGCTGAAGTTTTGACTGAGATGGATAGGAGGTTGAGAATTATGTTAAAGCAAGATGAAAGCTATGGCAATGATGGAATGGAAATAGGACTCTGTGCCATCCATGATGACAAATTAGTGTTTTCAGGAGCTGGACACAAATTAGTTTATTTCGAAAATGGAGATTTAAATACTATAAGAGATAATCGGTATTCAATTGGAGAAAGCTTTATTAGCCATCAAAAAATGGAATTTAAAAACCATACTATCTCCATTGATAATTCAATAATGATTTACCTTTTTTCAGATGGAATTCAAGACCAATTTGGTGGCTCAAAAGATAAGAAACTGGGGATAAAGCGTTTAAGGAGAAATTTAGAGGCTATCCATAAAGATGCTGCTCATAAGCAAGAAAAGCAGATTAAAGAAATGGTTGAGAATTGGAAAGGAACTGCAGAACAAGTGGATGATATGCTTTTGATAGGTTTTAGATTGACTTAGAATCTGGCCGCCATCAACAAACTCAATTCTTTATATTTCAAATCGAATTTTTTAGCAATATGCATATTTGTTAGGCTACCTTTATACGTGTAAACGCCTTTCATAAACCATGAATGAGAAAATATCATTTCTTCAATTCCTCCAACATCACCCGCTTGAAGCAGCATAGGCGTTAAAATATTACTTACGGCATTACTTGCTGTTCTCGAAACTCTTGATGCTATGTTGGGTACACAATAATGAATCACATCATATTTTTTAAAAGTTGGATTATCGTGAGAAGTCACTTCTGAAGTTTCAACACAACCACCTTGATCAATACTGACATCAATAATCACCGCATTTTTGCGCATATTCATGACCATCTCTTCATTTACAATACATCCACTTCTACCCTTTTCGGCTCTAATAGCACAAATTAAAACATCAGCTTCAGTCAAAGAATCACTCAACATAACAGTATCCATTGAACTAGTATGAATTGGTTGACCTAAAGCATGCTTAATTCTTCTTAGCTTATATAAATGATTATCATAAATTTCAATGTTAGCACCTAAACCTAAAGCTGCTCTTGCGGCATATTCCCCAACAGTTCCAGCACCTAGGATCACAACTTTAGTAGGTCTAACACCAGTTATACCACCTAAAATAATACCTTTACCATCATTCAAATTACTTAATAATTCGGTGGCAATTTGAATAGCAGAAATACCGGCTATTTCACTCATTGCCCTCACCATTGGCATGCCGCCCACTTTATCTTCAATCAATTCAATTCCAATAGCGGTTATCCTTTTTTCATTGATCAATTGAAAATATTCTTTATTTAATTGCCCAACTTGAAGTGCAGAAATTAAAAAACTACCCGGCTTGAACATTTCTATTTCTTCCTTAACGGGCGGTTCTATTTTCACTACCAATTGCGCTTCAAAAGCCTCTTTGGATGAATAAACTATTTTGGCTCCAGCATCGCTATATTCATTATCCGTGAAGTTACTGCTCAATCCCATTCCGCTTTCCACTATTACTTCATGTCCATTA
Source organism: Marivirga salinae (assembly GCF_030503855.1). Classification (NCBI taxonomy): domain Bacteria; kingdom Pseudomonadati; phylum Bacteroidota; class Cytophagia; order Cytophagales; family Marivirgaceae; genus Marivirga; species Marivirga salinarum. The sequence goes on along the minus strand of NZ_CP129971.1, from coordinate 2,194,125 downwards.
TTAGATAATAATGCAACAGCTCCTGGTGTAAGTGGAACTCTTTTTTCTTGTAAGGAAATCTCATTAGGTATACCTATTTGCATAGCATTTTTACCACGCTCAATAGCTAATAACTCTTCTTGAGGATATAGGGCGCTTTTTCTTGCTAAAACATCAAACCCTTTTCTTGAAATCTCCTTAGCCATGCTTACTTATTTTAAAATTCCTTTTTGTCAGTTCCTTGGAAAGGGAAATCTCAATCAATAAAAATTGATCTGGAATAAAAGAAGGTATCATTTCCGGCCACTCTATCAAGCATAACTTATCAGAATAGAAATAATCCTCCACTCCTATTTCAAACGCTTCTTGTTCATTTTTAATTCTGTAGAAGTCAAAATGATAGATTTCTCCTGCTTTAGCTGACAAATATTCATTCACCAGCCCAAAAGTTGGGCTACTGGCATGATCTTCCACCTCTAAATAATCACACAGGTGACTAATAAAAGTAGTTTTTCCTCCACCCATTTCAGCTTTAAATAGCCAAATTTTATAATTCTTTGCAAAAGAATAAATTTCAGCCACTGTTTGAGGCAAATCATCTAAATGTACGTCCGAAAATGATATGTTTTCAGAGATTTCACTTTCCATCTTTCGAAGTTAATGAAATAATGGGAATTATCATTTCTTCCATTGAAACTCCTCCATGCTGAAAGGTATCTTTAAAATAATTAACGTAGTAATTATAATTATTTGGATAGGCAAAAAAGCTTTCTCCTTTGGTGAATACATAGGATGTGCTCACATTTATTGTTGGCAAATGAAATCTTTCTGGTTTAGGAACTTCTAAAACATCATTGCTTTTTTTATACCCTAGATTTTTACCTTGTTTATATCTCAAATTGCTATTCACATTTCGATCACCCACAATTTTAAATGGCTTTTTCACCCTGATAGTCCCATGATCGGTGGTAATCACAACCTTAGCTTTCTTTGTAGAAACCCTCTTCAATAACTCAAGAAGTGGAGAATGCAAAAACCAGCTTTTTGTCAAGGAACGATATGCGGATTCATCAGGCGCTAATTCACGAATCATTTTCATGTCCGTTCTTGCATGAGAAAGCATGTCCACAAAATTATAAACCAACACATTCAAATCATGATCCATCATAGCGGACACATGATCCAAGACTTGTTTACCCTGATTCACATTCACTATTTTATTGTATGTAAATTTACCTTGGACATTTTTCCGCTTCATTTGTCTTTCGATAAACTTATCTTCGAAGTTGTTTTTGCCTTCGTCATCATCCTCAGTCACCCACAAATCAGGATGCTTTTTCGCCATTTCATCTGGTAATAATCCTGAGAAAATGGAATTTCTGGAATAAGCAGTGGTTGTCGGTAAAATAGAGTAGTAATTATCTTCTTCTTCAATATTAAAGTATTTAAGAATTTCAGGCTCCAACAACTTCCATTGGTCAAACCTTAAATTATCAATCACTATAAAAAATACAGGTTCCTCCCCCATCTTAGGAAAAACCTTTTCTTCCATTAATTTGTGACTCAATAAAGGTGCTTCATCTTGGTATTCGTTCAACCAATCTTCATAATTTTCATCAATAAACTTAGCGAAGTTGGTATTAGCCTCCACATGTTGCATAGAAAGCACTTCAGACATACTCTGATCATCTGTTTGATCGATTTCCAAATCCCAATAAACAAGCTTTTTATACATTTCAGCCCATTCTTGGTGATCCATATCGTCACCAAAAGCCATACTAATATTACGAAAATCTTGCTGATAACTTTGGTTCGTTTTCTCAGTGACTAAGCGCTTATTATCTAAAATCTTTTTAACTGAAAGCAATATCTGATTAGGATTGAGCGGTTTAATCAAATAATCAGCAATTTTGGAACCAATAGCTTCCTCCATAATATATTCCTCTTCACTTTTCGTGATCATCACTACTGGAATATTAGGATTATTACTTTTAATAAGGCTCAATGCTTCCAACCCTGTCATGCCGGGCATATTTTCATCTAGGAAAACAACATCAAATTTTTGTTCTTTACATAAATCTACTGCCTCCGAACCATTATTAACTGGAGTAATTTGATAACCTTTGTTTTCTAAAAAAATAATGTGAGGTTTAAGCAGATCTATTTCGTCATCTGCCCATAAGATTTGATAATTTTGCATAGTATATATTTGAGCCTTTAAAGTTATTAGAATTGAAGAAGTTAAAAAAGGTAAACGATCCTATTTACGGATTCATTACAATAAAAAGTGAATTACTTTTCAGTATTTTCAACCACCCTTATTTCCAACGCTTACGCAGGATTCGGCAATTGGGTTTGAGCGAACTGGTTTATCCCGGTGCCACTCATACTCGTTTTCATCATGCATTGGGCTCAACCCATTTAATGGGCTTGGCTTTAGATCATTTAAAAGAAAAAGGTGTCAATATTAATGAAATAGAATACGAGTCCGCTCAAATTGCAATTTTACTTCATGATATTGGTCATGGTCCTTTTTCTCATGCCTTAGAGTACAGTTTGATAAAAGGAATTACGCATGAAAATATTTCATTGCAATTTATGAAAATGCTCAATAAAGAATTTTCAGGTCAGTTGGACACTGCCATTGCAATGTTCAAAAACTCATATAAAAGAAAATTCTTCCATCAATTGATTTCTAGTCAATTGGATGTGGATAGGCTAGATTATCTTAATAGAGACTCATTTTATACAGGAGTATCAGAAGGAAATATAAGTGTAGATAGAATCATTAGTCATTTAGACGTGATTGAGGATGAAATTGTGGTAGAAGAAAAAGCCATTTATAGTATTGAAAATTTCCTTAATGCCAGAAGATTGATGTATTGGCAAGTTTACTTGCATAAAACAGCTTTAAGTGCTGAAAGGATGTTGGTTCACTTGATGAGTAGAGCAAAAGAAGTGCATAGTTTGGATAATATCTCGCCTGCTTTAAAATATTTTCTGGAAAATGATTTCACTTTAGAAGAATTTCAAGAGAAACCGGAAATCGTTCATCAATTTTCTAAATTAGATGATTCTGATATCTGGCATGCCATAAAAGTTTGGGAAAGCAATAAAGATAAAGTGCTTAAAAATTTAAGTCAACGAATTCTTCAACGCGATTTATTTAAAATAAAATTAGGAAACGAACCGCTTAAAAAAACTGATATCAATGCGCTAAAAGCAAAAATTGCTCAAGAGTTTAATTTATTAAATAAAGAAGCAGCCTTTTTCCTTTCTCATGGTGAGGTTACAAATTCAGCCTATGTAGAAGGTGGGAAAAGCATTAAAATAATAACTAAAAAAGGGCATTTGATGGACATAGCTCAAGCAGCCGATTTACCAAACATCAAAGCTATGAGTAAAATTGTCAAAAAATATTACCTATGCCTACCTAAAAACGTATCTTTGTAAATTATAGCAACCATAACTATTTTAAATGGAGTTTAGCGTAAATCAAATAGCTGGAATGATCGGAGGCACGGTTGAAGGCGATGGAGAACGAGTAGTCGATAATCTGGGAAAAATTGAAGAGGGAAAAGCCAAAACAATTAGCTTTCTTTCTAATGAAAAATATGAAAACCACATCTATACATCAGATGCAGCAGCCATCATAGTAAAAAAGAATTTCCTACCTAAAAAAACCATTAAACCGGCTTTAATAAAGGTGGAAGATCCGTATTCTGCCTTTACTCAATTATTGGAAGAATATAATAAGATTATGTCCTATGCAAAATTGGGCGTGGAAGATCCATCTTTTATCGGGGAAGGAAGCTCTGTGGGTGAAAATATTTACAGAGGGGCATTTTCATATATTGGAAATAATGTAAAGATTGGAAATAATGTAAAGATCTATCCTCAAGCTCACATAGGTGATAACGTTGTAATTGGTGACAATTCTATAATTTATCAAGGTGTAAAGATTTATGCCGATTCTAAAATTGGGATTAACTGTAATATTCAAGCAGGTGCAGTGATCGGAAGCGATGGATTCGGTTTTGCTCCGCAATCAGACGGAACTTATAAAACAATTCCACAATTAGGAAATGTTATTTTAGAAGATAATGTAAGCATTGGAGCCAACACCACTATTGATTGCGCCACATTGGGTTCAACCATTATCAGAAAAGGAGCGAAATTAGACAATTTAGTTCAAATAGCGCATAATGTTGAGGTTGGCGAAAATACTGTAGTTGCTTCTCAAGCCGGGATATCAGGAAGCACAAAAGTGGGTAAAAACTGCGTAATAGCGGGTCAAGTTGGAATAGTAGGACATATTGAAATCGCTGATCGTACTACAGTTAGTGCCAAGGCCGGTATATCTAAGTCCGTAAAACAAAGCGGTACAATTCTATCAGGAATGATTGGTTTTGAACATAAGCAATTCCTTAAAGCCAGTACTTTATTTAAAAGGTTGCCGGAATTACACCAACAAATTCAGCAATTGGAAAAAATAGTTTTAAATTTGCCGTCTGAAAAAAAGAACTAAATGTATAATAAGCAGCACACTATTAAAAAAGCGGTAAGTGTTTCTGGTGTAGGACTTCACACTGGCCATAAAGTCACTTTAACCTTCAAGCCTGATGAAATCGATAGTGGAATTAAATTTCAAAGAGTAGATCTTCCTGAAAAGCCAATCATCGAAGCTGATGCCGATTTAGTGGTAGACACTTCAAGAGGTACTACTATTGCTAGAGGTGAAGCTAGAGTATCAACAGTAGAACATGTTTTGTCTGCTTTGGTGGGTTTACAAATTGACAATGTTTTAATAGAAGTAGATGGTCCTGAAACACCTATCATGGATGGAAGTGCTAAGCTTTTCTATGAAGCATTGGAATCAGTAGGTTTAGAAGAGCAAAATGCACTAAGAAACTTCTTTGAAGTTCCCGAAGGCCTTTTCCTGACAGATGATGAGAAAAATGTAGAGATGGCACTATTGCCTGTTGATGACTACAGAGTTACGGTTATGATAGACTATAACTCTAAAGTTTTGGGTAGCCAGCATGCCTCTTTAAATAATATAGCAGAATTTAAAAAAGAAATTTCAACTTGTAGGACTTTTGTATTCCTTCATGAACTTCAACAACTTTATAATAACAATTTAATAAAAGGTGGTGATTTAAATAATGCCATTGTTGTGGTTGATAAATTAGTTTCTGATGAAGAGTTAAAAGAACTTGCTAAAATTTTCGACAAACCTCATATTGAAGTTAAAGAAGAAGGGATCCTTGACAATATTGAACTGAGATTTAAGAATGAACCTGCTCGACATAAGTTACTAGATGTAGTAGGTGATTTAGCTTTAGTAGGAAGACCAATTAAAGGACAAATCTTAGCTGCTCGACCTGGACATTCTACTAATGTGGCTTTCGCACAGAAAATCAAAAAGTATATTAAAAAATCAGAAAAGTCTGCTCCCAAATACGATCCTAATGCAGAACCTGTTATGGATATTGATGGCATCTCTGCAATGTTGCGCCATAGATATCCTTTTCAATTGGTAGACAAAATTATTCACCAAGACCACAAAACAGTAATAGGTTTAAAGAATATCACCATTAACGAAAATTTCTTTCAGGGTCATTTCCCTGGAAACCCTGTAATGCCGGGTGTTTTACAAATTGAAGCAATGGCTCAGACAGGAGGAATTTTAGTTCTTAGTTCCGTTGATGAGCCTTCAGAATATTGGACTTATTTTTTAGGTATCGATAATTGCAGATTTAGAAAAATGGTGAGGCCCGGTGATACTATAATCCTAAAGTGCGAACTTTTAGCTCCTATAAAAAGAGGAATAGCCAAAATGCAAGGATATGCGTATGTAGGAAATAGTGTAGTGAGTGAAGCAACGCTTACCGCTAGAATTGTTAAAAAAGAAGAAGAATAAAACCTTAATTAAGGTTAGAAAAAGCATGTTTTGCTTATAAAATTATTTACATGGACAAGTCATTAAATTATATTCATCCTGATGCAAAAATAGGTAAGGATGTCATAATCGAACCTTTTACATTCATTGACAAAGATGTAGAAATTGGAAACGGCACTTGGATAGGGCCTAATGTCACGATAAACTCAGGAGCCAGAATCGGTAAAAACTGTAAAATCTATTCAGGTGCTACTATTTCTGCTGTGCCCCAAGATTTAAAATTTAGCGGTGAAGTCACTACTACTGAAATTGGTGATGACACAGTGATTAGAGAATATGTTAACATCAGCCGAGGTACAAACGATAGAAAAGTTACGAAAATTGGTTCAAAAACTTTAATTATGGCTTATGTACATATCGCTCATGACTGTATGATAGGAGATAATTGCATTTTGGTAAATTCAGTTCAAGTTGGAGGGCATGTTTCCATAGATGATTGGGCTATAATTGGTGGTGCAACAGCCATTCATCAATTTGTAAAGATCGGTAGTCATGTGATGATATCTGGTGGTTCATTGGTCAGAAAAGACGTCCCTCCTTATGTTAAAGCAGCTCGTGAACCTCTTACTTATTGTGGTATTAATTCCGTTGGACTTAGAAGAAGAGGATTTAGCAATGAAAGAATCAATGATATTCAAGAAATCTATAGGAGTCTCTATTTAAGTGGTAAAAACAATGCCGAAGCACTTGAAAATATAGAAACTTTAATCAGAAGTAGTGAAGAAAGAGATAATATAACTGCTTTTGTTAGAAAATCTGAAAGAGGTATCATGAAAGGCTACGGAAACTGAATAGAAACTAAGTGAAATATACTAATGGCGCAATTTTAATGAAATACCCATAATTAGAATGTTTATTTCATATAGAGATATCTTAAAAAGCATCCTATGCAATTAACTCTTGAAGGGCTCAGCAAAAAATACCCGAAGAATAAGTTATTTGAAAATTTGAATCAGACATTCGAAACAAATAATACTTATGCCATTACAGGAGAAAATGGAAGTGGGAAATCTACATTTATTAAGATTATTGCGGGGGTGATTGCACCTAGTAAAGGCAAAGTTAATTTTATCGAAAACGGTAAATTGGTAGAAAAAGAAAATATTTATCAATTATTAGGCATTGCTGCTCCTTATCTAAACTTAATTGAAGAATATACATTAAAAGAACACTTAGATTTTCATTCAAAATTCAAAAACAGCCTTTTCGGCACAGATATAATGAATGAAATAAACAATGCAAATTTGGCTCAAAGCATGAATAAACCTATTGCAGAATTTTCATCTGGAATGCAGCAAAGGTTAAAGTTAATTTTATGCTGTTGTTTTGAAGCTAAGGTACTTCTATTGGATGAGCCAACATCACATTTAGACTCAAAAGGAATAGAATGGTATAAAGACTTATTGAGAAGGACTTCTGACGAAAGAATCACCTTAATTGCATCAAATAACCCAATAGAATACAATGATTTTGCAAAAAAATTGATTAATATTGGGGATAATTAATTTGAAACACTACATAAAAAAAAATAAATATTTTATTGGATTATGAACAATAATTCAGACTTTTAAACTTTAGAATACAAATCACTAATTAATTCATTATGAAAAGGAACATTAAACTATTAAGCTTTTTAGCATTATCATTTGTTGTAATACTTAGCTCATGTAAAAAAGACGAGCCAACTGCAGAAGAGAAAAAAATTGAAGAATTAAAAGGTACTTGGAATATTGTTGGAGCAAATGTTTTAGATGAAGCATTATCTGGAGTTTCCATAACATTTACTGTTGAAGGTGCTGCATATGAAGTATCCGACATAGAAGCATTTACTGATGCAAATTTAAATCATGGTGAAACTTTAGCTGCTGAAGGTACATTTTCTTTAAATGAAAATCTAGATGTTGTTTCATTGAGCCCAGGTAAAGATTTAACGATTGCCTCTTTGAATAAAGATAACGGTAATTTATCATTATCTTATTCTGCACCATTCCCAAAAGGTACAGATGATCCAACTAGCATTACTTTAAATTTAGAATTAGCTAACTAAATCTAATTTAAATCAATATTTAAAGCCGTCAAATGACGGCTTTTTTTTTACCCATTCTAGCTTAAAATGGAAGCACTAAAGCAATACAGACCGCTCTCAGAAAAGGAAGAAGAATATAAAAATAAAATGCTGGAGCTTTACGAAGCAAAAGGCAAAAAAGCATTCAGTAGAAATAACTTAGAGGCACACTTTACAGCCTCCGCTTGGATTATCAATAGTCATTCAAAGGAAATATTGTTACTGCATCACAAAAAGCTTAATAAGTGGCTACAGCCAGGTGGCCATGCAGATGGTGAAACAGATTTGGAAAAAGTAGCCAGAAAAGAAGTAAATGAAGAAACCGGTCTTGAAAATTTAAAGTTAGTTTCAAATGATGTTTATGACATCGACATCCATCTTATTCCAGAGAATAAAGGAATTCCCGAACATTACCATTATGACGTTAGGTTTGCTTATTTTTGCGAGAGTAATGAAAAAACTCGAATAAATCATGAAAGCAATGACTTTCAATGGATTAAAATAAAAGAAGTAGAAACCTTAACACAAGAGCCTTCAATTTTGAGAATGGTCAAAAAATCAAAAAACTTATTAAATGGACTATAAGATTCTGATATATGGCGCTAACGGTTATACCGGAAAATTAATTACGCAAGAAGCCAAGAGAAAGGGAATAAACGTAGAAATTGCTGGCAGAAATGAAAAAGCAATTCAATCAATAGCTAGAGAAACTGGTTTTCCGTATCATATCGTTGAATTAAACGATACAGATAAATTAGAAAGATTATTAAAAGACTTCCATACCGTAATTCATTGTGCTGGTCCATTTTCAGAAACAGCAGTTCCGATGGTAGAAGCATGCATAAAATCAAAAACTAATTACCTTGACATTACAGGCGAAATCTGGGTTTTTGAAGATGTAATGAAATATCATGAACAAGCTATAAAAGCAGGAATTGCTCTCATTCCTGGCGTTGGCTTTGATGTAGTACCTACCGATTGCCTAGCTGGCTATTTAAAAGATAAACTCCCTAGTGGTACATCATTGGAATTAGCATTTGTAGGCTCAAAAACTGGTATGTCACGAGGTACAGCAGTTACAATGGCTAAAAACATTGCAAAAGGTGGATTTATAAGAGAAAATGGAGAAATTAAAAATGTGCCATTAGCATATGATGTAAAAGAAATAGAATTTCCACATAAAAAACAGTGGTGTATGACTATTCCTTGGGGTGATTTAATGACAAGCTACCATCAAACGCAAATCCCCAACATTAAGGTATTTAGTGGCGCTAGTCTTAAAATGATCAAGAAAATCAAGAAATATAGAAATTTAAAGTTTCTTTTAGGGATTGGCTGGATCCAAAAATTAGTAAGAAGAAGAATAGAAAACTCTGTTTCTGGGCCAAAAGAAGATAATCTAAAATCTGGCAAAACTTATGTGATTGGAAAGATAATGGATGATGCTGGAAATAGTTTTAAAGCCGAATTAATTACTCCAGAAGCATATTTCCTAACAGCCAAAACAGCATTAGTTTCTGCTCTAAAACTAGATAAAAATCCTTCAAAAGGCTATTTAACTCCGTCACAAGCATTTGGTAAGGATTTCATAATGGAATTTGAAAATGTAGAAAGAATTGACAAGGCATAAAAAAACCCCGGTGAACCAAACCGGGGTAAACTATCAACCTTAAAATTACGCCCATTTGAATAAATGAATCGTAAAGCTTAATACAAATGTAAAACGCTTTTTTTTAACGAAAACAGCACAAACAACATTTAAGTCATTCATGTAAGGTTTTTTATATATTACAACATTAATTGTTTAAACATATGTTCAAAGTTAACACTATTATATTACTAATTTGCTCAATATTATTTTTCGCTTGCAGCCCTTCTGAACAAGAACTAATGACCGAAAGTAGAAAGAACATGCAATCAGAAAATTATAAAGAGGCTATAAATTACTTAGACAAGGTAATTTCTAAGAATAATGATAATGCAGACGCATACAATATGCGGGGTGTAGCGCATCTGCAAATATTAGATTATTCGAAGTCAATAGATGATTTTACAAAATCAATAAAAAAAGATTCTTCTAATTATAAGCCGTATTATAATAGAGGAAATGTACATTTAGAGACCAAATATTACGAAAAAGCTTTGTTAGATTACAACAAGGCAATAGATTTACGCCCTAATGATGCAGATTTATATATCAACAGAGCCACAGCATTATTTGAATTAAAACAATATGATGCAGCCTTAGAAGATAATAGATTTGCAATTAAACTTTCTCCAAATAATCATATACCATATCTTAATAGTGCGAAAACATTGTTGCAGTTTGGCTCATTCAACAAAGCAGATAGCTTATTAAATTTAAGCTTGAAAATTAATCCTGAAAATGGGGAAAGTTATTATTGGAGTGGTTTTATCAAAATCAATACCGACAAGAAAAGTGAAGGTTGCGATGATTTAATAAAAGCTAAAAACAGAGGTTTTCAAGATGCCATAGAGGCATTAGAAAAATTCTGTAAATAAAAGAAATGACTAAAAAGGCTGTCTTAAACGTGGAGTTTTTGACAGCCTTTTTAATTTATTACCTTGAGGCTAACAATACCATTGCGAATGCTACAACACTTAACCAAAATTTATAGGTTGCTAGTGCTGGAATAGCAATAATTCCTAATTCCATAAAAACTAATACCAATACTATTATAATAGCTACTAGTTTTATTAGATTCCTAGATTTTCTGCTCATAGTTTTATCTGTTTTGGTGATTTCAAGTTTAAATATATCATTCTCAATTTACAAATCTGTGACATCAATAAAAAAATAACTTAAATTCGCCTTCTGAATTATGGCAGAAATCAATAGCGATATCAATAAAGCAAAAAAATTACTAGATACTGATAACCTAATCGGGTTTCCTACTGAAACTGTATATGGGCTAGCAGGTAATGGGCTAAAAGCTGATGTAGTAAGTAAGATTTTTGAGGTCAAAAATCGTCCTCACTTCGACCCTTTGATTCTACACTCACACAGTTTAGAGGCAATAAGTGAATATGTAAAAGAGATTCCAGATACTGCCAAAATACTAGCAAAAGCTTTTTGGCCTGGCCCTCTTACCATTTTATTGGAGCGAAATGATAAAATACCTGATTTAACCTGCTCAGGCTTAGACAGGGTAGCTTTTCGCATCCCAAATCACCCAAAAGCATTAAGCTTACTTAAAATACTGGACTACCCATTGGCGGCTCCCAGTGCAAATCCTTTTGGATATATCAGTCCAACCAATTCCCAGCATGTTCAACAACAGCTAGGCGATAAATTGCCTTTTATTTTAGAAGGAAAAATTAGCGAAGTAGGAATAGAATCCACTATAGTGGGATTTGAAAATGGAGAAACAGTTATCTATCGATTAGGAGGTTTGGAAGTAGATGAAATCGAAAAATTAATTGGTAAAGTAAAAACATTACCACATTCGAGTTCAAAACCTGATGCACCAGGTATGCTCAAAAGTCATTACGCTCCTCGAAAAAATATAATTCTAGGGAATATTAAAGAATTAATCAAACAGAATCCTCAATCAAAAATAGGGGTTTTATCATTTTCAAAGTTTTATAAGGACGTAGAAATGTCATTAGTACTCTCGAAAACTAAAGATATGCACGAAGCAGCTAAAAACTTATTTTCGCATCTTCGTAAATTAGATGAGAGTAATGTAGATTTGATCATTACTGAAAAAGTACCTTCTGAGGGATTGGGAAAAGCAATAAACGATCGACTGCAAAGAGCAGCCGTAAAAGAATAAATTTTATAACCATAATTATAACTCAATGCAAACCGTAAAAGACTATTCATTCGAAAACAAAACTGCATTAATCAGAGTCGATTTAAATGTGCCTTTAAATAAAGATTTTCAGGTAACTGATGACACCCGAATAAAAGCTACCATTCCAACCATTAAAAAAATATTGGACGATGGTGGTAAAGCAATTTTAATGTCCCACTTAGGAAGGCCGAAAAATGGACCTGAAAATAAATTTTCACTAAAACACATAGTAGGTGATTTGGAAAAAGCTTATGGAGCTAAAGTTCATTTCAGTGAAGACACTATAGGTGAAAAAGCAGAAAGTGAGGCTCAGAATTTAAAAAATGGTGAGGTTTTATTATTGGAGAATGTACGCTTTCATGACGGAGAAACCAAAGGAGATGAAGCTTTTGCCAAAGCCCTGTCAAAATTAGGAGATGTATATGTGAATGATGCCTTTGGAACCGCACACCGTGCCCATGCATCTACCACAGTTGTAGCAAAATTCTTTAAAGATAAAATGGCGGGTTTCGTAATGGCAGCAGAGATTGAGAATGCTGATAAAGTATTAGAAAAAGCGGACAAGCCCTACACGGCAATCATGGGAGGAGCTAAAATCTCTGATAAAATTTTAATTATTGAAAAATTATTAGACAAAGTTGATAATCTAATCATTGGTGGTGGAATGTCTTACACTTTCTTTAAAGCTATGGGTGGAAAGATTGGAAACTCATTAGTGGAAGAAGATAAATTAGATTTAGCTAAAGAATTAATTCAAAAAGCAAAAGAGAAAGGTGTTGAATTAAAACTACCAATTGATTCGATAGTAGCAGATGATTTTTCCAATGATGCCAATACAAAAATTGGTCAAAATCATGCCATAGAAGATGGATGGATGGGATTAGACATTGGACCTGAAGCAACTGCCATCTTCCAAAAAACAGTAGAAGAATCAAAAACTATCCTATGGAATGGCCCAATGGGTGTATTTGAAATGGAAAATTTCGCAAAAGGCACAAAATCAATTGCTGAATCAGTAGTAAAAGCTACAGAAAATGGCGCATTTTCACTTATAGGTGGCGGAGATTCAGCTGCAGCTGTAAACAGCTTAGGTTATGGCGATAAAGTAAGCTATGTATCAACTGGCGGTGGTGCTTTGTTAGAATATATGGAAGGCAAAGAATTACCAGGTGTTGCTGCACTGAAAGCTTAATAGAAAAAATGATGACTTCCGCCAACCTTTGGTTGGTGGAAGTTACTACCACCTTACATATTCACTTCTTCAACTTTGTTACTTCCTCTTTAATTTCAAGTACAATATCCGTAAGCTCTCTTAGGCTCATAGGCGCATTTTCATTATTTTTCACATCAGGAAATTGAGTACTGATAAAAGCTTTTGCTTCCCAAATTTCCATTACACTCTCCAAAGGAATTTCATAAGGAGAATAAACGGTATTATCTGACACCATAAATAAGACTCCCTTTTCCTCAGCATAATTGAATACTCTTTTATAAACTACTCCCTCCTGCTCGCTAACGATAATATAGGTTTTCCCATTTCGGATTGAATCAGGACTTTCTACATATTCGCCAATAATTATAGTTCCGGGTTCAAGAGGCAACATAGAATCACCACTAATTTCAAATGCTCGGTAAGTGCTGTTTCTAGGCAAATTAGGCAATTGGAAGCGTGGCAGCTCCTGTAAGTATTCAGGATCCGCATAGCCATTGGTATAGCCTGCAGAAGCCTTTTGAGGAACTAATTCAATATTTTCTCTTTCTTGGCTATCCACAGTAATCGCCAAAACTTTAGTAGGTTTTCGGCTAATTGTCATCGGGCTCGATAAATCTTTTCCCAATAAATCATCTACACTCACATTAAAAAGATCCGACAATTTGATCAAAGTTTGAATTCTAGGATCTGCCCTACCTTCTTCATAAGAACCAATCTGCGGACGCTTCACACCCAACTCATCAGCCAAGTCCTGTTGTGTCCAGCCTTTTTCCTTTCGGAGGTATTTAATATTGTTATTGATCAAGCTCATTTTATCAGATTAAAGAATCAAGAGTCCAGATTTAAGACTCCTTCATCGCTTTATTTAGTTTTAAGTTTTAGGTTATAAGTATTAAGTAAAATCTTAATTGTGAACGAGTGTGCAAAATTAACTTCAACAAACCTCACACTATTTATTTTTTTACTTCTTACTTTCAACTTATTATTTCAAAATAATTCAATTTTCTTAGTATCAAGTAACCAGTATCTAGAAAATGGTAGATTTTCGGCACTAAACTAAACACCCCTCATCCAACTGTTTCATACTTCCATCTTCCATCTTTACTCTGCCTGTACTTTGTACTCAGCACTCTGTACCCACCTCAAATATAATCAAGCTTCTCTGAAAATCATCAAATCATCCGTTTCTCTGTAGTGCTCATTCAAATGATACAGCACCTTTTGATGCAAAGAAATTTTATCTTCAGCTCGGCTAAAACGATTCCTAATTCTGTCAACCACCTCACTTACGGTATCTTGTGGTTCAGCCAGTGTGTAACCGTACCATCTGCTGTCACCAGTCTTAGTACGCACATGAAAATGCACCTGACACCTTCCTGAATTAAGGCGCTTACTCGATAATCTAATTTTTACATCCATCCCACTTAATAATTTTAAAAGCCGTGAACTTTTTCGATTGAATTACTATTTATTTTAGTAATTTTGATAATAAATTTAGTATTAATTATCAAAAAAGCCAAAAAAAAGCTAAATATTTTAGTTTTATGCAGGAAAATGCTACCAGATCCATCATTCATTTAGATATGGACACCTTCTTTGTGTCTGTCGAACGCCTTTTAGATTCAACACTAAACGGTAAGCCTGTTATTGTTGGGGGCGGACACAGGGGGGTGGTAGCGGCCTGTAGCTATGAGACTCGGGCATATGGCGTACATTCAGCCATGCCCATGAAAACGGCATTACAACTCTGCCCAGAAGCTTTGGTGATAGCAGGAGATATGCAAAACTACAGTCATTACTCTAAACTGATTACGGAAATCATTAGAAGCGAATCGCCTCTTTTTGAAAAGGCTTCTGTGGATGAATTTTATCTGGACGTAAGCGGAATGGATAAATATTTTGGTTGCTATGAATGGGGAAAAGAGCTGAGAAAGAAAATTATCAGTGAAAGTGGATTACCGATCAGCATGGGGCTTTCGCAAAATAAAATGGTATCGAAAGTAGCCACAGGAGAAGCAAAACCTAACAATACTAGGCAAATACTTCCGGGAACCGAAATCGCCTTCTTGGATCCTATGCCCGTGCATAAAATCCCGATGATTGGAAAGAAAACCTCGGAGCTTTTGCGCTCCATGGGGGTGAAGAAAGTGGAAACGCTCAGGCAAATCCCAAAAAAACTGATGGAATATACCTTTGGGAAAAATGGGATTGTGATGTGGCAAAGGGCGCAAGGCATAGACCATACGCCTATTACGCCCTATAGCGAACAAAAATCCATTTCTACAGAAAGTACTTTCCATGATGACAGCATGGACGTGAAACAAATGAAAGCTGTATTGGTAGCCATGATAGAAAAACTGGCGCATAAACTCCGTGAGCAGAACCGCTTGACTTCCAACATCTCTATTAAAATTCGCTATAGCAATTTTGATACGGAAAGCAAGCAAAAGAAAATCAGCTATACCGCCAGCGATAAAACTTTAATCCGCTATGGAAAAGAACTATTTGACCAATTATATACCCGTAGAATGATGCTTCGACTAATTGGAGTACGCCTCAGCGGACTGGTACACGGTAACTACCAAATCAATCTGTTTGACGATACGGAAGAATACATCCAGCTCTACCAAGCCTTGGATAAAATCCGCCACAAGCATGGTTTGGAAAGCATAGTCAGAGGCAATACTATTGGGTTGGATAAGAGACTGAGACGGGATGAGAATTGGTTTGGGGCTTAAAAACTCACTCTAACAGCTGAATGTATATTCTACTCTTAATCAATGCTTTGGTAAGAATATATTCAGCTTATACCTTTTATAAACATGGCATATATACAAATCCTAACTTTTGATATGTAACAGTTCATATAATGACCCTGGCTATCTTTGGTGAAAGTAATAAATAAATTACACCTTAATAAAGCCAGTAATGAAAATCTTAAATACCTTAATTATCTTAGTTATACTTTCTGTTTTAACGTTTGCCTGTAAGCAATCAGAGGTGGATCCAGATATTCCAGAAACACCAGATGAGATTATTCCTTCTGATTTAGAACCAGACATACTCGAAGAATTAGATAGTATTTTTCCTCCTAGTAAAGATTTTACGAATGAATACCCCTCTTTATTTGAGGAATCAAATAGTCTTAACATTGTATTAACCAAAGAGTCAGAAGTTTACATAACTTTTGTATTAGAGGGAGCCACTTTGAAAAATTCTTTAGGTTATTATATTTACAATCCAAGTACAAGTACAGTAGAAGTAGGGGAATTAGATTTAAGTATTTTATTCCCACATATAAGTGATGATATTCTGAATCAGGGAGACATGCTGCAATTGGGTGATCAGACATTCCCTGCCGGAACCACTGTTGGATTCTTTTTAATTTTAGATGGCTGGAGAACGGGTCAGGTAAATTACGAAAATAAAACTTTTTACACAGATACTTACCTTAATTCAGAAGAAGTACAACAACATGTATTATTCCAGTTCAAAAACTTTAATTCAATAGTACTTGCATTTGAAGACCAATTTATAAATGATGAAAGAAGCGATAAGGATTATAATGATGTCGTTTTTACTGTATCGGACAACCAAAATAATCAAGCTATTACACGATTTAACTTGAATGGCATCCCTACACTTAAAAAACCTTAAAATGCGTTTGATTACCTAAAAACCACAGCTTTAAAAAGAATAAAAAATAGGAATTAGTAAGGAAGCAATAATCCAAAAAATTAATCCGAGTGGCGCTCCTATTTTAAAGAAATCTTTAAACTCATAATTTCCGGCACTATACACCATGGTGTTGGTCTGATAGCCGATTGGTGTCATAAAACTGGCACTACCCGCTATCATCACCGCTATTAAAAAAGGTAGAGGACTGTAGCCTAAAGCATCTGCAATTGCCATGGAAAGCGGAGCCATTAAAGCAGCAGCTGCATTGTTCGACATGATTTCGGTAAAAATCATGGTCATTAAATAAATGACGCCTATTATAATAAATGGTGCTAACTCTTTTTCAGTTAATGATGTTAAATGAGTTACCAACCAATCATTCAATCCACTTTTCTCCATTGCTGCCCCAAAGCTTAAAGAACCTGCCAATAAAAATATCACTTGCCAATCTATTGAACGATAGGCATCCGTCATGCTAATAATCCTAAAAGCCCCTAATAGAAAAACACCCGCCCAAGCGGAAGCCACTATAGGTAAAATATTAAAAGTAGCTGTCAATATCACCAATGCTAAAACTCCTGCAGATATATAAAGCTTCTTTTTGTTCGGTATATTTAAATCGGTCTCTTTGATTGATAAAAAAGGAGCATTTGGATTACTTTCCGCCTTTTGCAAAAGCTCATAACCTTCCTTACTTGTTTGCAATAATAAAATATCTCCAACCTTTAATCGGGTATTTCCCATGTCGCTAAACTTACGTTTCCCCCTATGTCTAATGGCGAGCAAATGAGAATGATAGTTCTTTAGAAAATTTATGTTCTTAAGTTTCTTATCGACCAAATGAGTCCCCGGCATAATAATAACCTCTACCACCTTAGTCTCTTCCCTTGGGAAATATTTATCTGTTATGGATTTCACTATAGAAAGGTGCTTATCAGCCACCACTTTTTTCACCTTATCCAGCTCTCCCTTAATCAACATCACATCACCAGTTTGTAGTCTAGTGCTCATTTTTGGATTTTTGATAGATTCATCCCCTCTTTTCAACTCCTGTACTTCAAAGGATAAATCTTTCTCTTTAAACAATTCTTCTATGCTTATCCCCTTTTGTTCATCTGGTAATTCCTGTATTTCAACCTCAGTCAAAAATTTATTGATTTGACTTTCATCTTGTAAAGGCTTTAATTGTGATTCCTTAGGTAATAAATGTTTTCCTGCAAACATCAGATACAGTAAACCTACCCCTGAAAACACAAGTCCAATAGGAGTCATAGTAAATAATCCGATTTCATCGAAACCGTTATCTTTGGCAATACCCGCCACCAGAAGATTGGTAGAAGTTCCTATTAATGTGCAGGTTCCACCTAATATAGCTCCATATGAAAGTGGGATAAGGAACTTAGTAGGGTGCAAATTGAGCTTTTTTGCAGCTTTAGAAACAATGGGAATAAAAGTTGCTACAACTGGTGTATTATTGATAAATGCAGACAACAAACCTACTCCCGAACTCATCCCCAAAATAGCCCCACTATAGGATTTATTGAATAAACGAGTAGTCAAAGGCGCTAACAATTTTATGACCCCACCCCTTATCAATGCACTACTTAAAATAAACATTGCTGTTACGGTAAGCGTAGCACTATTAGCAAAGCCTCTAAAACTTTCCTCCGGCTCTAAAACGCCAAACACTATCCACAATACCATCACACCAATCGCTACCAAATCTACGCGGACAGCTTCGGTAGCGAATAAAACAATGGCAGTTAATATAACCAGAATGGTAATTAAAAAGGATAGCTCCATAGAGTTTCGAATATATAGTGCAGTCAGTTGCTAAACAAGAATTTACTTCAATTCAAGAAAAATAAAATAAATTTGAATTGAGACTAATATTATTAGTAATTTTACTAAAAATATTAGTAATGTATATTAATTGTCACACACACTTCAGCTTCAAATACGGTACTTTATCGCCCGAAGAACTGATATTAGAATGCATTGAAAATGGTATTCATAAAATTGCATTGACTGATATCCATAGTACAGCTGCCTATATCGAAGTTTTTCGTTATTTGAAAAATGAATATGCTCACTATCCACTAAAAGTAATCCCTGGAATTGAATTTCGTAAACAAGAACAATTAATCTATATAGGCATGGCCCGGAACAATCAAGGCTTCGAAGAACTCAATGCCTTTTTATCTTACCACAACCGAAATGATTTTCCCTTGCAAAGCAGACCTCGGTTTACTGATAATGTTGCTGTTATTTACCTTATGCATACTGCTCCTGAAAATCTGCGCACCAACGAATTCATTGGAATAAAACCTGAAGAACTCAACCGCTTGAGGTATCAGCATCATAAATTTCAAAAAGAAAAATTATTGGCTTTAGCTCCTGTTACCTTCAAAAACAAAACAGGTTTTAATATGCATCGCCTATTACGAGCGATTCAGCAAAACCAATTACTTAGTCGTTTGGATAAAAAATTTCAGGCACAACCCAATGAATTCATGCAACCTAAAGAAATGCTCCAACAGCATTATCAAGGTTTTGAATTTATGCTAAAGCAATCAGATAAACTAATAGAAGAATGTCATTTTGAAATTCAATTTGGACAATCTAAAAATAAACGCTCTTTATTGGGTTCTGCCATAGAAGATTGGCACTATTTTGAATCTGAAGCTAGAAAAGGCTTTAAAAATCGATACGGAAAACAAAATGCAGTGCTTACCGAACGATTTGAAAGAGAAATGGAAATCATAAGGCAAAAGGATTTCACTGCTTATTATCTTATCACTTATGATATGATACAATTTGCTCAAAGAAAAGGGTTTCCTCATGTAGGGCGTGGTAGTGGCGCTAATAGTATGATAGCTTATTGTCTCGGTATAACCAATGTAGACCCCATTGATCTTGATCTCTATTTCGAGCGCTTTCTAAATCCTTCACGCACCTCACCCCCAGATTTTGACATCGACTTCTCTTGGCAACATAGAGATGCTGTAATTCAATATATGTTTGATAAACATAATGCACATCACACTTGCCTTCTAGGCACTCATACTACTATGAAATACCGGATGATGCTACGTGAAATAGCTAAAGTATTTGGTATGCCGAAAAGTGAAATTGATAAACTGTCTGAAAATCCCAACTACGGAAAGAAAGATGATTACTTGCGCAAGGTATTGCACTATACCCAACACATGGTAGCCAAAGAATTTCCAGCCAATATTTCGATTCATGCAGGCGGATTATTAATCACCGAACAACCCATTTATGCATTTACAGCAACAGAAATGCCACCAAAGGGCTTTCCTGTTTCCCATTTTGATATGTATAGTGCAGAAGATATCGGTATTTACAAATATGACATCCTAAGTCAAAGAGGTCTTGGGCATATTCAAGATACCATTAAAATAGTAGAAGAAAATCAAGGCAAAAAAATAGATCCCCGTAAAATTCATACAAAAATACTGGAAAAAGATCCCGCCATTAAGAATCTAATCAAAAACGGAAATACTATGGGTTGCTTCTATGTGGAATCTCCCGCAATGAGAATGTTGCTTGCAAAGCTAGAATGTGAAGATTATCTCACTTTAGTAGCAGCCAGTTCTATTATTCGCCCTGGAGTTTCGCAGTCAGGCATGATGAAAACTTATATAGAGCGTCACCATAGCAATGGGAATTATGAATCAATCCATCCCATAATGGATAAACTCATGAAAGAAACTTATGGTGTAATGGTCTATCAAGAAGATGTTATCCGTGTAGCCCATCACTTTGGTGGACTAACTTTAAGTGAAGCAGATATATTACGAAGAGGAATGTCAGGTAAATATAGGTCTCGTAAAGAATTTGAAAAAGTAGAAAATCAGTATTTTAAAAATTGTCGTGAAAAAGGATATGATGAAAAGGTAATTCAAAGAGTTTGGTTCGAGATATCAAGTTTCTCAGGTTTTTCTTTTGCAAAAGGACATTCTGCCAGCTTTGCAGTCGAAAGCTATGAGAGTTTATACCTTAAAGCACACTACCCAATAGAGTTTATGGTAGGCGTTATCAATAATTTCGGAGGATTTTACAAAACCGAATTTTATATCCACGAAGCGAGAAAAGCAGGAGCAGAAATTGTGACTCCTTGCATTAATAAAAGTCATTACCTCACCAGAATAGAAGGAAAGAGAATTTACTTAGGGTTTATTCATATTAAAGATCTCGAAAGAAAAGTAGCTGAAAGAATTGTAATTGAAAGAGAAAACCATGGGTCTTTCAAAAGTATCGAGGACTTTAAAGTAAGAATTCCTATCAAAAAAGAGCAACTATTCATCCTGATAAAAATTGGAGCCTTTAACAGCTTCAATAAACCCAACAAACATCTTTTATGGAAAGCCTATTCCCTCTACCTCAAAAAGAAAGAGAAAAATAATATAAATCTATTTGAAGAAGAGCCTGTAAATTACAGCCTTCCAAAAATGGAAACAACCGCTTTAGAAAAGTCATTTAATGAATTGATGATATTGGGCTATCCCACATGTAATCCTTACATACTAATTAATAGTCAAATCAAGCCTGATACCTATGCTACAGAATTAAGAAATAAAATAAATAAGAAAGTACATCTCATCGGCTATATGGTTACTATAAAAAGAACCTCTACAAAAAACAAAGAATCAATGTACTTCGGTACTTTTCATGACAGTTATGAGAATACTTTCGACACAGTTCATTTCCCCAAAATCAGCGAGGAATATCCTTTTAGAGGCAAAGGTTTCTATAGCCTAGTAGGAAAAGTGGTGTTAGATTATAATTACCCGATGTTAGAAGTGGAGTATATGGAAAAGCAGGGCTGGCTCAACCCTGATTATCTGTAGGGAGATTTGAGGAAATCCAAAAAGTATAGACATAAAAAAAGCCTGATAGCGATTAGCTATCAGGCTTATATAATAAAAGTTGGCAACGACTTACTCTCCCACCTTTTACGGCAGTACCATCAGCGCTGGTGGGCTTAACTTCTCTGTTCGGAATGGGAAGAGGTGTACCCCACCGCTATAGTCACCATAAAGTCTGCAATAACTTATAGTGTTATCGACTTAATATCTTTATGATACGGTAGTATCAATATTTTATAATTAACCCGATCTTTTACGGATTAATCAACATGTTAAAGTGAAAGAGTCTTAAAGTAAACACAAGACTTGTTGAACGGAAAGCTACGGATAATTAGTACTGCTCGGCTATGACATCACTGCCTTTACACCTGCAGCCTATCAACCCCATCATCTATAGGGTTCCTTTAAAGAAGTCTCATCTTGAGGCGGGTTTCGCGCTTAGATGCTTTCAGCGCTTATCCCTTCCAAACATAGCTACCCAGCGATGCACCTGGCGGCACAACTGGTACACCAGCGGTTTGTCCAATCCGGTCCTCTCGTACTAAGATCAGGTCCTCTCAAACTTCTAGCGCCCACAACAGATAGAGACCGAACTGTCTCACGACGTTCTGAACCCAGCTCGCGTGCCACTTTAATGGGCGAACAGCCCAACCCTTGGGACCTTCTCCAGCCCCAGGATGTGACGAGCCGACATCGAGGTGCCAAACCTCCCCGTCGATGTGAGCTCTTGGGGGAGATCAGCCTGTTATCCCCAGAGTACCTTTTATCCTTTGAGCGATGGCCCTTCCATGCGGAACCACCGGATCACTATATCCGTCTTTCGACCCTGATCGACTTGTAGGTCTCACAGTCAAGCTCCCTTATGCTATTGCGCTCTGCGCACGGTTACCAAGCGTGCTGAGGGAACCTTTGAAAGCCTCCGTTACTCTTTTGGAGGCGACCACCCCAGTCAAACTACCCACCACACAATGTCTCCCGTTACACGGGATTAGGCATCAGATAAAATAAGGGTGGTATTTCAACAACGACTCCACCATGCCTGGCGACACAGCTTCGAAGTCTCCCACCTATCCTACACATATTTTACCCAATGTCAATGTGAAGCTATAGTAAAGGTTCATGGGGTCTTTTCGTCCCGTTGCGGGTAAGCGGCATCTTCACCGCTACTACAATTTCACCGAGCTCGTGGCCGAGACAGTGCCCAGATCGTTACACCATTCGTGCAGGTCGGAACTTACCCGACAAGGAATTTCGCTACCTTAGGACCGTTATAGTTACGGCCGCCGTTTACTGGGGCTTCAGTTCAACGCTTCGCCATTGCTGACTAACGTCCCCCCTTAACCTTCCAGCACCGGGCAGGTGTCAGGCCTTATACTTCATCTTTCGATTTCGCAAAGCCATGTGTTTTTGTTAAACAGTCGCCTGGGCCTCTTCACTGCGGCCTCGTTATCACTAACGAGGCGCCCCTTCTCCCGAAGTTACAGGGCCATTTTGCCTAGTTCCTTAGCCACGGATCACTCGAGCACCTTAGGATTCTCTCCTTGACTACCTGTGTCGGTTTGCGGTACAGGTACCTTATACATATGTTTAGAGGGTTTTCTTGGAAGTCTGATTAGGTCCACTATCCACGCTGCCGAAGCGTTGTGGTACTATCAGGTTCAGCTAGTCTTGCGGATTTTCCTACAAGTCCAATACCTACACCCTTCAACGTACTATTCCGTCAGTACGCGGGACTTTCACTACTCCGTCACCCCTTCACTCTATAAGGTAGTACAGAAATATTAATCTGTTGTCCATCGACTACGCCTCTCGGCTTCGCCTTAGGTCCTGACTAACCCTCAGCTGATTAGCATTGCTGAGGAAACCTTAGTCTATTGGTGTGCTAGTTTCTCACTAGCATTATCGTTACTTATGCCTACATTTGCTTTTCCATCCGCTCCAGCATGGCTGACGCCACACCTTCTCTGCAAATGGAATGCTCCCCTACCTCTTACTGTTGCCAGCAAGACCATAGCTTCGGTTGTATGTTTGATGCCCGATCATTATCGATGCTCTGTCGCTCGACCAGTGAGCTGTTACGCACTCTTTAAATGAATGGCTGCTTCCAAGCCAACATCCTGGCTGTCTAAGCAACTGAACCGCCTTAGTTCAACTTAACATACAATTGGGGACCTTAGCTGATGGTCCGGGTTCTTTCCCTCTCGGACAAGGACCTTAGCACCCTTGCCCTCACTCCCGGGATAATTTGATAGCATTCGGAGTTCATCAGGATTTGGTAGGATTTGACTCCCCCTAGTCCTATTGGTAGCTCTACCTCTATCAAACATCTCCCGAGGCTGTTCCTAAAAACATTTCGGGGAGTACGAGCTATTTCCCAGTTTGATTGGCCTTTCACCCCTACCCACAGTTCATCCAAAGACTTTTCAACGTCAACTGGTTCGGGCCTCCATTCCGTGTTACCGGAACTTCACCCTGACCATGGGTAGATCACAAGGTTTCGCGTCTACTTCCCCTGACT